>JBJKQB010000346.1:0-17967 GCA_046705825.1 Candidatus Acidiferrales bacterium
GTGTGGCGGCGTTCGTCTACACCTTGCGCGCTGGCCGAACATTTCGGGGCCGAATCTCTGCAGAGTTTCGAGTGCATGAGGGAAACGATAGCGGTCGCGCGACGTTCCGCTGGAATAAAGGCGAAGAATATCTTCTATTTCTGTTCTACTCGGATACGGACAAGGCTTGGGAACTCGACGGCTGCGGCAACTCCGGACCGGTTAATCAGAAAGCTGCTGTGCTGGAAGAAATCGAGGCGATCCGAAAACGCAAGGGCGATGGTGTTATCCACGGGCTCATTAGCCACCAAGCCCTGTCGTTCCCGGTCCCAGGGGTGCATGTCGAGGCCGAAGGGGCGGGCGGTGTTTACACTGCGACCACAGACGCAGCAGGTCGGTTCGAGATCAAGGTTCCGCCCGGTCGATATTACGTCCGTGCGACAAAGCCCGGCTTCGGTTTTGCCAAAGCTGGTATAAGCTACGGGGATCCGGACGATCTTAGGGTGCAACCAGGAGGATGTGTTCAGGTTCAACTCGTTCAGGTTCGACTCCCTGAGTAGGCCGCCAAACCTGGCATCGTCCCAGAAAGGAGTGCGATGAAGCAGATTGTTATTTCGCGCAAGAATGACATCGCGATCCCGCGAGAGGCTTGCGAAGCGCTTGGATTGAAACCTGGCGACAAGGTGACCATCGTGGTCTGCAGTGACCGAGTTCTTCTTGTGCGAAGACCAAGATCTTACCGTAAGGCGCTAAGAGGATTAGCGAAAGGCGTGTATCTGCCGGATCACCTCAACAAGGAACGCAACAGCTGGAATTGATCCGCGACCGGGTCTGCGACGTCAGCAAATCGGAAGAGCAATCATGCCAAGAGCAGAGTTCGCGCTATCTTGCGGCTGGAGCGGGCGCACCGAATTGAGGCTCGAGCTCCGCGACGATCCGGGCATACAATTCCACACGAATCAGCCCAAGCTCCGCCCGGCGCTGATTCACGTGTGCTTCGTCCGCGATGGGCGCTTCGTGCATTTTGCCGCCCGCCGTGCACTTTAAATTCTCGCCATAGAGCTGTTTTTTGCCCAGGTCGCCCTGCGAGCGGTCGTAAACCAGCGCGTAACTTTCCGGGTCGGCCTGGCCGGCTTCAACGTTTGCCTTCAGTTCAGGCAAGACCTTCTGCCTGAACCGAGGTGGTTGGTGCTGAATCATCGTGACAAACTCGCCTGCAGCATCAGGGCCCACCATCGAGTAAGTCGGCACCCCGTACATCTTCAATATCGCCCACAATCGAGCTGAGTGCTGCTTGTCAGTTTCCTCCATCTTTCTGGCGTCGAATCCATGGACTTGGCGCACGGCCTGATCAGTCTTGTACATCCGCTCGATTTCATCACGAAGGCCCGGATTCGTGGGAGGATGGGCCTCGGCTTCGTGCTGAATTTTCTCGATATGCAGACGCGCCGCGTAAAAGATCGCCGCATCTGAGGGGACCTCATCTCGAGCGGCGGCTTCGCGCACCTTAGACAGAATTTGTCGACGAATGTCAGTCGGCACTGTCGTGCTTGCCAGCATTACGACGAATTCGTACGCGGCTTCGTCACCGACCTGCGTAATACTCGGAAAGCCTTGTTTGCGGTAGATACGCATGGCTTGCGCTATGTCTGCCCTATCGTCGTCTGACGTGAACGTAGAGTGGAAAAGGCGCTGGATTGTTGCGGACAGTGTGGGATCGGTCGGGCGGGTGCTGCCTGGGGTAAGGGGGAATGCAAGAGCGATTGCCAAGACAAGAAGAAGACTCATACGCGGACCGACTCGATCTGTCGCAGGTTCTAGCGGCCGGCGAACCAGGACTTGATGGCGTGCCAGATGACTTGGCCGTTCACCACCGCGATGGATTCGGTGAGAGGAATTCCCTTGGGGCAAACCTTCACGCAGTTCTGCGCGTTATCGCAATCCTCGATCCCGCCGGGCCCCATCAGCGCATCGAGCCGGGCGTCCGCGTGCATCGCGCCCGTAGGATGCATGTTGAACAGGCGCACCTGATTCAGGATCGCCGCGCCCACGAATTGGGTGTGGCTGTTCACCTTGGGGCAAATTTCCAGGCAGTTCCCGCAGGTGATGCAGCGCGCCAGCGGATACCCGATTTCCTGCAGGGAGGGCGCCATGCGCGGCCCTTCGCCCAGATCGTACGTGCCATCGATGGGGATCCAGCACTTGGTGCGCTTGAGGTCGTTGAACATCTTCGAGCGGTCAACCTGCAGATCGCGCACCAGCGGGAATTTAGCCAGCGGCTCGAGGCGAATCGGCTTTTCCAGATTATCGACCAGGGCCGAGCAGGCCTGCCGCGGCTGCCCGTTGATCAGCATGGCGCAGGCGCCGCATACCTCTTCCAGGCAATTCGCCTCGTAGCTGACCGGCGTCGATTCCCTGCCGTCGCGCGTGACGGGGCGCTCGGCAATGTCGCGCAGGCACTGGATCACGTTCATGTGCGGGCGGTGCCGCAGCTCGTATTCTTCCCAGCGCACCGCTTCGTCCGGGCGCTGCTGGCGCTTGATGCGAACGATAAAAGTGCCGTCAGGCATAGATTCTCCTGGGAAGCAAGGAGGCAAGGAGGCAAGGAAGCAAGGAGGCAAGGAAAAGACCCGATTTCGCCACGCTATGCTGCGCGGAGCGAACGATGAAAGTGTTATCTGCCATAGAACTTAGATACTTCCAGTATTCACTCAGGCTCTGAATACGTACTTCACTCGATGCAAGGATGCACGGAAGCACGGTGGCAAGGAGGCAAGGAAAACCTTTATGCCGCTGCACGCCAGTGCTGCCACAGGCTCGCTAACATCACTCCGATTCGATTGTAGCGGTCCGTGAATTCCTTCAGTACCTCGCCCGAGATACATCCCTCATCCTTACTCATCTCCAGCCACAGCCTGACTTCATCGCAAGAGCCGATCGCAACCTGCAAATACCGCTTGAATTCAGGTGCCGACTGCCGTTTGGCCCAGCCCTCGACTATATTCGCCGGAACGGACCGTGCCGCTCTGCGAAGCTGGCGGCAAAGCTCGACTTGCTCGAAACGCGGAAAGCTCTTGACCAACTTCGACGTTTCCAGCGCATCCGCGTACGACTCCTGGAAAACCTGCAGATCCCGATAGGTGCGTATTGCCATGGCGATCTTTGCTTTTCCTTGTCTCCCTTGTTTCCCTGCCTCCTTGCCTCGCTTCTAAGCTTTCGCCGCGTATTTCCGTTCCGTCGGTGGAATCAGCAAGTGCGTATCGGCATGGCCGTCTTGCTTTTCCTTGTCTCCCTGCCTCCTTGTGTCCTTGCCTCCGATTCTAAGCTTTCGCGGTGTATTTGCGTTCTCTCGGCGGAATCAGCGAAACGTCCACGGGCTCGTATTCGAGCTTGATGTTCCCGCACAGATAGCTCGCCTTGGTCGTTTTCAGCCAGTTCTTGTCGTCGCGGTTCGGGAACTCCGGCTTCCAGTGCGCGCCGCGGCTTTCGTTGCGCTCGAGCGCGCCCAACGCGATCACCTTGGCCAGCACCAGCATGTTGCCCAGCTCGCGCACGAAGTTCAGCGTCTGGTTCGACCACTGCGTGCGGTCGGCCAGGCTGATGCGCTTGTAGCGGTCCGCCAGCGTGTCGAGCTGGCCCAGCGTCTTCTTCAAGTCCGCGTTCACGCGCGTGACCGTCACGTTCTGCGTCATCAGCTGCCCGAGGTCGCGCCAGATGGTCATGGGATTCTCGGCGCCGCCCTGCTGATTCAGCAGCGCGTCGTTCTTGTCCTGCTGCCGGACGCGCTCCTTCTCATACACGCTGGAGGGCGTGCTGTCGCAACCCTGCTCGAGATTGCGCGCATATTTCACCGCCGCCGGACCCGCGATCATCCCGCCGTAAATGCAGGAGAGCAGCGAATTCGCGCCCAGCCGGTTCGCGCCGTGATACTGGTATTCGCACTCGCCCGCCGCATAGATTCCCGGAATGTTGGTCGCCTGGTGCTCGTTGTCGACCCACAGCCCGCCCATGGTGTAATGCATGGCGGGAAAGACTTTCATGGGCTCTTTGCGCGGATCGACGCCCACAAATTTCTCGTAAATTTCGAGGATGCCTTCGAGCTTGCGGTCCAGCACGTCCGCGGGAATGTGCGAAACGTCGAGATAGACGGCCGGCTGATCGCCCGCCAGCCCCATCTTCATCTCGAACACGACTTTGTGAATCGCGCGCGTGGCCACGTCGCGCGGCACCAGGTTGCCGTACTTCGGATACCATTCTTCGAGGAAATAGAAGCGCTCGCCCTCCGGAATGTCCTTGCCGCGGCGGTTGTCGCCCGGCTGCTTGGGCACCCACACGCGCCCGCCCTCGCCGCGCGCGGATTCGCTCATCAGCCGGCACTTGTCTTCGCCGGGAATCGCCGTGGGATGCACCTGGATGAACTCAGCGTTGGCGTAATACGCGCCCTGCTGCAGCAGCGCCGATTGCGCCGAGCCCGTGCACACCACCGAATTCGTCGAGTAATAGAAGATCGCGCCCACACCGCCGGTGCAGAAAATCACGGCGTCGGCGGGGAAGGTTTTGATCTCCATGGTCTTCAAATTCATGGCGCAGATGCCGCGGCCCACGCCGGTTTCGTCGATCACCGCCGAAAGAAAAGTCCAGTTCTCGTATTTCCTGACTTTGTCTTCCGCCTCGAAGCGCCGCACTTGCTCGTCCAGCGCGTACAGCAACTGCTGGCCTGTGGTCGCGCCGGCAAACGCGGTGCGATGGTGCAGCGTCCCGCCAAAGCGCCGAAAATCCAGGAGTCCTTCCGGGGTGCGGTTGAACATCACGCCCATGCGGTCGAGCAAATCGATGATCGCGGGCGCCGCCTCGCACATCCCTTTCACCAGCGGCTGGTTGGCCAGGAAATCGCCGCCGTAGACGGTGTCGTCGAAATGCTGCCAGGTCGAGTCGCCTTCGCCCTTCAAATTCTTGGCCGCATTGATGCCGCCCTGCGCGCACACCGAATGCGAGCGCTTCACCGGCACGATGGAAAACACCTCAACGGGCACGCCCGATTCGGCGATGCGGATGGTGGCCATCAGGCCCGCCAGCCCGCCGCCCACCACGATGATTTTCGGTTGCCTGGCCATAACTCCTACGCGAAATTCCGGGACGCGAATTTGCGCTTCATTTCACGTATCCGTTCAGCGGAAACCACTGATTGTGGAACCCCACTGCGATCATGACTCCCACGACACCAAACACAATCGCGATCGCCGCTCCAAACCATCCCCACCAGCGCTGCCCGCGCGGCGTCACCGCAATGCCCCACTTGCAGGCGAAATTCCACGTGCCGTTGCCCAGATGGAACGACGCGGCCAGCACGCCCACAATGTAAAACGCGAAATACCACGGATGCGCCATCGCTTGCGCTACGCCCTCGTAAGTGCTGCGCCCGCCGGTGGCGAAACGCTCCGTATAAACGTGCCAGCCGATGAAGGCGAAGGCGATGATTCCCGTCCAGCGCTGCAGCAGGTACATCCAGTTGGCCATCCACGGATGGGCGAAGGTGTTCTGCTTGCCTTTCCACCAGATCCACAGCCCGTAGAACCCGTGAAAGGCGATCGGCGCCCAGATCACCGCGAATTCCACGATCCAGCGCCAGGGGATGCTTTGCAGGTCGAACGAAACTTCGTTGTACTTCCGCGTGCTGACCAGGGCGTAGCTGTTCGACCAGAAATGTTCCGCGAGAAATGCGCCGATGGGGATGAGGCCGCTGAGCGACTGCAGTTTATCGAGGATGTAGCTGGTCTTCGATTCGGCCGGTTTCGTCGCGACCGCTATGTACGCCATGCCTGCTCCGAGGAACGCCTACACTGCTCCCAGATTCGAGGGCGCAACAAACACGCCAGTATATTCAGGCCCCCTGTGCATTGCAAGGCGGTCTTTCTGCTTGAGCCTGTTGAATCTTACGGCTCATTGCGCTCGCCAGGCGTTTGCGAATTCTTTCGCCACGGGTTACTGTGGTTGGCTCCGAATCTTAGCTTGGGAGGCATTTTCGAAGTGAGTACTCGTAGATTCTTTGCTTATCTCGCCGTGGCCTGTTGGCTGGTGCTGACGCCTATCACCCTGTGGACCGGCCAGCAGTGGACGCAGAACGCGACGCTGGTCCAAGTGATGTCGCAGAGCTCCGATGTCACGGACGGTTCCAATGCCAAAGTGGTGGCGACCTTCCGCATCGCGGAGATGCGCCGCCAGGAGTTCTGGCGCGAAGCCGCGGCATGGATCGCGCTCACGATTATCGGGTGCGCCCTGCTGGCCGAGCATGGACCTCATGCTGAACATCACGCGGAGATCCTCGCCGCGGAAAGCCGGCATGGGCGCGCGCTGGAGCATGCCGCGGGCCACGATTGATCGCAAGATTGGTCCCCAGACTGATCCTTCGGGACGCACAGCCAAATTCCCGGGCGTTCCCTCTTTGACTCTTGGCTTCCTTGGTTCTCTATGTTTGCTGAAAGTGCTTGAGGATTCCCTCGCAAAAGAGTAGAGTCGCGCCCTCTGATTTCAACTGAATCGGATTTAGCATCCGGACAGGCGTTGGCACCCGGTGCCCTGCGGCTCCGCATGCGACGCGGCATGTGACGCGCGTCACCGTGCAGGCGCTTGCCCTCTGCTAAAAAACCGGCTCGACCCGCTCCTTTTCAGGCTCTTGCGTTCCGACACAAGCTCAGCCCATGGCGAAATGAATTTTGTGGAGGAAACGCAACGTGAAGCGCCTGGCCCCTTTGTCTTTCGCCATCCTGCTGCTCTGTGGAGTCCTCGGACTGACCCGGCTGTCGTCTTCCGGCCAAGTGCCCACCGGGAACGTGGTCTACCTGAACGGCGTGAATTACGCGCAGACCGATTCGGGTTTGCAGCAGGCAGTCGACTCCCTGGCGGGCGCCTGCGGGACGGTGGTGATTCCGTCCAATGTCACCATCGCCGTTTCCCAGGCGATCGTCGTTCCCTCCTGCGTTGGCGGCGTCAACGTGCTGCAGGGCTCGGGCGATTCCACCATCCTGCAGATGACCACGCCGAGCGCGCAAATCATTCAGTCCTCGGGGACCGTCGTGCGCGATCTCAAGATCGTTTCCGCGCAGACCACAGCCGCGCTGGGCGGGGAAATTCTCAGCAGCCACACGGTCAACGTGGAGGCGGACCACATCACCTTCGTCGGCGGCGGCTCGCACATCGATTACGATACCGTCTCCAATTTCCGCATCAACAGCACGCGGCACTTGAGCCTCACCGCGCGTGGCAACGCGATTCGCGTGGTGCACTCGGACCACGGCAGAATCGTCAATCCGCGCATTGAGGGTTTCACGGCGCCGGCCAGCGACGCCTATTACGGCGGGCTGATCCGCATCGGCCGGGCGTCTTCGTTCGTTGACATCATCGATCCCATCATTTTGAACATCGACGGAACCACCGTGCGCAATTACGCCGGCGTGGATATCAGCGCCAGCCACGATATCGCCCTCTTTGGCGGCCTGCTTTCCGGGCTCAAGAATGCGGATGGCGTGGTCACCGAAGATGGCGCCACCGACGTGACCATCACCGGAACGGCCAGCAACGGCAATTCCGACGAGCCGGGCGCGGGCTTCTACGGCAACAACGGCGACGGCTTCGACATCTACAATTCCGCACGCGTGCAGCTCTCCAATTGCATCGGCGACAACAACGGCAATCTGCCTTCCAATTTGCAGCACGGCGCCGAAATCTTCACTTCCGAGGACGTGACCGTCTCCAATTGCGATCTTTCGCGCAACGGCGCGGAAGGCGTAATTGTAGTGGGCTCGCCGCGCACGCGCCTGGTCAACGTGACGGCCAACGACAATCAGCTTGCCGGAACGTACTTCCTGGGCGCTTCGGGCGACGTGGAAGCCGCCGGCTCACAGGTCACTCTGCTCGGCGGCAACGCGTTCGGTTTGGCCTGGCAGCCCGGCACGCAAATCAAAATCGGCTCGGCGCAGTACACCATCGCCTCGGTCACCGACGCTTCGCACCTGGCCCTCTCCCAGCCGGCCAACGCCGGTTTTGTGCGCTACTCCGTCGAGTCGTACTCCGGGCAGCTCAGCAGCGGCACCTTCAACAGCAATGGAACTTCGGGAAGGATGCCGAACGGCATCTATCTGGCCGATCGCACGACCGCCGTCATTTCTGGTGTGACGGCCACCGATGTGCGCCCCTCGGGCAAGACCCAAATGTGGGGCGCGAATCTGCAGAATCACGCCCGCGCCATTTTTTTCGACGACGATTTTCGCGGCAATGGAGCGGGCGAAATCGAGGATGCCCCCGGCACCAGCCAGCAGTTCGGCATGGTCGATGTCTCCAGCCGGGAACGGGCGCGGGGCCCTGCTGCCAGGCCGGCCGCCTTCTGCCGCGCGCCGTCCAGTAGCGTGTCAAAGCTCGCGGCCCGCTACTTCCCGGAAAAGGAAAACTTCAAGCCCATGGAAAACAGCGTGTCGTTATTCTTGGTCCCCAGGATCGGCGGATTGGAAATATAGCGGTCGCTGAAGGTGACTTGCCAGCCCAGCCATTTCTTGATTTGCGTGGTCCATCCCGCGTCGGCAGCGAAGCGGTACTCGCTGAAGTTGTCCAAGTCGGGATAAAACGTGAAGTCCTCGGTGAACGCCGAAGCGGAGCCGACCTTCTTGGTGAAATCCTCGCCCAGAGTCAGCGCGGGAAAGCTTTGGTTCACCGTGGTGCTGGCGGAGGTTACGGTGGCGCCGGTGTAACTGTCGCGCGTGTAGTTGGCGCCGCCCAGCACATCGAAGGTCGTGCCCGGACGGTTCACCACGTGCCACCCCAGGCCCGCGCTGTAGATTTGCTGCAGATCGAGCGATTGCAGCGCATCGTGCAGAAAGTCCGCACCTACGAAGGCGAACAGCTTCGGATTCAGGTTGCGGTCGTAGCGGATTCCTCCCAGGATCTCGTTTGCGGTGACCGTTCCGCCGGCGATGGCCCCCGCCGTCGAATAGACCGAGGACACGTAAGCTTTGATCTGGTCCGAATTGGTCTTGCGATTCGCGTTGAATCCCAGCGCCAGGTTCGTGGTGTCGCTGTTGCCGCGCGCCAGCGCAAAGCCCACATTCCCGCCTCCCGACCAAGCCGACAGCGGTCCTGGATGCAGGCTCTTCTCGTAATCCGCTTGCGCCTGCGGAGAACGAATCACGGTCAGGTCGGCAAGGGGCACGGTGACCGCGCCCGCGTTGGGCGTGTGCACGGTCAAGTTCGAGTCTTCGCTGGTCAACGTGCCGTTCAGCGTCATCTGCTGTGAGGTCAGCACGAACATGGCGTGCTCCGTGGTCACCTCTTTGACATCGGACCAGTTCACTTTGAGCTCGGCCGCATAGTCGCTTTTGAAGGTGATCTGTTTGGCATCGGCGCTCTCGACGGTTCCCGTGATGCGGTCCCCGTTCTTGAGCAGAAGCGTGTCGGCCATGGCCGTGCCGGCAAAGGCCGCAAGGAGAAAAAGAGCTGCTGGGACTTGAGCGATTTTCATGATTGAGCCTTTCAAGGTGTGCAATTGGGACAGGCGTTTTCAGTCTAGCAATTCTCTCATTTTGCGAGAAGCGGGTTCCCTTCCTTACACTCTCTTTTCGGCGGGCTCATCGCCGGGCTCAAAGAAATTTCCGGCTTGCTCTCGATTTTCCGCCCCCGCGCCGCTAGGATATTTCCCATGATTCGACGGGTTTTTATTGTATTGACATTCGCACTCATGGCCCCAGCGGCCGCGCTCGCTTGCGCCTGCTCGCAGGCGACTCCGGGAACATGCCCGCATCTCGAGGAAGGCGACGTGGTTTTCCTGGGCAGCGTCACGCAGGTGACCGAAGTCCCGCTTTCTCCGGCACAGAAGGCCGAGCAAAGCGCCACGGCCACGCCCATCCTGCGCTACCACTTTCATGTCGATGAAGCATTCTCCGGCGCCAACGCCGATGAAATCGACATCTACACGGGCGGCGACGATGGCGATTGCGCGTTCCGTTTCCAGCAGGGCGGGAAGTACGTCGTCTTCGCCCGTCAGGAATCCCAAGCGCGGCTGTTCGCCACGCAGTGCGACGGCACGCGCCCGGCCGCCGCCGCGGCCGCTTTGCTTCCGCAACTGCGCGCGATACGCGAGGGCCGGCGCGTGGCCTCCGTCTTTGGCATTCTGCGCCGCGCCGATCCGCCCACTCTGGCGCTGCCCAGCGATCCTGCCGACCCGCTTGCCAATATTCCGATCCGCCTGCGCTCCCGCTACGACCGTTTCAGCACCACGACCGGCGCCGATGGCGTGTATTCGTTCTACGACGTGCATGCGGGTGAATACCACTTCACTGCGGATTTGCCCAAGGGCGTCGAACTCACGCATGAAGGCACGGTCAGCGGCCTCGCTTCCTTCACAATTCCCGCGAACGCCTGCTATGAATTCAACGTGGATGCCCTGCCCACCGGACGCATCGAAGGCAGCGTCGTGGGCCCGGACGGCAAGCCCCTGCCGCTGGCCTCTCTCGAACTGTATCGCGCGGGCACCTACAGCGCGTCGCGCTCCGGGTTGTGGACGTTTCAGGGCTCCCAGGGGAAATTCGTCTTCGATCACATCGGTCCCGGGGAATACATCATGGTCTACAACCGGCCCAATCGCATCGACCCCAATTCCCCGTTTCCGCGCACGTTCTATCCCGGCACCGCCGATCCCAACAAAGCGGAGCCCATCGAGATGAAGCAGAGCCAGGTGATTCGGGTGAACTTCAAGCTGGGCGCTCCCTACCACACGCGCGTGCTGCGCGTTCATCTGGAGTGGAAGGACGGCAAGCTGCCGGGCTCGGTCTACGTGATGGCCAAGGCCGACCGCGGCGATAACCCCGCGGCCCGAGTGGCGGGGGACGGCGTGTACGAATTCACGCTGCTGGATTCCGCGCACTACACGGTTTCAGCGTGGGAGCAACTCGATCCGGCGGCCAACCGGTTCTTTGCGGGCGACAAAAGCAATTGCGCGATCCCGGCGCGCATCAGCTCGGATTCGGTTCAGGTCGATGGCGCCGACTTCAAAACCCACGACGTGACCCTCACCTTCTCCAGCCCACAATGCCAGCCGCAGAATCAGAATCCCTGAGCCGCCACAGAAATTTGTGAGCCGCCAAGTTTCGCCATGACGCGGCTGCGGCTCGGAACTTATCCGCCCAGCGGAGGAAGGAGCCCTGAAGAGCCAAACAGGAAAATGGCGCCGACGATCAGGCTGTACGCGGCGGTAAACCCGATCACCAGCCGCAGCATGGCCGGTTTCGCCGCGCTGAACCCGAAAACTCCGACCGCGGACGCCGTCATCAGCGTGTTCATCACCAGCAACCCCGCCAGGAACATTCCCAGCCCCAAAAAGCCTCGCGCCATCCCGCCCAGGTTCGCAGCCAGCAGAAAAAGGAGAAGCTGGCTGGGCGTTTCCGCTCCCAGGCCGTGAATGACGCCGATTGTGAACACGGTGCGCTTGCTGTAGGGCTCATCCGTGTCATCGGAATCCACGATCATTCCCGCCGCCTCGGAAGAACTGACCATGGCTTTCGTCTTCCGCCGCAGCCAGCGGAACCCGCCGATCACAAGAGAAGCGCGCGAACGCGGCCGGAAGGACTCTTTGTTGCGCAGCATGCTCCCCAGGACGTAGAGCCCCAGGACGACCAGGGTCAAGCCCACCAGGCGTTCGGCCCAGCCATCGATGCGCGCGGGAAGCGAGCGCTGGAACCCGATCACGGCCGCTCCCAGAACCGCGACCGTGGCGGCGTGCCCCAGCACGTAGGTCAAGCCCATGCGCATGGCGCGCGGCGGCGAAGTTTCCAGGCTGGTGATGTCGGTGATGGCGGCGATGTGGTCGTAGTCGAAGCCGTGGCGAAAACCAAGAACCGCTGCGGAAAGCAGCGCAAGCTCCAAGGTCTTCACTGGCGCCAGCATGACTCGACCGTATCAGAGTCGCAGCCGCAAGCGCAATCATCGCTGGGGCTTTCTCCGGCTGTTCCATCGGATCATCCGCATCCATCTACCGAGCATCCCCTATTATCATCACACGTGCGCGCGTGTCATTCTGCGGATGAGCAGCCCGATTTTCACGACTGCAGAGATGGATCGCGCGAAGATCGGGCGGTCTTCCGACGACCAAGAATCCCGGCGGCGGAACGGCGTTCGCCTCCGGCGTTGGGGCGTGTCACCATTTTCCGTTCGTTCTCAATAGGGCTTTCCCGCGCACATTCCCGGACATCGAACCAGCAGGGGACTTATGTCTGGACCGGCGCCACAACCACGAGCCTTCTCCTATCTCGCGCTGCGACGCGCGCTGGGCATCATCGGAATCCTGCTTCCCTTCGTTCTGGTGCTCGGCAACGCCTTCCTGCGCTCGCTCCTGATGTGGTCAGCATCCCTGCCGTTTCCGCTGACGTCGCCTGGTGCAAGCCGATTCTGTGGCTCGAGTCGGGCGCGACTGTGGCCTTTGGAATATCCTGGCTCACCAAGGGCCAGAAGATCCTGCGCGATGCGGATTCCAACGATTTGCGCGCAAGACGCGGCTCGGTTCGGGATGACAAAGGCAAAAGCGCCGGCGGGACGCCAGCGCTACAGAAATCGAAGGCTGCGGCGCTACGTTTCCACCTGGCGGCAAAAGCAGATCCCTCACCCTGATCCGCACAAGACGCGGCTCGGTTCGGGATGACAAAGGCAAAAACGCCGGCGGGACGCCAGCGCTACGGAAAACGGTTCCGGGCTGAGTCCCTGCGCTACGGATGACTGCAGCGGTCATTGGGCGTAGGGATGGGGCGGGATGGCGGGGCCGATGGCGCGGATGTAGTGGTTGAACCAGGCCAGGTTGCGCTGCCAGCGGTCGTAGATGAATGAGGGGCGCTTGAATTCGTGGTATTCGCCGGGATAGACGACGAGGAGCGTCGGGACATCGAGCCAGCGCAGGCTCTGATACATCTGCTCGCCATTGATGACGGGGACGTTGACGTCGGCATCGCCGCCCATGATGAGGGTGGGCGTTTTAATGTTGGTCAGCTTGTTGAAGGGCGAGAGCTTCTCCCACAGCGCGCGATTTTCCCAGGGCAGGCCCAGCTCCATTTCCCATTCGCGGACGTATTGATCGTGGCCCCAATTGGCGACGTAGAGGAACTCGCCCGCGTCGGAGATGGCGGCCTTGAAGCGCGCGGTCTGGACGATGATGAAGTTGGTGGAGATGGCGCCGTAGGAGTGGCCGCCCACGCCGAGTTGCGCGGGATCGGAAATGCCCTGGGCGACGGCGTAGTCGACCATGGCCATGTCGTCCTGGAAATCCTTGTGGCCCCAGTCGGCGTAAATCGCCTTGCAAAAATTCTGGCCGTAGCCGGAAGAGCCGCGCGGATTCGGCAGCAGCACGACGTAGCCGTTCGCGGCATAAAGCTGGGGCTGAAAATTGAATTCGGCGTAATAGGCCCAGACCGGCCCGCCATGCGGCTGAAGGATGGTGGGATAGCGGCGGCCGGGCTGGTAATCGGGCGGCTTGACGATGTAGCCGTGCACGACAGTGCCGTCTTTGCTGGCGAAATGGACGTAATCGACGCAGCGGCGGTGAATCTGGGCCATCAGCGCGTCGTTGGTGGTCGTCAAGCGGCGCAGCGAGCCGCCAGCGGGGAGGATGTAGACCTCGTCAGGGCGGTCGGGCGTGCCGACTTGAGCGGCAATCGCACCGGTGGTTGAGATGGAGTAGGCGTCGAGCATGAGGCGGCCGGCGATGGGGCGGGCGATCACGCCGCCGGAGGCGGGAACGCTGAGGAGGTTTTGCGTGCCGTCGTCGTCGGCGATGAAATCGATGGATTTGCCGTCGGGCGAGAAGCGCGGCGAGGAGACGTTGCGGTCGAGCGCGAGGGTGAGGATTTTTTCTTCGCCGCCCGTTGCGGGCGCGATGCCGAGTTGAAAGGTGGCGTACTGAAAAAGCCTCGGGTCGAGCTGGCTGGTGAAGGCGATCCACTTGCCATCGGGAGACCAAGCGGGAGCGCCATTGGTGCCGGGATTGGTGCTGATGCGAAGGAGGTGCGCGCCTTTGTCCGTGTTGTCCGCGGAGACGACCCAGATACTGTCGTTGAAATTGCGGTCGGGATGCGCGGAGCGGTTGCTGACGAAGGCGATGGAGCGGCCGTCGGGCGACCAGGCGGGCGCGCTGTCGTCGTAATCGCCGGAAGTGATTTGGGTGAGCTTGTGGCTGGCGATTTCGAGGACGTAGAGGTGGGTGCGGCGGCGGTCGAGATAGCCGGTTTCGTCCTCCTTGAAATGGACGCGGTCGATGACCCAGGGATGCGGTTTGGGCTTCCAGTTGTCGTCGCCTTTGTGCTTGGCGGCGTCGATTTCGTCGAGCGAGGGATCCTGGAGAACGAGGACGAGGCGATCGCCGCTGGGGGACCAGGCGAAATCGTCAACGTCCTGGATGGCGCTGGTGAGTTGCTGCGCTTCCCCGCCTTGTCGATTGAGCAGCCAAACTTGTTTCTTGGCTTCATCGCCGCCGCGAGCGGAGAGGAACGCGAGAGACTTGCCGTCGGGGCTCCAGCGCGGATGCGATGACGAATCCTGTGCGGCGGTGAGCGGGATGGCGTCGCCGCCTGAGGCGGGAATCATCCAGATGCGGTCCTCGTCCTTGTCATCCTTCAGGCTGTGGGTGGTGACGACATAGGCGACCCACTTGGCGTCGGGGCTGATCTGGGGATCGGTGACGGCTTGGATGCGGAAGTAGTCATCGATGGTGAGGTTGCGCTTGGCGCCCGGCGATGTCGCGGGGGCGTTCTGGCCGAGCGCGGATGGAGATGAAACAGCGAGCGAGAGGATTGCAAACGCGAGAAAACGGGCCGTGCGCCTCATGACGAAACAAATCCTCCGAAAGAATTCTGTTGCAATGGCTGGACAGTATAACCGGCGAAGCGGAGTTGCGCGGCATTCCTGGGGAAGAAAAAACCCGGCGAGACGCCGGCGCTACCGCAGCTACGGTTCGAGCACAGCGAGTGTGGAATTCGGCGTGGATGGCGGCGCTCTGCTAAAATCGATTGACCACAGCGCGTCCAAGGATGGCTTATGAATAGCATTCGCAAGGGAGCATTCCCGCTGTTTCGTTTTGCCGGGATCGACGTGTCGCTGCACTGGTCGTGGTTTCTGGTGGCGGCGTTCGAGATCAGCGGCGAACGGGGCGCGTACAGCTCGATTGGATGGAACATCGCGGAATATCTGGCGCTGTTCGCGATCGTGCTGCTGCACGAATTCGGGCACGCGCTGGCATGCCGGCAGACGGGCGGGAACGCCGATCACATTGTGCTGTGGCCGCTGGGCGGAGTGGCCTACGTCGACCCGCCACAACGCCCGGGAGCAACGCTGTGGAGCCTGGCGGCGGGACCGCTGGTGAACGTGGCGCTGCTTCCTGTGTTGTTCATCGCTGTGGCGTCGGCGCACACGGCGGGCTGGGCAACGGCGATGCCGAATCTATACGTCCTGCTGCGGACCGTCGAGTACATCAACATTGGGCTGCTCTTCTTCAACATGCTGCCGATTTACCCGCTGGACGGCGGGCAGATTCTGCGCTCGCTGCTATGGTTCGGGATGGGGCGGGCAAAGAGCATGATGGTGGCGGTGGTCGTCGGATTTATCGGCGTGGCCGGGCTGATCGGTGTGGCTCTATGGTGGCGGCAGGCATGGTTCGGGATCTTGTCGGCGTTCATTCTGCTGAATTGCTGGAGCGGCCTGCAGCACGCGCAAGCGCTGTTGAAGATGGCGAAATTGCCGCGCCGGCCGGGTTATGCGTGCCCGTCGTGCGGGACGGCGCCGCCGATCGGGGCGTATTGGGGCTGTGCGGCGTGCCGGATTCGATTTGATACGTTCGAAACGGGCGCGATGTGCCCCCGGTGCAGGGCGCAGTTTCCAGCAACGCGCTGCCTGGATTGCGGGCGAGCCTATCCCCTGCATGAATGGGCCGCAGCGGGCGCCATCACGGTCCCGGCAAGGCCAGTGGACCGCGGCGCTCCGGTGCTTCCGTCGGCGCGATGATCCTGCCAACAACGTGGGACGAAGGGTCGCGCGGGTCGGGATAAAGCAGGAGATAGAGCACGAGATAAAGCAGATCCCTCACCCCCATTCCCGCACAAACCGCGGGACTGGGTTCCCTTCGTACCTCGGGGCGAGCGGGATGACAGGTCGCCTGACAAGCCGGGTAAAATCAGGCAGCAGCGTTGACACTCGCGCGAGGCGGGGGCTACGCTCAATAGCCATGCCTCGAACGGCGAAATCTCCACGCACCTCTGCCTCGAAACCATCATCCGCGCGATCCACAAAGGCCACACCGCTGGTGCTGCGGGCCAATCCGCACTTGTACGAGATCAACACGTGGGCGTGGCTGGAAGAATTGTCGGCGCGTCTGGGACGCGAGGTAAAGCTGGGCGATGTTCCCGAGCAGGAATGGGACGCGCTGAGAGAGCGCGGATTCGATGTGGTGTGGCTGATGGGCATCTACCAGCGCAGCGCGGCAGCGCGCCAACTGGCGCTCGGGCCGGCGAGCGCGAAGCAGTACGCGACGGCCCTGCCCGACTGGCGGCCGGAAGACGTGGTCGGGTCGCCGTATTCGGTGCCCGCGTACAAGCCCGACCCGCGAATCGGCAGTTGGCGCGACGTCGATGGCGTGCGAAAGAAGCTGCACGCGCGGGGCATGGCGCTGTTCCTCGATTTTGTGGGGAACCACACGGCGCTCGACCATCCCTGGGCGCAGCAGCAACCCGAGTTTTACGTGCAGGGCAAGCAACAGGATTTCGACAAGGACCCGGCGAGCTTTTATCGCGTGGAGACGAAAACAGGAACGGTTTTCCTGGCGCGAGGGCGCGACCCGTACTTTCCGCCGTGGCAGGACACGCTGCAGCTGAACCATTTCCATCCGGGCATGCGCGCGGCGCACCTGGCCGACCTGCAAACGATCGCGAGACATAGCGACGGCGTGCGCTGCGACATGGCCATGCTGCAGTTGAACGACATTTTCGCGCGGCTGTGGTCGAAGTTCCTTCCCGCGGGGATGACGGCGCCGGAAACGGAGTTCTGGACGGAAGCAAAGAAAGCGGCGCCGGAGCTGGTCCTGCTGGCGGAGGCGTACTGGGGCACGGAAGCGCGTCTGCTGAATCTGGGATTTTCGTTCGTGTACGACAAGGACCTGTACGACGCGGTGCGGGACCTGAATCTGGGCGGGGTGCGCTCGCGGCTGGGCGTGCCGCTTTCGACGCAGGGCCGCTTCGCGCGGTTCATGGAGAATCACGACGAGGCGCGCTGCGCGGTGACCTTCGGCGGCGAACGCTTGCCGGCGCTGGGAACGCTGATGTCGACCGCGTCGGGGATGCGTTTCTATCACCAAGGCGAGCTGGAAGGGCGAAAGATTTTTCTTCCGATCGCGCTGCGGCGAGCCGCGCCGGAAGAGCCCGACCCGGCAGTGGTGGCTTTCTTCGGAAAAATCCTGCACGTCACGAACGAAGACGTTTTCCATCGCGGGACATGGAATCTGCTGACGGTCACGGCGGAGGGCGATTCGACTTTCGGGAATCTGATTGCGTACGAGTGGCGATCGGACACGGCCTGGAAAATCGTGGTGACGAATCTTTCCGGCGGGGCGTCGCAGGGACGCATTCCGCTGGGCGACCGCGTGTCGGCGTCGAAGCAGTACATTTTCGACGACCAGTTGAACGGAGTGCAATACCAGCGGGACGGAAACGAATTGCACGGGATGGGGCTGTTCGTGCGGCGCGACGGCTTCGGCGCGCACCTCTTCGACGTCAGACCGCTCTAGGTTCAGGAAGATGAGTTAGGCACAGAGGAACGCGGGAGGCGCGGCTCGACGGGACAACGGAAGGCAGTGACACGTCGCAGTGTCCGAGGTGACCGCCGTTCCGGCGCCGAGATTCTTCGTCGTCGCAAAACCGCCCGATTTTCGCGCGGCATATCTCTTCAGGCGCGAAAATCGGGCTGCTCCTCCTCAGA
>JBJKQB010000347.1:0-7853 GCA_046705825.1 Candidatus Acidiferrales bacterium
GGCCATGTCGGAGGTTGCCGGAGAGGGGCAGGGAAGCAGTGATGTGGTGGTGGCTGCCGGCACGCCGAGTCTCCACACGACGGTTTCTACGAGTGCTGCCAACGCGCAGCAGGACGGCGTCCGCGTATCTGCGAACGCCAGCAGCAGCGAGACATCGGCAGTCGCGGCGAGCCCACGGGAAGTGGCGCAGCGCGCGGAGGCGAGAGGGCTTACGCCGCAGCAGGAAGAGTTCTTCCATTCAACGAATGCAACAGCCGTGCGGGCGGTACTTGACTCGATTGAACAACAGGTCGAGAAGCTGCTGCCCGCGGAAATTTCGAAGGGTGCGCGGAACCGGCTCGTGGGCGAAATTTATCGCGAACTGGACGCCAGCTTAAGGGCGGACCGCCAATTTGCGAACCAGGCGCGCGAGGCCTTCCGTTCAGGCGGGTTGGACGATAATCATCGGCAGGCCATCGTGGCGATGGTGAACAGCCGCGCGCGCCAGGCGCTTCCAGCAGTGGCGAGGCGCGTGCTGAACGAGTGGACATCGGCAATCGTATCGGCGAACCAGGACCGTCGCGCGCGCCAACGAGCGGCTGAACGGCGCGTGGATATCGCCGGTTCGGGGCGGAGCGGGAACGACGGCCTGCGGCCGGTTACGCCAAAGGACATCAATTATTCGCGCATGTCCGACGCAGACATTCTAAATTTGTGAGCGAGCGGGCGGCGGTCACGCGCACGGGAGAAGGGATACCGCTGGAAGCAAAGCAGATCCCTGACCCCCATTCCCGCAACTGCAGCGGGACTGGGTTCGGGATGACAAGCCGATACTGCGTGCACCACGTTCCGCGATCCGCCCGAGATTTTTCTTCCATCCACGTCCGAGGAGGACACCCCGCACGACGCGTTCGAAGATGAGCGCGGTTTTTCCGGCCGGCTAATTCACGCAAGAGGGAATTCCATTCCAAGGGAGAAGGAAACTACATGGCACAAATGCAAAATGCGCAGTCCGTTGCGCTGCAACTCGAAAAAGTGCGCGACAAACTTCCGCTGCTCTACGAGCGGGACGACATCCTGCTGACCATGATCCAGCAGCGGGGCGACGTCGAGCGGGTCAGCTCGCGAAACATGCGGCTGCCGCTGCAGATCCGTCCCGGAGGCAAAGCGGGGCTCGCGAACATGGATGGCGGCGACCTGGGCCGCGGCTCGGGAACGCTGTACGACGTGGCGCAAGTCACGCCGGTGTTCTTCCGGCACGCGGTGGAAGTCACCAAGTTGGTGGAATACGCGAGCAACGCCCCGGAGAAGTCGATCGAAAACGCGGCCAAGCGGGAAGTGAAGAACGCCATGGCGCAGTTCCGGTCGTTTTTGGACAAACTGATGCAGACGAACGGGAACGGCGTGCTGGGAACGATCAGCTCGATCACCACGACCGGTCTGCCGTCGGGCGTAGCGGCGCAGTTCGCTCTGGCAAAACCGCCGGGCGCGCAACTGTTCTATTACAACCAGACGGTGCAGGTGTACGACCCGACGCTGACAACCAACCGAGGTTCGGCGAACGTGGTGCTCGTCGATCCGTTCAATTCCGTGATCCAGGTCGACAGCTTGCCCACGGGCACGAGCGCGAACGACGTGATCGTTCACGACGGCCTGACTGGAGCGCAGCCCGCGTCGCTGTTCGGCATTCTCTACCACCAGACGAACGCGACGACGGGGACGTGGCTGAACCTGAACCGGTCGACCTATCCGGTCGAGCTGGCCACGCCGTCCGTGAACGCGAGCAACTCTGCGCTGACGCCGGCGGCCGTGCGGCTGGCGATCAACAAGGTGCGCAAGTCGTTGGGCTCGAACCAGGTGAGCAAGCTGATCGCGTACACGTCGCTCGAGCAAGAGCACCAGTGGGAGCAGCTCGGCGTGACGATTTCGCAGATCATCAAGGAAGGCGCGGGCGGGCGCGCCAGCGATCTCGACCTGCTGTTCACCGGCGATAAGACCATGGCCGGCGTGCCGATCAAGTCGAGCATCAACGCGAACGCCTCGCGCGTCGACTTCCTCGACCTTTCGCACTGGGGACGTGCGGTCATGCAGGACATCGATTTCTACGATGTCGGCGGGCAAACCGTGTTTCCCATCTACGGCGCGAGCGGCGGCCTGGCCTCCGCGTACATTTTTTATTTCGTGACCGGATTCCAGGTGTGGAACGACTCGCCGCGCTCCGGGGCATACATCAGCAACCTCGCCATCCCGACGGGGTACTGAGGCGAATAGAGGGAGTTGCAGAGGAACAAATTGGGCGGCCCGGAAAAACCCAGGCCGCCCAGTTTTCGTTGTGCGCGCCGCAACCGCCGTGGCAAAGAACACCGCCTGCCTCGTTGCGATGCGCTTCATGGATTGCCCAGTGTGAACAGAAAAGAACGTGCACCTATTTCCTTATGCAAGCATCCCCTGAGCATCGGCCGCTGATCCGCGTTACGCGAGAAATACACGACGCCCCTGAATCAATTAAGGAGCGCGTAACGCGCGCGGGCGGGCTGAATTGGCTGGGTCAGCCCAATTTCCGGGTGGTTTGGGGAGGAGCGCGGCTGGCGTGGATTGGAGGGCGCTGGACGGATCGCGACGAACACGGGAACGTGATTCGCGAGCGCGTTGAGCTTCGGCGCGTGCCGAAATATCTGCCGACGGAGCGCTGGTACGTCGAGCGCTGGATGCCGCCGGAAATGTATGGGCCGCCGGAGCTGTGGAGCGCACAGACCGTAGAAACCGAGGACGGGATTCGCATTCCGGCGCTGGGGCCCTATCCTTCGCGCGGGGAGTATGAGCACTGCTTCACGCTGCAGACAGCGGCAGACGAGTTCATCCCGCTGTCGCCGGCTGCTTGCGATGCGGTCGTGCGAGCCATTGAATGGGCGCGGCATCAGGCTCCGGCAATGAAGCGCGCGTCGCTGGCGGCACGGGAATTACGGCGAGAACGGGAATGGGAGCGGCTCGCGGACGGCATTTTGGACCATGCATTGGCGGGCAGTTGAGTTCAACGGAGAGGAAACAAAGTGAATACGATGGGTCAGCAGGAATTGCGAACCGGTTTGGGAGCAGCGAATTCACCGGAGGATGCGGCGGCAACGGTTTCGATTGCATCGATCTCCGATCAGGACTGGTACATTTCTCGGACGCACGGGATCTATCACATTCCGGCATGCGCGAAAGGCGAACTCTACGCCTTGCTGTTGATTTCCGCGCGCAACGACGCCCTCGATCTGGGCGACAACCGGAGATTCCCATTCACGATTTCGGCGCGCGAGATTGCGGAAGATCTGCTGCAAGACCTGCGCGATCATGGAATCTTTGTCTGCGCGGGGTCACGCCCCACGACCGCAGAACTGGAAACCGCCAAAGCGCGGCGCGATGCCTTCTACCAAACCCTGATTCTGGACGGCGACACGATGTGGGCGCGCGGCCATTCGTTCCGGGAGATATCGGACATGCATCGGCGCGCCGCGATCGCGATGGGTGTCGAGCGCGAATGGGCTTATGTGCCCGCGCGGCTGGACGACTGCCCGGTTTGCGGCGAGAAGATCAAACGCGGCGTCGCAGTGTGCAGGCATTGCCGCGCGATTCTCGATGAAGAGAAGGCGGCCAAGCATGGCGTTCACAAGGAGAATCCCGAATTCCGGAGCGTTGTCGTGAAGAGCGAGCCGGCGCCCGCAAACGGAGCCAATCGCACAGCTGCGCAAACGGGCCCGAGTTCGTCGAACCATTTTTCCGGCAGTGCACGCCGATAGCGAGGCAGCCCTGATGAGAATCGCGAAAAAACGAGCGTGTATTTCAATTTCGGCACTTTTGGCGGTTAGCGCGTCCTGCGCCCTCGCGCCACCGGCGGCGTTCGGGCAAGGTTCACGCAAGGACGACATTGTGCTGAACGCGTCCGGGCATCCCATTGCGGGAGCCACCATCCGCGTCTGCCAGGCGGGAGCGACGGGAACCCCGTGCAATCCGCTGGCGGCCGTTTATACCGACGCGACATTGAGCGCCACGGCTCCCAATCCGTTCCAGAGCGACGGGATCGGCAATTATCATTTCTATGCGCCCGCCGGACGTTATCTGGTGCAGATCAGCGGCCCCGGCATACCGGGAACGCGGAGTTATCCGGATGTCATTCTGGCGCCGGATGTTTCATCCTCCGCAATCGGGAGTGATATCTCCGCATTTGGCCTGACTCTTGGCGGCAATTTGACGGTCGGCGGCAACGCGACGATCGCCGGCACTCTTACCACTTCGAACTTCAATCCGGGGACGTTCACACCATCTTCTTTGAGTGTTGCGGGAAACGAGACGGTCGCTGGGCCGCGGCCGCGCGCGGACGTGACCGCCTATGGGGCGAAAGGGGACGGCTCGACAAATGATACCGCGGCGATTCAGGCGGCGATCAACGCGGTGTGCGCGTACAGCGTGTCTCAAAGGCCGGTTCTTTTTTTTCCGCCGGGCACATACATCATCGCCCAGCCGCAGGGTGGGCCAACCAACACCGCTCCAGTGTTCACAGGGTGGTGCTCGCACCTTGCGATTGAGGGCTCCGGAGGAAACACCACAGATCAGTTCGCGATGCCGCCGATGAGCCGCATTTTGATCGTGGGTGGCGCGAATCCGGGATCCGGCCCCGTATTTGAACCGACGGCTAGCGCCGGCAGTCTCTCGATGATGCGGGATATCAACATCGACGGATACAACGAGGCTGTCTACTTGATGGGAACGAGCAGCCACGACCTTTATGGGTTTACTTTCGATAACGTTTCCCTCAGCACACAGGCGACAGGGTACGCCGATAATGTGCCGCTGAAAATCGCGCAGGCCATGCAGGTGACGTTCAAAGGCGGTTGCCTCCAGGCGGCGAACGGGACTCTGGACGACGTCCTCATTATCGGCGCCGATTTTGGAGGAACGGAGACCACCCCTTCGGACTTGATCTTCTTTGATGGGACGGGCGGAAGCTTCTGGATCGGATCGGGAATCCATTACGACCAGCGGGCCAATACATGCTGTTCAGGCCCGGGAAACTTTCACGTGCGCAACATTTTGGTCGAGGATCCTACTCAGGCGATTTTCCGGGTGACGAACTCCACAGGCAATCCGGGAGCGGCCGCCATGCCAGTGTTTAGCGCGGTGGACCTGGAGAATTACGGCGGCTCGGACGGGACCGCGCCATCTGTGGTGAATTTCAACTCGAGCGGGTCCGTGCTGAGTGGTTTACACATGAGCGGCGACGG
Organism: Candidatus Acidiferrales bacterium; assembly: GCA_046705825.1. GTDB lineage: Bacteria > Acidobacteriota > Terriglobia > Acidiferrales > UBA7541 > Palsa-295. The sequence goes on from JBJKQB010000347.1 coordinate 5,244, forward strand.
GCCCGGCAGCAACAGTCCAGTGGCCGCGGTGGTCATGCAGGGCGGTTCGCTCACCAACTGCGACATTCGCGGGGGCGGAATCGGAATGAACTTGACCACCGTCGTTGACGGAAACGGGAACCTGCTGGGTGACTGCGCGGGGCAGACTGCCACGGGTGCCATGTCGATCATCAACACGTCGAATTCGAATCGGCTGCGCAGCGATCTTGGTCCCTACAGCGACGGCTCATCGTTGGAGGCATTCGCCGCGGGGAATTCCTTTGCCTCTCTGAACATCGACCCTGCGCAAGGCTTGCTGTTGGGAGATGGCGCGAGTTACGGCTACACGGCGCAGGTTTATCAGGCCAATAAGGAAACCCTGGACATCGGCTTTGCCAGCACGCTTCCACCAGCCAACGTGAGTGGAACCGCGACGACAGGCGGGACTCTGGCCGCGGGCAACTACTACTACTTCATCCGCAGCACAACGAACTCGACGTGCAGCGCGCCAAACGTGTCGGCGCCTTCGTTGGCCAGCCCAGGGATCTCGCTGAGCGGAAGCAATACTGCGGTCGCCTTGACTTGGACTCCGGGCGCTGCGGGCGCGCGGACGAGCGCAGGCTATTGCATTTTCCGCGCGACGGGGAATCCGAGCCTATACAACTCGGCTGCTCAGTACTGGAGCATTTTTGTTCCCGGGGCGAATACGTCCAACTTTACGGATACGGGAAGCGGTTTCGGCTGCTGCGCGATGGTTCCTCCGTATAACCCGATGCAGTCGGTCCACCGCTTCACTCCCACTTCTCTGGGCATCGACACCACCAATCCCCAGTTCAATCTGGACGTGAACGGCAGTGCGGCGGTGAATTCGCTGAATGCGGTCCAGAAAGCGGAGCGCTTTTCCGGTACGGACGCCGCGGCAAAAATCAACGCGTGCCTCGCCGCGGCGGCAAGCAGTTCCGGCGTTTGCGATGCGCGAGGATTCGTGGGCGCTCTTACCGCTTCCGCGCATATCTCCATCCCGGCGGGAACGACGCTGCTGTGGGGTCAAGCGCAGCTCACCGTCAACGACAGCACGACGAAAGACGCGATCGAGCTCGCCGGAGATGGCGCTTCCCTGGTGGGATATCAGGAAAGCGGCCCCGGTACGGTGCCGCGCCCCCAGGACTCCGGCTTCATTGCTTGCGGCGTAGCGGGTTGCACGACGGTGAAGAATCCGAACGCCGCGAGCGCCAACATCGATTGGGTGCACATCGAGCGGATGGCCCTCGAAGCCTATGGCGCCAGTTCGAAGGTGATTGACCTCACCAGCATCGGCCACGCGCGCATCCAGGACAATTACCTCACGGTCGGCTATGGCGGCGGAAGCTACGCGATTTATGGCGACACCTCCGTCGGCGGCAAAGACTCGACCAACGACATCATCCAGCACAACTGGATCTCCCTCGAATATCAGAACGACGTGTGCGTGCGTCTGGCCGGCATTTTCAACATCAACGTGATCGAGATCAACGCCTGCTACATGGCCGCGCAGAATACCGGGCAGGAAGGCTTCGTCTACGCGAAAGACTCCAGCGCGAACTATCCCAACAATTCGCTGCTCTATGGCAACGACGTGGAGCAGGGCGGAACGGCCGCGAGCTACGGAACCATCGGCTACGACATTCAGGGCGCGCAGGACATCACGGTTTCGAACAATCGCTGCGAGAAAATCTACGCCTGCTACAAATTCCCCAGCGACGGCAGCGCGGTGGGGATTCACTTCGTGGATAACTATCTCTCGACCTCGAACACCGTTCAGGTCTTGCCCAACGAACCGGCCACCAGCGAGGTCGCTATCGATAACAACGGCCACAACTGGCTGCCGTCCATGCATTTCGGCACGAACGATCTGGCCGGCCCGAACCTGCTCGGTAACGCCGGGTTCGAAGGCTGGCAAAATTTGAGTACGTTGTATTACTGGGGCGGCGTGAGCGGAACGAACATCAATCAGCCGGGCACCGGGATTTATGTCCAGCAGGCAAGCGCAGGCGCCAACCCCGGCGTCGATTCCTTCACCCAGGGCAGCTATAACGTGCGCGTGGGTGACGGCGCGACCGCTGGGCTCGGGATCAATTCGGGTTGTATCCAGGTGGATTCCACGCTGGAATACACGCTGATGTTTCGCGTAGCCTCGGGGGCGACATCGAACGCGTTTCGGCCCGGCTTCCGCTTCTATTCCGACCCGAATTGCACGGAGGCAAACCGGATCACGAACATTGCCACCAACGCGCGCGTCCTCGCGCCCGCAAATTACGCGGGCGTGTCCAGCCTGGCAGGGAGCGGACCCAACTGGCAGTCGACGAACGCATCGCTGACCTACAACAATGGGATCAGCTGCAATTGCAGCGTGACCGGCTTCGATTGGCAAGTGCCGGCGGCGAATGCCTGGACGCCCACGCGGAATTACGGGATCACCTTCCGCGTCCCCAACGCTTATTCCAGCCAAAGCACGATTGCGCATTCCATGCGCGTCTTTCTGCTCGAAAACACAGCCGCGGCGAACAACTACGTGTATTTCGACGACGTCGTCCTGAGCCAGGGGCCGGTGTCCCCGGACCTACGAATGCGCTCTATTCCCGATTCAGGGAG
>JBJKQB010000348.1:0-9154 GCA_046705825.1 Candidatus Acidiferrales bacterium
CGCTAAACTGATGCGAGCGAGGGAAGCGGCTGGCGCCGCTGCCCGCGTGGTGGTGTGTCTCGACGGAGCACGGGGAGCCCTTATGTCGTAGCTGAAGCTACGACCCACAACGATTCTCGCGGACGTCCCCAGGGCTAAAGCCCCTTTTCTTCTCGACGGCTTCTTTCGCGGGCCTGAAGGCCCGCGCTTCCACCCGAAGCAACAACCCACAAACAACCTCGCGTGCTCGGACAGATTCTGAAGCGAGAGGCCGGGCTCTGATCCGTTTTGGCACAGGCCTGACTTATCGTCCCGTTGTGCCCACCGGAAGGCCGAAGGCATTTCCCGTTCAATTTGGATCGCTGTTTTTCCAGATTCGAAAAATCGTTGTTGCCGCGCGAGTGACGCGACCGATAGCATACGCGGGCGATGAAGCAGGCGCTGGAGCACATACGGCGGATGCGGGGCGGCGCGCAGTCGCATTTAATGCGCTGCGAAGACGGAAACTACTACGTCGTGAAATTCCAGAACAATCCGCAGGGAGTAAGGATACTGGCGAACGAATTGCTTGGAACACGTTTGGCGGCGCGGCTGGGGCTGCCTACGCCGGCGGCGGAAGTGGTGGAGGTGCGGCGGGAGCTGATCGCCAACACGGAAGACCTGGTGATGCAGCTGGGGCGCGGGCGTGCCGAGTGCCGTGCGGGGCGGCACTTCGGATCGCGCTATCCGGGGCTGCCGGCGGAAGTGGCGGTGTACGACTTCGTGCCGGATGAAATTCTGGGAGAGGTGGAGAATTTGGGGGATTTCCGGGGAATGCTGGTGTTCGACAAGTGGACCTGCAACACGGACGGGCGGCAGGCGATTTTTTTCCGCGCGGCGCCGGCGGAGCGGTACCGGGCGCAGATGATCGACAACGGATTTTGCTTCAATGCCGGCGAATGGAATTTTCCGGACGCGCCGCTGCGAGGCATCTACCTGCGGCACAAGGTGTACGCCTCGGTGACCGGCATGGATTCGTTCGAGCCCTGGCTGTCGCGCATGGAGAGCCGCGTGGCGGAGACGGCGCTGGACGAAATCCAGAGCGAGATACCGCCCGAGTGGTACGATGACGACACGGAAGCGCTGGAAGGTCTGCTCGAGCATTTGTGGAGGAGGCGGGGGCTCGTGCGCGAGCTGCTCGCTTCGGCCTGGAAGTCCAGCGCACAACCTTTTCCCCACTGGAAGTGAGCCATGCCTATCTTTCGCTATCGCGTTTTGCGCTACACGCCAAACCCCATCCGGGACGAGTGGGTGAATATCGGCGTCCTGCTGGAGGATGCCGAAGGGAAGCGCCAGTCGATCCGCGTGATCGAGGAGGCCGCCGAGATCGCGCGCGTCCGCCGGCTGCATCCGAACGCCGACGAGAAGTACCTGCGCGCGCTGCCTGCGTACCTGGAAGCGGCGTTGCGGGAGCGCGGGGACAGCGGCGGCACGGCGTTCCGCGAGCTGGAACCGATGCTCTCGGGCGCCATTCAGTTCACTTCCGTGACCGGCCTGGATGCGCAGGATTTCGAAACGGCGTTCGAGCAGCTGTACCTGGAACGGGTGGCCCCGCCGGCCCGCTCGCGCGGCGGGATTCTGGAAAGCACGCGTGGGTGGATCAAGGCGCGGCTGGACGATATTTTCCGGCGGCACCGCGTGCCGCGGCTGGAGCGGCGCATCGCGGTCGAGCAGTTCACCGAGCCCGGCGATTCGTTCCGCTTCGATTACGGCTATCAGAACGGAGCGCGCGGCTTTCTGCACGCGGTGGCCATCGGGCGCGATCCGGCGCAGGCCAAGGTGCTGGCCTACACGGCGGAGCGCGTGCGCGCGCGCATCCCGAATTGCGAGTTCACCGCCATCACCGAGACGGAAGCGTCCGCCGAGAACCGGCGCCACGCGTTCGTGGCGCGGCTGTTCGAGGACAGCGGGATCGGCATCGTGCCGCTCAACCGCGTCGAGAAGTTTGCTGAAGAGCTCAGGGTTCGCCTGCAGTGAGCAGCGGCGGATCGCGCATTTGTCGCGGAAACGGAGAATCGCCCCTCAATGGGCTTTTCCCCACGACGGCAAGCCGCGGCGGCCGAGCAGGGCTTCGGCGGCCCAGCAGCCCAGGTAGGATGACAGCATCACGCCGTGTCCGGCGAAAGCGCCCAGCACGATCGCATTCCCGCGGCTTTCCGGGTGCCAGGCGAACACCGGCGCCCAGGATTCGCGAAAGAGGATGGGGCCGCCCCAGCGATGCGTGAAGCGTACGTGGCGCAGGACGGGATGCAGGCCGCGTACGCGCGCTTCGAGCGAGGCCAGCTGTGTGCGCGCTTCGGATGAATCGATCGAAACGGAGGCAAGGCCGCCGCGCCGCGGTGCGGAGACCAGGCCCGCGCCCCAGATGACGGAATTGTCCTGAGCCACGCGGCCCCATAGATACGGCAGGTCGGCGGTGTAAAACGGCTTGCGCTCCGCGAGGCCGAGGGCCTGAAGCGATTCCTTGGGGAGGGGTTCGGTGGCCGCAGCGAGGGTGAGCCGTGCGCCCTCGGCGGGGGCGATGCGCGACAGTTCGAGCGAGAGCGCGTTGGTGGCGAACAGAATTTTTCGGGCGCGGACCACCCGGCCACCTTCGCCTGCCAGATACAAAACCGGGGGTTGGCGCCAGTCGACGCGCGCGACCAGCGCATTTTCGAAAATCAGCGCGCCTCGTTGCTGCGCGGCGCGCGCGAGCCCGCCCGCCGCTTTGCCCGGATTCAGCGTGCCGCCGGGAACCTCGGCGGTTGCGCGCAGCCGCCCGGAATCGTTCCAATCGATGCGCGATGCGGGCAGCGGCGTCTCACTCCGCGCGATTTCCCAGGCGCCCGGCAGGTTCAGTTCGCACTCGATTCCGAACTCCTCGAAAATCTTTCGCACGCCGGCGAGCACGTCGCCCAGGCCGGGCAAATCGCCGGCCGCGCTCTCCGCCAGAGCCATACCGCCGGTGCGCCCGCTGGCGCCCGAGCCGATGCGGCCTGCCTCGAAGAGCGCGACAGTCTTGGCCGGATCGTTGCGACGCAGCCATGCCGCTGCAGCCAGCCCGGTGAAACCGCCGCCCACGACGGCGCAATCGATTTCTCCGGGAACGCGGACCGGAGCGGGGGTGAAATCAATTTTCCAGGGAGGATGGCCCCAGTTTGATTCGATTTTGGCAGGAGCGTGCATGGAGCGTCGGGCCCCGCAAAGAAACCGTGCGACCGGCGAGCGGGACGCACAGGTTCATTTTACGCGGTTGCGTGGAGCCGCGCGCGGCACAACTCAACCCAATTGAAGTGCGCAGGGCCTTGCGATCCAAGCAGCGAAGGATTAGCGACGGGCTCAAATCCCATCGCTCACCCCATAGCTCCGCAATATCCAAGGTTCCTGCGGTATAGTTTTGGGATTCTTGTGTATTATACCGGACGAACATTAGCTCATGTCCGTATTTGCCAGCCGCGAAATCTTGCTGGTGGACGATGACGACGATCTGCGTCGCGCGTATGCCGCTCATTTGACCATCCAGGGTTTCGTGGTCGCAGAGGCCGGGAACGCCGCTCGCGCCCGCGAGCTCTTTGGGGCCAGCCACCCGGATCTGGCGATTCTTGACTTTCGCCTGCCCGACGGGACGGCACTCGATCTGATTGCCAGTTTCAAGGACCTCGAGCCCGAGATTCCGATCATCGTGTTGACCGGCTATGGTTCGATGGAGCTGGGCGTCTCTCTCATCAAGAGCGGTGCGGAGCAATGCCTTTCCAAACCGATCGACGCCGACGCTCTATTGCTGATGGTCGAGAAAGTGCTGGAGCACTCGCGCAACCAGCAAAAACAACTGGCCAGCGTCACCCGCCGGCGGCGGGTTGTGCTCAATCCATTCCTGGGTGAAAGCACGGCGATCCGGCGCCTGGGCGAAGCGGCCGCTAAAATTGCGCAAAGCCAGAGCCCGGTGCTGATTCAGGGTGAGACCGGCACAGGCAAGGGGGTCCTCTCCATCTGGCTGCACGAGAACGGGCCTCGTGCGGAGGAATCTTTTGTGGATCTGAACTGCGCCGGACTGAGCAAGGACCTGCTCGAAACCGAGTTGTTTGGCCACGAAAAAGGAGCGTTCACTGGCGCAACCCAAGCCAAACCCGGCCTGCTGGAGGTCGGCCACCGGGGAACCGTGTTTCTCGACGAGATTGGCGACATCGATCCCAACGTGCAGCCGAAGCTGCTCAAGGTACTGGAAGAAAAGAGATTTCGCCGTGTGGGATCGGTGCGCGACCGTTTCGTCGACGTTCGCCTGATTGCGGCGACCCATCAGGACCTGCGGCAGCTCATCGAGACGCGGGCCTTCCGGGGCGATCTTTATTTTCGAATCAGCACGGTGCCGCTGGCCATTCCGCCTCTGCGCGAACGCCGGGACGACGTTCCTGCCATCGCGCAAGCCTTGCTGGCCAGGATCTGTTCGGATATGGCGAGGCCACCGGCCGAACTCTCGGCTCGGGCCGTCGAGCGCCTGCGCTCCTACTACTGGCCCGGCAATATTCGCGAGCTTCGCAACGTGCTGGAGCGGGCCATGCTGTTCAGTGACGGCCCGGTTTTGGAGCAGGAACATCTGGCCTTCGAACCGCAGTCGCACGTTCAACCCGGCTCCTACAAGCCGGACTGGACGCTCGAGGAGGTCGAGCGATTCCATATTTCGGCGGCGTTCTCCGCAGAGAACCGCAATGTGGAAAAGACGGCGCGGCGACTGGGGATTGCGCGGAGCACGCTTTATCAGAAATTGAAAGCGATGAATCTTACTTAGCCCTCAGCCAGCTGACAGTCGCGCAGGAAGAACCATTCGCCTCTAAGATGTAAGACTCAACCCTTCCCACAATTTTCTCCGCAATTGAGGACCGCTGCGGAAACGGAGATTCCCGACGAAGGTCGAGGTCCGGAATTCGGACAGCGCTTCCATAAATCGGACAGACGCGCCCGAGTGACATTGTTCGTCCACGCAGTGAAAAGCCCGACTTTTGATCGTCTTACGGGCGGTTGAGGGCGACACGCGGAACGGCCTCGCAGTTGCATTTTCGTCCCCGATTCTCCTCCAGTTCCAAGGGGTCAAACGCATGAGCAAGAAGGTGCTGCTCGTCGACGATTCGCCGACCGTGCTGATGATGGAAGAAATGATTCTGAAGCAACGCACGAACTACGAATGCGTCACGTCCAAAGACGGCATGGATGCCATTTCGCGCGCGATCGTGGAAGCACCGGACCTGGTGCTGATGGATGTGGTCATGCCGCGCATGAACGGCTTCGAAGCGTGCAAGCGCATGCGCCTGGAAGATTCGCTGCGCGAGACGCCCATCATCCTGGTCACCACGCGAGGCGAAGAAGATTACGTCGAAGCCGGGTTTCAGAGCGGCTGCAACGACTACCTGACGAAACCAATTGACGGTTCTGAACTGGTTGCTCTGCTGAAAGGCTATCTCGGGGAATAGACCCAAGAAAGGACTCCTGAAGCGGCATGAACCATACTCCTGATTCCTTCGACGACGAATCGCAGAACCGGGCACGCGACGTGGGCCATCAGGCCAAAGTGTATGCCGCGCGCATGCGCCTGCAGAACACAGTGGACCAAGCGGACACGCTGGACGCCATTCGCGAGATCGCTGGAAACCTGCTGGGGAGCGAAGAGATCGCTGTCTTCAAGGTCGACAGAAAACGCTCGGAGCTGTGGCTGTACTGGTCGTTCGGGGTGAATCCCAACAAGCATTCCATTCTGGAAGTGCAGCGCGAACCCAACTTGAAAGAAGCTCTGCAGGGAAAGACAGTTTTCCGGTCTTCGCAATCCAAGCAGAACCTGCTCTCGACGGACGACCCGGTGAACGCGCTCATTCCCGTCGTTGTGAACGGCACTGTTTGCGCGGTGATCGTGCTGTTCCGGCTGTTTGCGCACAAACCGGAAATTGACGCTGCCGATCTGGATATTTGCGAGGTGCTGTCGAACTGCGCCGGCCGTCTGGTTGAACCATATCACTCGCTCTGACGGGAGAGGAGAATCCGCAATCGAATGGAAATCCAAACCGAGCAACCTTAGTCCGGGCGTGCTGCCGGTGGAATTCCGGCCTCGTCTGCCCTTTGCCTCCGACGACCAGCACACGCATCACTACTTGATCCCCGGGAAGGTATTCGCCGCGGCGCAGCCGTTTTCGATCAGCACGATTGTGGGTTCCGGGGTGGTGCTCTGCTTGTGGGATTCCGCGTGCCGCATCGGCGGCGCCAATCACTTCATGCTCCCCGAAGGGCGCGAGGGCAGTGCGGACGAAACCCGTTACGGAAATGTCGCAAATCCGACGCTGCTGCAACGCCTGCTGGACTTAGGCGCGAGCTTGAAAACGCTGGAGGCGAAAATCTTCGGAGGGTCGCTGCCGATCGCGAAATTTGGACACGCAGCGGGTCATCTAGGCGATCACAACGTCCAGATTACGACTCAGTTTCTGGCGGCGAAAGGGATCCGTCTGGTGCTCAGCGAAGTGGGCGGGCGACGAGGCCGCAAAGTAATTTTTCAAACCGATGACGGGCGCACCTGGGTGGAACAACTCTGATGGGAACCGCGGTTCCAAAGCGATCTCGGCGCAGGCCGATGCCTGGTTCGAAGGCGATCGGAAACGAACGATCGTCTTCAACAGCGGTGACGGAAGCGCCTAGTCCCGAAGGCTCTGAGGCGCGAGACGGCGCCGTGGACTCGCCGCGGGACCTCATCTTGAAAAGTTTTCTGGTGGAATCGGCCGAGGGACTCGCGCAGATGGAGCAGGCGGTCCTGGAGCTGGAGTCGCGCCCGGACGATGCGGAGCTGGTACAGACCATATTCCGCGTGGTGCACACCATGAAAGGCAACGCGGGAATTCTGGAGCTGCAAAACCTGCTGAGCTTCGCGCACAAATCCGAAGACCTGCTGGACGAAATCCGCGAGCGCAGACTGGCGGTTAGCTCGGAAGTCACAACACTGCTGCTGGGCATAGGCGACGTGCTGCGGGAGATGGCCGCGGCAGCCGGGGAGGGCAAGGATGAACTCAGCCAGCGCGGCAAGGACCTCCTCCGCAAAATCTCCGACTGCCTGGCACAAAGCAGCCGTCCGTGGAAGTCCACGAGGGACAGAGTAGCGAACGCCGAAGAAGCCGCAGAACCAGGCGTCATCGATGCGGGGCCAGGAACGGCGGCAGCCGGACACAAAGAAGACGCGTGTACCTTGCGCGTGGACGTGGAGAAACTCGACCAACTGCTTAACCTGGCGGGGGAAATCACGATCGCGCGCGGCCGTGTGGCGCAACTGCTGGAGAACAAGGAAGAGTCCAGCCTCGATGAAATCGCCGAAGCCTTCAGCTTTGCCGATGGGCTGCATCTCGAGCTGCAGGAAACGATTCTGAAAACGCGCATGGTTCCCGTGGGTCCGCTGTTCCGCCAGTTCAACCGGACCGTGCGAGACGTGGCCAAGTCGCATGGAAAGTTCGCCAGGCTGCAGATCGAGGGGGAGGAGGTTGAGGTCGATACGTCGGTCGTCGAACACCTCAAGGATCCCCTGGTGCACATGATCCGCAACGCCCTGGACCACGGCATCGAGCCGCCCGAGACGCGACAGAAAAATGGCAAGCCGCCGGCGGGCACCATTCAGGTCCGAGCTCAACACGAAGGCGGAAACATCCTGGTTGAAGTGTGCGACGACGGCGCAGGGCTGAACAGGGAAAGAATCGTCGAGGTCGCCCGCAAACGCGGGCTGATCGCGGACGCCGAGAAACTCTCCGATGACGAGGTGTATCAGCTGATTTTCGAAACCGGTTTTTCCACGGCGGCGGAAGTCAACGAGCTGTCCGGCCGGGGCGTAGGGATGGACGTGGTGCGTCGCAACGTGCAAGCGCTGCGCGGAAGCGTGCGCATCGCGAGCCAGCCAGGTATGGGCTGCGCGGTTCAACTGCGGATACCGCTAACGCTCGCCATCATCGAGGGCTTCGGCGTCGGAGTCGGCGGGGAAACGTATGTCATTCCTTTGGACCAGGTGGTCGAGTGCGTAGAACTGCCCGAGCAGGAGAAGCAGGCCGTGCGAAAAGAAGGGATCGTGCCGCTGCGCAATGAGCCGCTCCCCTTCCTTTATCTCAAGGATTATTTCGGACTCGCCGGCGATCAGCACGGGCGCAAAAACATCGTGGTCGTGCAGCACGGAGCAGGACGGGCAGGCCTGGCGGTGGATGCGTTGTACGGCACCACACACACGGTGATCAAGCCGCTGCCGGCGGCCTGCCAGGGTGTTCCCGGCGTTTCGGGCTCGGCCATCCTGGGAAACGGGCAAGTGGCGATGATCCTGGATGTTCCGGCACTGCTGCGCGACTTTCGCACGTCATCGCCGGAGGCCGCTCGCCGGGCGTAACGCAGCAACAAGACAGGGCCAATGTTCAGAATTCACAGGGCTTCACGGTTGAGATTTCTTTCAGACCATAAGGAGGTTTGATGTTGCGACGAATCGTCAGGAATTTTGTTCTTTGCGTGTTCAGTGTCTCGATATTTTCAGCCGGGCTGCCGGCGCAGAGCTTCACCTTGTTCGACAAGAACGTCCAGGTGCACGGCTTTGCCTCGCAGGGATTCGTGCACACGGACGACAACAACTGGCTGACGATGAACACCGCGGATTTCGGCAGTGGCGAGTTCACAGATTTCGGAGGCAACGCCACCATTCAAATCACGGACAAATTCAGCATCGGCGCACAAGTCTATGACCGCAACCTCGGGCAGCTGGGAAGATGGCATCCCTCGCTCGACTGGGGAGTGGCCACCTATAAATTCGCGCCCTGGCTGGGGATTCGCGGGGGCAAAGTGAAGACGGTCATGGGCCTCTACAACGACACGCAGGATTTTGACTTCCTGCACACGTTTGCCCTTCTGCCGCAAAGCGTTTATCCCACCGACTTGCGCGATGTCACCATCGCTCATGACGGGGGCGACATTTTCGGGGACCTCCCGTTGAAGAGCAAATTCGGCACCTTCTCCTACACGGTCTATGCCGGTCACCGCGACGACAGCCCGTATGGCGGATTTGCTTACCTCATCACAAGTCAAGGCGCGACCTTCAACGGCTTCGGCGGACTGCAGTATGGCGGGGATCTGCGCTGGGCCACGCCGCAGCGCATTAAATGCGACT
>JBJKQB010000349.1:0-10911 GCA_046705825.1 Candidatus Acidiferrales bacterium
CTGCGCCACTTCTGAAGCGGACCGCGTTCGGCAGATCCCTCACGCCCATTCCCGCAAATGCGGCGGGACTGGGTTCGGGAAGACAAGCAAAAGCTGCCTGGCACGCGGCGTTACTTTCAAACCTCAAGGCAACAGCCGACCTGGCTGACGGCTCGGGTGCCACATTTTTGAATCTACGGCTGAGAGCCAAAACCGCCGGCGAGACGCCGGCGCTACTACCCCCGGTGCCGGGCGGAAGGCTCCGGCGCCACATCTGAACCCGACCGCGAACGGCAGATCCCTCACCCCCATTCCCGCAAAAGCGGCGGGACTGGGTTCGGGATGACAAGCAAAAGCTGCCAGGCACGCGGCGTTACATTCAAACCTCAAGGCAACAGCCGACCTGGCTGACGGCTCGGGTGCCACATGTGAATCTACGGCTTAGAGCCAAAATCGCCGGCGAGACGCCGGCGCTACTCAAACCTTCAACGGCTGTGCGTTGTGCGCACACATCAAAGACGTTGCGAGAAGGGGTTTGGTTCACGCGCAGGCAATTTTCTTCAGGGGCCGGCCGAATCGGGCGCTGTTTCCGGAGGAGTGTCGGGCTGCGGAGCAATCTCGATGGGCTTGATATCGATTGACCGGAATTTGATCGGAGCAATCTTGATCGGCTTGTCCATGTCCTTCCGCGCGGTGATGAGCTGCTTGCCGTCAATACGGCCCGAGCGAATGGCCGCGGCAAGCTGAATGAGCGCCTGAGCCTGGCCGGGCGGGACGATGACCTCGGGCTCTGACGGCGGATTCGCGCGGCGGGCATGGTCGGATGCTGGAACAATTGTGGCGGCGAACGCGGTGCGGTGTTGCACAACCGCGTAGCCGCGATGAGCGCGCGTTTGGCGCGGCGCAGTCGTTGTCAGAGTAGGCGGCCGCGGCGGTGCGGCGGTCGAGGCCACGCTCGGCCTGGAATGATTTACCTGCGGCTGTGGAGAAACGCGCTTGGGCGGCCACGAGACCACCACGAGCACAGCGAAAACGGCGGCCAGGGCAGCGCCCGCAAGAACAGGTTTCCACGCGAGCCAGGAAAAACGCGGCGCGGGCTGCTCCTCCGCAATGCGTGCGCGCAAGCGAGACGCAAATTGAGGCGAAGGCCGGCCGGAAAGCAGCGATTCGAGACCGCGGTCGAGCTGCGAGTTCAACTCGCGCGCGTGCTGGTAGGCTTCGCGGCAGGAGCCGCACTGGGCGAGGTGGGCGAGGAGTTCGCGCTCTTGGGGCGACGGAAGGGCGCCCAGGGCGGCGTCGAGCATTGACTTCTCGAATTTTTTGCAGTGGGTCATCGGATCATCGACTCAGGTGTCCGCCGTTCCGGCGCCGAGATTCCTCATCGTCGCCACTGCGCCCTGTTTCCGCGCAACCGTAGGCATCAGGCGCGGAAACAGGGCTGCTCCTCTTCGGAATGACAGGGTCCTGTGCACGGCAGGAAACACGGAGAACCTCGGTCAGGCGTTTGCGCGCGAGATGGAGGCGGGACTTGACGGTGCCTTCCGGGATGGCCAGCAGTTTGGCCAGTTCGCGCGTGTTGTAACCCTCGATGGCGGCCAGGACGATGACCATGCGCAGCTTCTCGGGCAATTCGTCGAGCGCGGCAGCCAGGCGGCGCTCGAATTCGCGCGCCGCGAGCACGCTCTCGACCTCGGCCGCGCCCGAACAACCTTCCATCACGGCGCGTTCGCGGCGCTCGCGGCGCCCGGCGGAACGGATGCGGTCGAGGGCCAGGCGCCAAGCGGTGCGCACCAGCCAGGAACGAAAGCGGTCGCGGTCGCGCAAACGATGAAAGTTGCGGTAGGCACGCAGCATCGCTTCCTGCGCCACATCTTCGGCTTCGGCTGTGTTGCGCAGGACGCCCAGAGCGACGCGATAAGCCAAAGTCGGGCAATCGGCGAGGCGCTGCTCGAATTCCTGTTCGAGCTGGGCTTCGAGCGAGCGCGAATTCGCCGGCTCGACACGCGCAAACGACGGCTCGCCGGCGTTCACCGCGGTTCCCGGAAGGCTGGCCGCCAGAGCATCCATGGCACCTCGTCCCGTGCGCGCACGACTGACAGCCCCGCTCGAAGCGGGAAGCGCGACCCTATTTGACCAGACGCCGGTGGCGAGTTTTTGGTTCACTGACATGAAGACCTCAGGGGCTGAAGCCCACTCGAAACGAGCGGGTTAATGTCGGAGCTAAAGCCTGCCTGTCGGCAGACAGGCTCCGACCCCCTAAAAAACAGAATACCTGTCATAAATCCAGGCGGGCGATCAGATCCGCCAAATTCGAATCATCGACGGCAAGCGACGGCCGCGAGGCAGCGAAATCCTCCACGTCGTCGAAGGCTTGAAACAAACGCATCTTGGCGATGGCGTATTCCTCGGTGCCCGTGAGCGGGCGGCCCGCTTGCGCGGCCCAGGCGTCGAGTGCGCGGCGATGGATGAAGATGCGGATGGGAAACATGGTCTTGCGGTCGGCGGAAACGAAGTAGACGTATTCGTTGCCGCGGGATTGGCCAAGCGCGGAGGGGTGCACGTCCTGGAACTGATACTGGTAAACGAAGCCTGTCGCGGCCGAGTACGACTTGATGCGTCGCACGGTTTCCGGCTTGGCCATGACGGGCATTATTCGGCGTAGGTGGAGGGGATGTCAACGAGAGCGAGTGCAGGTGGGGCTCTCCCGAAACGGGAATGAGGCGGTGCCGAATTGAAACGGGCGCAGGCGACGCGCGGGCCAGCGACAGAGCGAGCGGATGGAAGAATGATGTCGCGCGGCCGCGACGAAATGCGACGTAATTATCTGGTTTGCCAAGAATCTGGCGTCGTTTCGGTGGAGGGATTTTGGGGATGAGAGAGGCGCGAAAGGCACGAGAGGGGAGCTGCTCCGTAGTGGCACACGGTTTGCGTTGCACATTCATGCATGAAAGAGCGAAGGCAGAACGGGACGCGGAATCGGATTTGCGCACAGATCTGCGCAGGACACGCGCTTCAGAGGCGAAACCCCACCACACTGTTAACGGGGCTTTATGTCGCACCGGAAAGTCCGACCCACAAGGCCCGGCCGCTTTTTCCGCCGGCTGTGAATGCGGTTGCGCTGGTGGCGCTGCTGGCGACGTTCGGGCTTGGGGCGTGCACCGGAACAAGCGGGCGAGGCTCTCCGCCGCCCCCTCCACCACCGACGATTACGGTGACGATCCAGCCGACGAGTGCAACGCTGTTCCTGGGGCAAACACAACAGTTCTCGGCGACGGTAACGGGGAGTTCGAACACCGGCGTCACGTGGGCGGTCAATGGAGTTCCTGGGGGAAATGCGACGGCCGGGACGATCTCCGGGAGCGGGCTGTACGCGGCGCCAGCAATTCTTCCTGCGAGCAGCACAGTCAGCGTGAGCGCGACCAGCGTGGTCGATTCGACAGCCAGCGCGACAGCGAGCGTTGCGCTGCAGGACGACATCGCGGTGAGCGTCTCGCCAGATTCCGCGATAGTGCCTGCCGGAAGCACGCAGGTGTTCACGGCGGCGGTGAGCGGCACCGGGAATCCCGCAACGGGCGTGACATGGAGCGTGAACGGGATTGCGGGAGGCAACAGCTCGGCCGGGACAATTGCGGCAACAGGCAGCAACAGCGCGGCCTATACCGCGCCGGCAGCGGTCCCTGCGCCGCCGAATGTGACCATCACAGCGACCAGTGTGGCGGACACGGCGAAAAGCGGCAGCGCCAGCGTCACGATTACGTGCGCGAACCTGATTTCACCGGCGAGCGCGAGCGTTTCGCTGGGCGGGACGCAGACGCTGACAGCGTCACTGTGCGTGGCGAGCGGGACGGGCTTCGCATGGGACGTAAACGGGATCGCGGGAGGGAACGCGAGCGTGGGAACGATTGTCGCGGATGAGAGTGGAGGGGCGCATGCGGCGGTGTACACAGCGCCCCCCGACCTGCCGTCCACGAATCCCGTGAGCATCCACGCGACGGGCGGAACGGCGAGCGCTTCTGCGAATATCACGATCACGAGCAGCGTAAGCGTCAGCATTGTGCCCTCGGAGACAACGATCGGAGTTTCTGAGCGCGTGACGTTTGCGGCCACGGTGACAAACTCACCCGACACGGGGGTCAACTGGAGCGTCAACGGCGTGCCCAACGGGAATGCAGCTGTGGGGCAGATCTGCGTGGCGGGAACCGATCCATGCGTGTCGCCGAATGGCGCGGTTTCGGGCATTGTCGATTACCTGGCGCCCGCCGCGGCGCCCAGCGTGAATCCTGTGGCGATTACGGCAACGAGCCAGGCCGATTCCATGCAAACGGGAAGCGCGAGCGTTTTCATCGCAACGCAGACGGGACCGATCTCCGTGTCCGTTTCGCCGCTGTACGCGTTCGTGGTTCCCTCGAGCACGCAGCCGAGCACAATGCAGTTTTTCGCGAGCGTGTCGGGAACGAACGCCGCGGGGGTGACGTGGAGCGTCCAGAGCGGCGTGGCCGGGCAGGGCTGCGGGGGAGCGGCTTGTGGATCGATCGACAGCAACGGCGTTTACAGCGCGCCTTCGGCAGCGCCTTCGCCAAATGCGATCGCGGTGATCGCGACGAGCGTGTTCGATCCGACGAAGAGCGGCAGCGCCGCGGTGGCCATCACCAGCGGGCCGACGATTCGCGTGCTGCTTCCATCGAGCGTGATGGCGGGAGCGATGATGGGGTTTCCGTTCCAAGTGCAAGGCATGAATTTCGCGGCGGGGAGCGGAGGCTCCGGATCGGTGATCCTGCTGAACGGGCAGCCGCGCAGCACAACGTGTGCGAGCGCCGGAACGTGCACGACGGCGCTGAATCCCTCGGACGTGCAGTCCGCCGGAACGATGACGGTGCAGATTCAGAATCCAGGGGCGCCGGGCGCGCTTTCGAACATCGTGCCGTTCGTGATCGTGCCCTTCGATGTTTCCGTGGGCGCGCTCGCGCTGGGACTGGCGCAGCCGGCAGCAGGCGGAGAAAACATCGTGGTGGCTGAAGCGACCACGGCGGCGGCTTCCTCGCCCATCAACGTCGATTTCATCGGATTTCTGAGCAGCGGCAGTTGCGGTGTGCAGGGCTCGCCGCTGACGGTCACGCGGCCGAGTTCGGGAAGCGCGACCGTGAGCCTGTGCGTACACGGGAACGGGCTCGACCCGAGTTTTGCGTATGCATTCAGCGCACCGAGCGGGGGCGCCGACATTGGGGTCGTGGCGTCGAGCATCAGCGGGATTTTTCCGAACATGATCGAGCTCGACGTGACGCTTTCGAGCACAACGGTTCCGGGAGTGCGCTCGCTGTTCATCACCACACTCAACAACGATCGCGCGGTGGCGACGGGCATGCTGGAGGTGAAATGAAAATCGGGCGGAAGATTCGTCTGGCCATTCTGGGGGTAGCGCTGGCGGGCTGCGGGGCGGCGGGGCAGGCCACAACGCTGGAGAAGATGTCGGTGGCGCGAATGTCGCAAGCTGCTCCGGCGGTCGTTCGCGCGCGCTGCGTTTCGAACGCAACGGCATGGGACAGAGGAGAAATCTGGACGTTCACGACATTCGAGGTAAGCGAGCGGTGGAAACAGGCGCCGGGAGCGCCGATTCCGGCACAGATTACGGTGCGGCTGCTGGGGGGCACGATGGGGGCGCTCACATCGCACGTTTCGGGAGTACCGCGATTCGCACCTGGGGAAGAAGTGGTGCTGTTCCTCGAGCGCACCGCGCGTGGGGATTTTTCGGTGGTGAGCTGGGCACAAGGAACCTTCCGGATCCGGCGGGACGCGGGGAGCGGAAGAGAGGTGGTCACGCAGGACACGGCTGCGTTCGGCACGTTCCATCCGCACACGAGACGGTTCGAAGCCGGGGGAATACGGGAGATGCGGATCGAGTCGTTGCGCGCGAAGGTAGAGGCCGCGACCGGGAGCGGCGGGGCGGAGTAAAGAGGGGCGAGAATGAAAATGGGAATTAAAACGAGAATGAAACAGATGGCGGCTGCAACGATTTCGGCGATCTTGGCGACTGCGCTCGGCACGGGACCGACGGCTCACGCGTACGTTTTCGACACGACGGTCCCATCCGCCGGGGGATGCCCGCAGCCGGCCCGCTGGGGAGTGTCGCTCGCGAATCCCATGGCGCGCCGGTGGAGCACATCGCTGCCGCTCGCACCGCCCACAATCATCACGGCGGCGGCCGCGCAGACGAGCGCACAACTCACCGAAATCGAGCAAGCCATTAATAGTTCATTCGCGGCGTGGACGGGGGTGACGGGGACGACGTTCAACGCGGGAACGTATCCTGGATTGCTGGGGCCGATCGCGCGAAGCAGCGCACAAAATGCGTGCTCGAACGATAGCGGAACGAACGTCGATGGGGCGAACACGATCTGCTTCAATCAAACGAGCGCGGCATTCACAACCGGCGTATTGGCCATCACGCGCGTGATCACGGCGAACGCGCCGGGCGTTTCTGTGGGATCCAGCGCGACGTCGATGTTCGCGGGGCAGATTCTGGATGCGGACACGCTGTTCTGTCCCAATTGCCACGTGACGTTTGCGACGCCCGCGGGGCTTGCCACGACACAAGGACAGGGGGCCTACGATCTGGAGTCCATTTTGATCCACGAACTCGGGCACTGGTTCGGGCTCGATCACTCGGCGGTGTGGCGAGCGATTATGTTTCCGTACGCGCCGCCTCCGGGGCAGTTCCTCGGCGCGCGGCCAACGGCACAAGTTCCGGATGGGCCGCTGGCGGACGACGATCGCACGGGAATCAGGGCGCTCTATCCGGACCCGAATGACACGGGACACCTGGGAGCCATACGCGGGCGGCTGGTACCGGCGAATGCGTTCGCACTGGCAAGCCAGGCACCGAGTTCGCCCGGAAAGTTCGTCACCGGGATTGTGGGCGGGCACATTGTCGCAGTGGATGAGGATACGGGATCGGTGGTGGCGGGGACGCTCAGCGGGTGGAGTTGCGATGCGGGAAATCCGCCGGCGCAGTTCGACGGCTCGTTTGATCTCGAGCGCTTGCCCACGGGACACACGTACATGGTGTATGCCGAGCCGCTCGACGGGCTGGCCGCGCCGGGAGATTTTGGGAATGCGTTCGGCGGGCTGTGTTCGCAGAACGGAGTATCGGCGTGCACCGTGCCGGCGGTCAATGCGAATTTCAATCCGCGGGTTCTGCCGAGCCAATGAGATGCGCGGAGGCGCGGCGACCGGCACTTCCGGCGGCCATGTTAATGGAGTCGAGCGATTTAATGGAGTCGAGCGATGCAGGCATGCAGGAGCGAGCGGATCGGCGACGGGAAAAAGAGAAGCGGCTCCCAAGGATGAGAGCCGCTTCGTGAATCGCGAGGCCGTTTGAGACCGAGGCTCAGTACTTCTTCCACGTGAACGAATCGAGCTGCCAGTTGCCCAGGGTATACAGCTCTTTCTGCAGCCGCCGGTCGTAATTGATCGAGGCGCCGCCCGTATCATTCACCGCTTGTCCAATCAAAGCGCCATAAAAGTTGGCATTGCCGTTCAAATCGATCGTTGCGTTTGGCGCATAGACAAGGGCAGCGGCTGCCGTTTGAGCGCTCTGAATACTCAAGGTTGCGGTTCCGGCGTATACGATTTGCAGATTGCTGGGGACATAAGTCTGGTTGGCGATGCCATTGCCCACCAAGCTCAGGGGGTTCGAATTGTTCGAATCACCGGCGATGGAACCGGCGATGTTGAGAATGACCGGACCATACTGCCCGGTGACTGGATCGGGGACGATGGAGATTTGAGCGTTCGCACTCTGCATGCTCAGGCTATTGATGTCGTAGATGCCGGGCGCGAGCTGCAGGGTGCCATTCGAGCCGACGCTGATGTCAGCGTAACTGCAGTTTCCGAGAGAGTCTTTTGTGCAAGTCTCTGGAGCCAGTGTATAAGGCGAGTTGCTCTTGTCGACGCTGATATTCGTAGAGCCGGGAGGCGGGACAGTTGGCGTCGGATAACTGACGGTCTGCGGAAGCTGAACGAGTCCGCCCGAGACGGTGGGATTTCCGCTCGTGGACCACGCTGTGACGCCGCCCGAAGAACATTTTCCGACGCCGGTAGCGGGAGTCGACATGGTCCCATAGATCGTGGTGGAAGTTCCACCCTCGTTGAGGTTTCCATTGGAGCCGACGTTTCCGTTGTTGTTGGCGATTACGGGGAGGCCGTTGCCGCCCAGAGGGATGGAGGAATCATAGCTGGCCGTGGAACCGCCGCCGCTGAAACTCAAAGCGCCGCATCCCTGGCTGGTGGCAAAGGCAGCGTACTCAAAGGTGGGGACGGGCTTCTGCTCGAGGACAGCGGAAAGCTCGACTTGGGAATTCAGGACGTTCGAGATGTTGCCGTCGGCGGTGATCAGCCAGGTCTGCACCGTCGCGGGTTTTGTCGAGCCATATACGGTGAGCTGTTCCATGGAGATGAGCGTCGCGTAGGTCGTGTAATTGACGGTATCGTTGCCGGATTGGATCGTTCCGGTTGCGGTATTGGCGAAACCTGACTTGACGCCAGCTCCGCTGACGTAGCCGTAGGTAAACGGAATGGCCGAGTTGCCGAGAGGAGAGGCCAAAGCGACGAGGTTGCCGTTGTACTTGACGGTTGCGGACAAGGCCGAGCCGGGAATGGGCACTCCGGGCGTCACTTGCGTGTAATTGGCATATTGGTCGGCGCCGGTATTGCCTGGGGGCGAATAGACATTGATGAGATAGTTTGCTGCGCTGTTGATGCCGGCTTCGGCGCCGTAGCGGGCCTGGGTCATGGTGCGGTAATTCATGCTGGCCCAAGTCTCGCTGCGTGAGACAAAGAGCAGCGCCGCAGCGATGACCGAGAGCACGAGCACCAGCACCAGAGCGAAAATCAAAGCGATTCCGTTTTCAGCACGTCTCGCGATGGATTGTCGTTTCATAGCTCCTCGCTTGTTCCGGAAGCCTACTGGATGATCGCCAACAGGTTCGTGACCCTATTGGGCATCGGCTGAACGCGCTGGTAGACCCCTTGCGAAGCGCGCTCCCAAATGTCAAAGATGTTGCGGGGCGAGACGTTGAGCAGCGCTTGGGTCTCCGACTGGTAGTTATGCGTAACGGGGTCTTTCTGTTGAGTTTGCGCCGTCAGAGTGATGGAAACGTCGGTCACGAAGGGTGTCACGGCACCGTTGATGGTGATGTTCTGCTGTTGATAGACAAAGCAGGGCGCATTGTTTGGATTTTTTTTGAGGTTACCCAGTAAAGTGATGGTGGGCCCCTGCGCGGCGCTGTTCCAGTCGGTCACACTGCGGGTGAGCGTGCCCGTGCCGGCGTCATTCGGGTTACAGTTGTAGTTGATGATCACGATGCTGCCATCGCCGTTGATATCGCCGAACAGCTTCAGCTTAAATGGACCGGAGCCGTTTGGCACACCCCCCACGCCGTTCACGCCAGCTGGCTGCGGCACGACACCATCGGTGAAGGCTCCCAGCACGGCAATGGGCGCGCCCGCGTTGTGGTTGTTTGTGAATGTGGCAGTGAATAGGCCCGCTTGGACCTGAGAGATCGTGACAGTCTCCTGGTTCGGAAAGGGCTGGCTGCCGACGAAGGTAGTTCCGGCATCCACAACAACCTGTTCGCCATTGAACATCCCTGTGGTGGAACTCACGCCGACCGTTTGCTGCGAGGAGGGGAGGCCGGCTGGGATCTGAACGGCCGTCGTGAGCGTCGGGTTTGGGTTGGTTGTGGGAGGAAGCGTGACCCGGCCAGCCTGGCCAATTTCCTGCTGCAGCAGTTCGGTGGCGCTGCGGACGCTGCTGTGCATTTCCGTGCGGTTATTGATGGTGCCCTGCGCGTTCATCATCTGGATCATGCCGGAGGTCACAATCCCGGCAACGATCACCAAGACGGCCAGTGCAATGAGCAGTTCAAGCAACGAAAAGCCGAGGGAACGCGAAACGCTCGATTCCACCGCCGAAGGAAAAAGGTAGGCCGCTCGCGCTGCAAATTTGGATTCAGGGTTGTTCTGTCGGTTCATGGCGGTTCCTCAGAATGGGTACGACTTGATGCTGACTACCGTGGAGGTTGGCAGCGGTTGACTGCTTGAGGGCGCAGCGGCAGTCCTGACCGTAGCCGAGACGGTGATCTGCAGCAAGGTTGTCGGGGAAGCTGACGGGCAGTTGGCCGTCATCAAGGCGCCCGGAAGACTGGCGATCTGCCACTGACGCATGAAATACCAGCCCGCCGGGGGTGTGGCGCCGCCACCCAGCATGTTGCCATCCGCGTCGAGATAATCGACGTAACCAGCCACCGGGGCGGCAGGAGCAGCGCTGCCTCCGATGGTGAGCCCGGTCCCGGTAGACGGAAACTGGTAGCCGGCTGGGCCGAGCACAGGCAACTGAGTCGTATCGCTAGTAGGATCGCAGAACTTCAGTTCGAGCAACTGCTCCATCTTGTCCTGCGCGTATTCGGTGGCGCGGGCCGAGAGGTGACCCTCATTCTCCGTGGCCGGAATGGCGACGATGGTGGCAGCCATGATTCCAGCCGCGACGATCAGGATGATGGCCAGAGCAATGGTGGTTTCAATCAGGGTCAATCCGACTTGCGTATTTCGACTCGCGCGCATTTTTGTCGTTTTGGTAGTCATCAGAGCACCTAGAGAGCGGTAAAGGCAGCCGCGTTGGCAGCCGCGAACCACGTCTGAATCAAGCCTGTGGCCGAAACGGTGACGGAATAGACCTGCTGTCCATTGGTTACGTACAAAGCGTTGGGAGCAATCTGGGGTTGCGCGACGGGATCGACGACATCGGTTATGGACAAGCCGCGCGAGTTGAAAATAATGCAAGCGGAATTGGCGATGGCGGCGCCCGTGTTATCGAGGCACTGACCGGCTTGAGCCAGCGCGACGCCAGT
Source organism: Candidatus Acidiferrales bacterium (assembly GCA_046705825.1). Taxonomy (GTDB): domain Bacteria; phylum Acidobacteriota; class Terriglobia; order Acidiferrales; family UBA7541; genus Palsa-295. Next base: position 10,884 of record JBJKQB010000349.1, read on the forward strand.
ATTCGGCGGCGCAGTAGCAACGCCTCCG
>JBJKQB010000350.1:0-11297 GCA_046705825.1 Candidatus Acidiferrales bacterium
GTGAGGATGGCGACGATGGCGAAGCCGGGGGACTTGCGCAGCGTGCGCAGGGCGTAGCGAATGTCCTGCAGGAGCTGCTCGAACCAGACCGCGATCCACACCGCCCGCGTGTCTTCTTTCACGCGCGCAACATTGCCGAATTTCAGGAAGGCGGCGCGGCGGGCTTGTTCCGGCGACATGCCGCGGTCAAGGTTGTCCTGAATCTCGCACTCGAGGTGATCGCGGATATCCGCGTCGAGGTCTTCGAGCATGCGCTTGCGGCGCTTCATTCCTCGTAATCCATGATTTTGCGAAAACCGCCAGCAAGATGCCGGCGTTACCACGACCGCTCAAGGTTGCGATTCAGTTCCCTGCTCTGCCGGGCGGAGGATGCGGGCGATGGCACCCGCGAACTGGTCCCACTTGCTGGTTTCGAAGGCAAGCTGCTTGCGCCCTTTCCGCGTCAACCTGTAGAACTTCGCCCGGCGATTGTTTTCGGAGGTGCCTTCCTCAACGGAGATCCATCCGCGCTTGATGAGCCGGTGCAGCGCGGGGTAGAGAGAGCCCTGTTCGACCTGCAGCACATCGTCGGAGCGGAATTCGATGGCTTTGGCGATGGCATGGCCGTGAGCAGGGCCAAGCAGCAGGGTGCGCAGGATGAGCAAGTCGAGAGTGCCCTGGAGCAATCCGATGCGGCGCTTCTGTTCTTTAGTAGACATTCTAGGTGGAGGCTAGCGCGCTCCCGGTAGAATGTCAAGGGGAGTCTCGAGGGGCATCAGCGGCAGCGCGGAATGGCGCGAAACGAAACGCCCCGATCCGGTGTCTGTTCAGTTGTAAATTTGCGCGCGGTGTGCCACGGTAGAGAAAAAGGGGAAATCGATTTTGAGTTTTGAACCGCCAAAGCGAACGGCTGGGGATGCCAGTTCACACGCGATCGACCGCGCGCGGCTGGTGAACCGCGCAATTTGCATGGTCGCCGCTGCCGCTTTGGTGCTTGCCGCGGCTTTCCTCGCGGTGCCTGCCGAGGCCCAATCCCAGGCGCAGCCCGTTCTGCCGGCTTCCTTTGCGGGATGGACGCAGGCCAGCACGGCGCCGTTCTCGCCGCCCGCCGGAACCGCCGCCAACGCGGCTGCCGAATACGGCTTCGCCGCAGGGACGCAAGCGACGTACACGCGCGGCCCGGACAAGCTCGAGGTGACCCTCTACCAGATGAAGGATCCCAGCGGAGCTTATGGAGAATACTTGTATCTGCGGACGCCCGACATGCCGAAAGCGAATCTGGCGGGCTATTCGGCGGCTTCGCGCGACCGCGCTCTGGTGCTGGTGGGCAATCTGGTGCTCGATGTCCAGAGCCGCAACGTCCGGAAGTACGACGCGGCTCTGCAGTCGTTGACGGCGACGGCGGCATCTCACGCGCAAGAAGGAGCGCTGCCGGGCATTGTGAGCGAATTGCCGGCCAAGAACCTCGTTCCTCGAACGGAACATTACATTCTTGGTCCAGTCGTCCTGAACCAGCTCTTTCCGGTCGCGATGGGAAATTCGCTCGGCTTCTCGAATGGAGCGGAAGCTGAACTGGCGAAATATCGTCTGAGCGGGCGCGAGGCGACCCTGCTCATCGTCGACTATCCGACGCCGCAGAGCGCGTCGAGCCATCTGAAAGCACTGGAGAAGCAATTCAATATCAACAATTCGAAAGCGAAGAGCGGACTGCCTCCGCTGTTCGAAAAGAGAACACTCACGTCGCTTTTTTTCCTGGCGGGAGCGAAGTCGGATAAGGAAGCAGCCGAAGTGCTGGGGCATCTTGAATCTGGCGAGGTGCTTACGTGGAATTCGCCAACGTTTTCGCTGACGCAGCCCAGCATCGGAACGATCGTCGTAGGCACAATCATAGGAACGGGAACGATTTGCCTGTTCGCGCTGATTTCCAGCCTGGCGTTCGGCGGAATAAGGCTCTTCGTCAAGCAGATGCTGCCGGGGAAGGTGTTCGACCGCAACGAGCACCTGGACATTCTGCAACTCGGTCTGTCCAGTAAACCTATAAAATCAGAGGACTTCTACGGCTCGCCTGGGAGCCGGCGGGGCTGAAATCCACAGGACGATCGCTAACGCATGCTTATCTTTATGGAAATACACGACTTACCTTGTGACTGAATCCTCTGTTTCCTTCTTGACTCATTTCTGCGCCTAAACTAGACTGCGGTCCAGGAAAGGGTTCGTCGGCCATCCGCGCATTGGCCGTGGACTTTCTCCCTGGAAGGCCCGCTGAAAGGCGGGCCTTCTGCTTTTCCAGCAGATCCGTTCCCTTCGCTTCTTCTTCACCAACGAAGGCAGGTCTGCTCTGAAGAATCAGTCCTTCGGGCGAGAAAGTTCCCGCTTCGCGAGCTGTGAACTCCCGGAACATCAACCTCACTTGGGACCTTTGAACCAGGAATATCCGACGGTGAACAGCAGCGAGATGTTGTAGCCCGGATTCTGCGGACCGAGGCTCGCGCTCGAGAGGTGCGCCAGCGACCCTTCAAAAAAAAACGCGTGGTGGTGGCGCGTAAAAACGCGCGTGCCCATGACGAATTGAGGCGTGAAGTTCACTTGCGATGTGTTGCCCGGGGGAATGTTGCTGGGGGTAAAGACAATTCCGCCGGCCGCGGCGACATAGGGCGCGAATTTCTTGCCGCTGGTGAAATTCCATTGCCAGATCACGGGTTTCAAACTGCCGCCGTAAACGGTTCCGTTTGCAGGAGTGAAAAAAAGGTAAACGGGAAGGACGTCAGCGGCCCATTCAAAGTTGCCGCGAAGGAGTCCCGGAAGATGTTCCCCGGTCAGCACACGCCCGACTCGGCCGCCGGCATAAAAGAACTGCGTGCCGCTGGACTTGCCGAGCCCCGACCCTCCGCCGACGAGTGGGGCGAACTCCCAGGTGCCGCGTGCCAGAGAGTCCGCTGGACGGTCCTGCGCAAACGACGCCAGCGCCAAAACAAGAACGGCCAATATGGATGCAGCGACTTTGAGCTTCACGTGAGCAGCAGGCGGCCGAAGCCGAACTGCCAGCGTATGTCACGCCGGCGGCAGGGGTCAAGCGAGTCTTAGCCGTTGCACACTAGAGCGGGCGCGGTGCGGGAGCATCTGGTTATCTATCTTCGCAGAAGCGCAAAGAGCAAGAAGCCGCCGAGGAAGGCGACACCGATAGCGGCCAGTGGCTTTTGCTGGGCTCTCTTGCGCCAGTTGACGCTGTCCTTCACTCTTCCGCGGAGTTCGCTGATATCTTCGCCGAGCTGCGCACGCTCTTGCCGGATGTGCTCCGCTATTGCAGCTGGTCTTTCGCCCATTGCACATTCTCCCTGACGGTGCGCACGGTTTTTTCCGGTGCCGGACGCAACCGCCGCAAACCTATGATTCCCGAGCTGATCAGCACGATGGCTATGGGGCCGACGATGACCCAGACGATCAGAGCGCCGAGCCACAGGGGCAAAACCAGCCACAAAAGGAACATGATCGTCAGCAGGAAGAAGCCGAAGGCGTACAGGCCGAGCCCCAGTCCCAAGCCAAGCCGCAACAGCGGCTGAACCGCCTTACTCCCCTCCTCCTTCACCTCCGTCTTGGCCAGAAGAAACTCGGAGCGGATGATTTCCTGGATGTGCCCGGCGATATCGCTGAATACCTCGGAAATGGATCGCTCGTTGGTATTGGGTTGCGCCATGATGTGACTCCTTACGTCGCGATTGGTGTGTGTCTTTCATCTCCTGCGTCTCAACAGACCTGCCAGAACGAATCCGAAGAAGGCTGCCGTGGCGATCGACACACCGGGATGACGTCGGATGAGGATCTTGATGTCTTCGCCGATCGCGGCCACATCGTGCTCGTGCAGGTAGTCTGCGGTGAATTGCAGCTTGTCCGCGGCGGTCTGTGCGGCGCCGGGCAGTTTGTCGCGGTGCTGGTGGAGGGTGTCCGCCGTGCGGTCGAAAGCAACCGCAACGCGCTCGCGCTGCTGGTCCGCTTTGTTCACTGCGGTTTGCGCGGTCTCGCTGGCTTTCCTCTTTGCCTCTTCCGTCGCGCTGGCGGCGTGCTCCTTCATTCTGGCAGCGGCAGCAGCAGCACCCTGCAAAGTCAATTTCTCGCTTAATTCACTGGCCATCATTGCTCTCCTTCCGAATTGGTCGCCGAACGGGCGCGCAACAGTCACACGTCTCATTCGGCCCGTGGGTTTCAGGTTAGCGAGGGACTGGCGAAGTAACCCATCCGGGGACGCGCGTAGATTCGTAAAGGAATTGCCCTATGGAGCGGCGGTGGCGAGGTTTGGGCACGTGCCCCAACAAAAGCAGCGAGTGGCGGGCGCGGTTGGGTCTAGAATGGCGTGCTCATGTCGAAAATCACATTTCTTGGAGCAGCCGGCACGGTCACAGGTTCGAAGTATCTGGTGGAAGCCGGCGGCAAGCGGTTGCTGGTCGACTGCGGTCTGTTTGAGGGCTCGCGGCAACTCGAAGAACGCAACTGGGAGAAGTTTGCCGTCGATCCTGCGACGATCGACTGGATCGTTCTGACACACGCGCACATCGATCACACGGGTTATCTGCCGCGCGTCGCGCGTTTCGGCTATCGCGGCCCCGTTTACGCCAATGCCGCCACGCGCGAGCTCTGCAATTTACTCCTGCTGGATTCCGCGCACCTGCAAGAAGAAGAAGCGCAGTTCGCGGCGAAGAAGAAATACAGCCGGTACAGTCCGCCCTTGCCGCTCTACACCACGCCCGAGGCGCAGCAGGCGCTGCAACAGTTTCGGGAAATTCCGCGCGCGGCCGCCTTCAGCATCAGCCCTGAATTTTCCGTGCGGCCGCATAACGCGGGGCACATTCTGGGCGCCTCCTGGCTGGAATTGGCCATCACCGAAAATGGAAAGCAAACGCTGGTGGTCTTTTCCGGCGATCTGGGGCGTTACGACACGCCCATCCTCGATGATCCGGAGCCACCGCCCGCGCACGCCGATTTCGTGCTTTGCGAATCGACTTACGGCGACCGCGACCATCCGGGCGGGTCGGTTCCCGACATGCTGGCGGACGTGGTGAATCAAACGGCCAAACGCGGTGGCGCGCTGGTGATTCCGGCATTCGCGGTGGATCGCACACAACTGCTGATGTTCTACCTGCGCGAACTCGAGGACCAGCAGCGCATTCCGCGCTTGCCGGTTTACGTCGACAGCCCCATGGCCATCAGCGTCACGGCTCTCTACGCGGCGCACCGCGAGGACCACAAGCTGCAGTTCTTGCGCGAGGAGCAGGGCGGCAATCACGATCCGCTGAATCTGCACGAAGTGCACATGACGCGCAGCGTGGAGGATTCGAAGAAAATCAATGGCGTCGTTTCGCCCTGCATCATCATCTCGGCAAGCGGCATGGCCACCGGCGGACGCATCCTGCATCACCTCGCGCGCCGCTTGCCCGACTCGCGCAGCACCGTGCTGCTGGTCGGATACCAGGCGGAGGGCTCGCGCGGGCGCGCTCTGCTGGAAGGGGCCAAGTACCTGCGCATCTTCGGCGAGGAAGTGCCGGTAAAGGCCAACGTGGTCGACATGGGACAATTATCGGCGCACGCGGGGAAAAGCGAATTGTTGCGCTGGCTTTCGGGCTTCCAGGCGCCTCCGCGGCAACTTTTCCTGGTCCACGGCGAACCGCCGGCGCTGAACAGCCTGCGCGACGCAGTCGCAGACCGCTTTCGCTGGAATGCGACGATTCCTGCCTACCTGCAGTCGGTTGAACTTGGCGAGAACACGTAGACGCGCAGCATCACCAGCAGAAGACGCTGCTTGCTTCCTTTGGGTGTACGACTTACAAGAGTAAGATTGCGCTCGAATGAACCGGGATTCCGAGAAAATGCCGAGGAGGCTCACCATGACTGGTCCCATGTCGGTGCTCGCGCTGGTTGTATTGACGCTGGGTGCTGTCGCCTACGGAGCGACGGCCCCAAAATCCGAGATGCCGTCGGATGCCGCAATCCGGCAGCTGCTGGCACAGCGCATCGACGCGGAGCACCGCAGCGTCGGAATCGTCGTCGGTGTGATCGACGCGCAAGGACAGCGCGTCATTGCCTACGGGCACTTGAACCAGGACGACGCCCGGCCTCTGAATGGAGATACGATTTTCGAGATCGGGTCGGTGACGAAGGTCTTCACCTCACTTTTGCTTGCGGACATGGTGCAGCGGGGTGAAGTGGCACTGAACGATCCTGTTGCGAAGTACCTGCCATCCGGGGTGAAAGTCCCGGAACGCGACGGCAAGCAAATCACCTTGGTGGATTTGTCGACGCACACGTCCGGGCTGCCGCGGATGCCCACAAACTTCGCTCCCAAGGACCCGGGCAATCCGTACGTGGACTACTCGGTGGACCAGCTCTATCAATTTCTGTCGAGCTACACGCTGCCGCGCGATCTCGGAACGCAATACGAATATTCGAACCTGGGCGGCGGGCTGCTCGGCCTCGCGCTGTCGCGGCGCGCCGGAATGGAATACGGCGAGTTGGTGCGGACGCGCATCTGCGAACCACTCGGAATGGACGACACGCGCGTGACGCTTACACCGGCGATGAAAGCGCGGCTCGCTGTGGGACACGGCGCAGCATTGAAGCCTGTCGATAACTGGGACTTCACGCAGGCATTCGCCGGAGCCGGCGCGCTGCGCTCGGACACGGTCGACATGTTGAAATTTCTCGCGGCCAATCTGGGATACGCAAAGACCCCGCTCGCTCCTGCGATGGCGGCGATGTTGAAGGTGCGCCGGCCAACAGGCATGCAGGGGCTCGAAGTCGCCCTCGGATGGCATGTTTTCACCACGGGCAGCAAGGAAATCGTCTGGCACAATGGCGGAACCGGAGGATACAGATCCTTCGTTGGCTTCGATCCGAGCGAGCGTGAGGGCGTGGTCGTGCTGTCCAACGCAGAGACTCCGGAGGGCGTGGACGACATCGGGCACCACTTGCTGGATGCCAATTTCCCGCTGTGGCAAGCTCCCGCAGAGCGAAAGCAAGTCCACGTCGATGCGAAAATTCTGAAAGGGTACGTCGGCGATTACCAGCTGACGCCGAGGTTTGTAATCAGCATTACGCAAGACGGCGACCATTTGTACGAGCAAGCGACAGGTCAGCCGAAATTCGAGATTTTTCCCGAGAGCGAAAAGGAGTTCTTCCTGAAAGTGGTGGACGCGCAAATCACTTTCGTCACGGACGAGCACGGGCGAGCGACGGCTCTGATCCTGCACCAGAGCGGCATGAACCAGCGCGCGCAACGCGTCGAAGGCGCGGCGGCGGCTCTGGCTCCGAAGGAGCATAAGGCCATTCACGTTGATCCGAAAATCTTTGCGGGCTATGTGGGGACCTATCAACTCGCTCCCACCTTTTCCATCACCATCACAGCCGAAGGCGATCATCTGTTCGCGCAAGCCACCGGCCAGGCGAAACTCGAGATTTTTCCGGAAACGGAGAAAGACTATTTCTACAAAGTGGTGGACGCGCAGATCACTTTCGTCACCGACGCGAAGGGCCGCGCCACTGAGCTCATCCTGCATCAGGGCGGAATGAACCAACCGGCGAAGCGGGTGCAGTGAGCCCGGCCACGCTCAAGATTTGAGAGTACGCGAGCGTGAGCCGAGCTGGAACGCTGTGTTGATCAGGGCGATCTGAGATAGCCATGCCAGTCTGACCCTGATTCGTGAGCCGCACGACTCCTCGAAAGCCATCAAGCGTTCAGGCGCCGCAATCTATTTCAGCCAACATAACTATAGACAAGCGCATCTCGAAAAGAATGCGGCACATCCTCCTTCGCCTTTCAAATAGGATGGCGTGCCCGCATCCACTATAATGAGTTTGTGCGGCTCGGATTTTTGGGGGAGCCGCGCGTTTGCGGGTGGTGGATCAATCTTTCGAGGGTGGGCAGGCATGAGTTCGCATCCACAGAATTTAGGTGAGCTTCGGCGCAGTCAATGGATGGAAGAGCGCATCGCGGAACGCAGTGTGCGCCAGGAGATGCGCGAAAACCTGCTCTGTAAGATGGAGAAGGGCGAGCCGCTGTTCGCGGGCGTCCACGGATACGACGACACCGTCATTCCGCAGATCATCAACGCGCTCCTCTCGCGCCATCATTTCATTCTGCTGGGACTGCGCGGTCAGGCGAAGTCGCGGATCCTGCGTTCGCTGGTCGACTTCATGGACCCGCAAATTCCGGTGGTGGCCGGCTGCGAGATCAACGACAATCCCTACCGCCCGCTGTGCCGCTCCTGCCGCGAACTGATCGCCTCCGAGGGCGATGCCACGCCCATCGCCTGGCTCAAGCGCGAGAATCGCTACGTCGAGAAGCTGGCCACTCCCGACGTCACCATCGCCGACATCATCGGCGACGTCGATCCCATCAAAGCCGCGCGCGGAGGACGGAACCTTTCCGATGAGTTGACGATTCACTATGGCCTGCTGCCCCGCGCCAATCGCGGAATCTTCGCCATCAATGAGCTGCCCGATCTCGCGGGGAAAATCCAGGTCGGCCTCTTCAACATCATGCAGGAGGGCGATATCCAGATTAAGGGCTATCCCGTGCGCCTGGCGCTGGATTTGCTGCTGGTCTTCACCGCCAACCCCGAGGACTACACGGCGCGCGGCAAGATCATCACGCCGCTGAAGGACCGCATCGGTTCGGAGATTCGCACGCACTATCCGGCCACGGTGAGCGAAGGAATGTCCATCACCTCCCAGGAATCGTGGACGTCGCGCGAGGGCGCGCGCCGCGTCAAGATGCCGGAGTACATTCGCGAAATCGTCGAGGAAGTGGCGTTTCAGGCGCGCGAAGACAAGCGAGTGGATCGCCGTTCCGGCGTCAGCCAGCGATTGCCGATCAGCGCCCTGGAAAACGTGCTGAGCAGCGCGGAACAGCGCGCCGTGCGCAGCCGCGAATCGGCCGTGGTCGCGCGCGTTGCCGACGTCTACGCAGCGATTCCCGCCATGACCGGAAAGTTCGAATTGGAATATGAGGGTGAATTGAAGGGCGCGGAAGCGATTGCCCGCGAGCTGATTCGAAGCGCAGTCGGCAAGGCCTTCAGCCAGCATTTCGTGAACGCGAATTTCCAGCCGGTGGTGCAATGGTTCGAATTGGGCGGCGAACTGAAAATTCCGGCGAACGCCTCCAGCGGCGAATTGCTGGCACAACTGAAAAAGATCAGCGGCCTGTTCGATCACCTGGAAGCGCTCGGCGCGAAAGCGAAAGACGATGCGGCGATCCAGGTGAGCGCGGCGGAATTCATTCTGGAAGGTTTGTGGTCCCATAAGCGGATCAGCCGGAGCGAGGAACGCGGCTATTTCGCCGAAGTGCGCAAAGCGCAGGAGCCGCGCGATCCCTCTGCGGGCGGGCGCCTGCCGAGACGCCAGTTCAATTAGCGGCTTGCGCCGGCAAAACCGGGCAATCGGAGAAACGCCGTGAAATACATCCGATATTCGAAATACGCGCCCGAAGCGGCGGATGACGTCGATTTGCAGGAGCTGATGAACCGCCTCTCCGATTTCTTCCTGCAGAGCGGTTTCGAAAACCAGTACGGAATCTACGAAATGGATATGGACCGCTCGCGCGAGGAGTATCTGGAGGCCCTGCGCGAGGCCATCCTGCGCGCTCTTCAGGAAGGCGAACTCGTCCCGCCGGACATGATGGAGCGCCTGCTGCAGAACCCCGACCCCTCGGAAAATCAGGAACTGCGCGACCTGATCGATCAGCTGATCCAGCGCATGGAAGAGGAAGGATTCATCAACCGCGAAGAGTCCGCGCACGTGACGCCTCCGCCGTCAGAAACGCCTGGCGGCCAGATCGGGCAGGAGCAGCCGCGCGTCGAGGCGCGCTTCCAGATCACGGACAAAACCCTCGATTTCCTCGGCTTCAAAACGCTGAAGGATTTGCTGGCATCGCTGGGGAAAAGCAGTTTCGGGCGCCACGACACGCGCGACCTGGCCACCGGAATCGAATCGGGCGGAGTTTCGAAACACTATGAGTTTGGCGACACGCTGAACATGGACATCGGCGGAACGCTGTTCAACGCCGTGCGCCGCAACGGCTCGGGCATTCCCATCGAGCTCGATTATCCCGACCTGATGGTCCATCAATGCGAGTATCAAAGCTCCTGCGCCACGGTGCTGATGCTCGACTGCAGCCACAGCATGATTCTCTACGGCGAGGACCGCTTCACGCCGGCCAAGCGCGTGGCCCTCGCGCTGTCGCACCTGATTCGCACGCAATATCCGGGCGATTCGCTGCACTGCGTTCTCTTCCATGACAGCGCGGAGGAAATTCCGCTGGGGCAGCTGGCGCGCGTACAGGTGGGGCCGTACTACACCAACACGCGCGAAGGTTTGCGGCTGGCGCAGCGCATATTGTCGCGCCAGAAAAAGGATATGCGGCAGATCGTGATGATTACGGATGGCAAGCCCTCGGCGTTGACGCTGGAGGACGGCCGCATTTACAAGAATGCGTACGGTCTCGATCCGCTGGTGGTCACGCAAACACTCGAGGAAGTCGCCAAATGCAAGCGCGCGGGCATTCTGATCAACACCTTCATGCTGGCCAGCGACTATAGCCTTGTCCATTTCGTGCAAAAAGTGACGGAACTGTGCCGCGGGAAAGCGTACTTCACGACGCCCTATACCCTGGGCCAGTACCTGCTGATGGATTACCTGGGCAAGAAGACCCGTCAGATCCATTAGGTGTCGCTCCCGCCTGGAACTGCGCGGAAATCCTCAAAACGCTGCTGTTTGAATTTCCGCCCGCACTTTCTTTCTCTCGAAGCGTGTGTTAAACCTTGCGCGGCTGTATCCGACTCTTCGGCGCCACATCTAATTCTTGTGGGGTAAACTGAGTGAATGAGCGTAAAGCGCTCGTTTCAGCGACTTTTCGGGGGGAGACGCATGGCCGCACTGACGCCCGGAACGACGGCTCCGGGGATCTTGCTGAAAGATTCGGAAGGGAAAACGGCTTCTCTCGCCGACGCGCTGAAAAAGGGCCCCGTGCTTGCCGCGTTTTTCAAGGTGAACTGCCCCGTGTGCCAGTTCACATTTCCGTTTCTGGAGCGCATGTACGAGATGTACGGCGGGACGAACGTCACGTTCTTCGGAATTTCGCAGAATGAAGCGAGCGACACACGCGAATTCATCCGCGAATTCGGAACCAAGTTTCCCATGCTCATCGATGACCGCGGCTACCCCGCCTCCAATGAGTACGGCTTGACCAACGTTCCCAGCATCTTCTGGATCGTGCCGGACGGCAAAATTCGCCTGAGTTCGGTAGGCTTTTCGAAAAGAGAGCTGGAAACCAT
>JBJKQB010000351.1:0-2600 GCA_046705825.1 Candidatus Acidiferrales bacterium
AGCCCCGAGAGCCCGCCGGTCACGAACAACGAAACGAAGGCCAGAGAGAAGAGCATCGCGGTGGTGAACTGAATCCTGCCGCCCCAGAGTGTTCCGAGCCAGTTGAACGTCTCGACGGAGGAGGGCACGGCAATGGCCAGGGTGAACAGCGAGAATGCCAATGCGGAATAGGGACTCATGCCGCTGACGAACATGTGATGGCCCCACACCAGAAATCCCAGAAATCCGATGGCGCACGTGGCCCAGACCATGGCCTTGTAGCCAAAAAGCGGCTTGCGCGAAAAGGTGGAAAGCAAATGCGAGGTCACGCCCATCCCGGGCAGAATCGCGATGTACACCTCCGGGTGTCCGAAAAACCAAAACAGGTGCTGCCAGAGCAAGGGAGAGCCGCCGCTGTGCGCCTGGAGTTGCCCGCTCACCAGGGTGCCTGCGGGAACGAAGAAGCTTGTGGCCGCCGAGCGGTCCAGCAGCATCATGACGATGGCGGCCAGCAGGACGGCGAACGACAGCAGCGACAGGATCGCGGTCACGAACCACGACCAAACCGTCAGCGGCATGCGGAATAAACGCATTCCGGGTGCGCGCATGTCGATCGTGGTGGAAATGAAATTCACGGAGCTGAGCAGCGTCGCCACGCAGAACAGGCCGATGCTGACGAGCCACATGGTTTGCCCCAAGCCCTCGCCCGGGCCCGTCACCTGGCCCAGCCCGCTCAGAGGCGGGTAGGCCGTCCAGCCGCTTAGCGGCGCGCCTCCGGGAACGAAAAATGAGGAGATCATGCAGGCGAAGGCCAGAAAAGTGATCCAGAAGGAGAGCAGGTTCAACCGCGGAAACGCCATATCGGGCGCGCCAATCTGAATGGGCAGAAAATAATTTCCGAAGCCGGCCTGCGGCGCCGTCGTGAGCACGAAGAAGACCATGATCGTCCCGTGCATGGTCATCAGCGATTCGTACTGCTCCGGGCGCATGACTCCGCCCGAAACGAACGGAAACTGCAACGCCGGCCAGGCCAGATGCAGGCGCATCAGCACCGATAGCACCACGCCAATGATTACCGCCGCCAGCGCCAGCAGATAATATTGAATGCCGATCACCTTGTGATCCGTGCTGAAAATGTATTTGCGCACGAACCCGGCCGGGCCGCCCGCCGCGTGCGGCTGCGCTGCCCGCGTGTTTGGGGACACCTCCGCTCCCGCGTTCACGTTGCCGCTCCCCCTCGCTCGACGAAAATCACTGTGCGCCCGCCTGCTGCAAGAATTGCTCCTGCTGCTTTATAAAATTCTCGTAGTCCGGTTCGCTCACGACATCGAGATAACTGTGCATCCGGTAGTGCCCCAGCCCGCACAACTGCGTGCAGACGATGTCGTAGCGCCCGATTTTTTGCGGAGTGAAGTGCAGCGGAACACTAAGGCCGGGCACCGCGTCCTGCTGCAGGCGCAATTCGCGGACAAAAAAGCTATGGATCACGTCCTGCGAGTGGATCAGCAGATCGATTTCGTGGTTCACCGGAACCGTTAAGGTTGGTACAACGATGTCGTCGCGGCCGGCCGGATCATTCGGATCGATTCCCACTGGATTTCCGGTGGACGGGCTGATCAGCTTTGGATTGGTGCGCCCGAATTTGCCGTCCGGGCCCGGATAGCGGAAGTTGTAGACGAATTGGCTGGTTACGACTTCGATGCGAATCGCTCCGGGAAGGGGCGGAGTCAACCGCACGGCCGACCAGGCGCGGTAGCCGAGGAATCCGAGGCCGAGAAAGATTACAGCCGCAACGAAGGTGCAAACCAATTCCAGTTTGCCATTTCCGTGAGAGTACCGCGCTCCGATCCCGCGATCGCGATAACGGAGGGTGGCAAACGCGAGCCCCAGCTGGGCCAGAATGAAAGCCACGCCAGTTACGATGAGCGTCAGCCGGTATTGCGTGTCCACTTCCTCGCCGATTGGGGTGATGGCGGCAGGCGGGTTCCATTTCCCAAAGACGAAGAAGTAGACTGCTGCGCCGACCAGAGCCGCCAGCGCCGCCGCCAGCATCACCGCCGCTCCTGCTCCGCCGGCGTCCGTACGGCGCTTTACCTCGTTTGTGGCGGCACAGGTTGCCCAGTGCCGACCGATGCGCCCGCTGTCGCGCGTCACTCTTTCGTTGTCTCGACCCACAAACTATCGGCCACGCCCGCTAGCATGGGAATCTTGTTCGCCGCGTCGCGCAAATAGCAAGAGACGCGCACCGCTGCCGCTCCCGCACTCGACAGCAAGTCCAAGTCCTCTGCCTGAGTATTCTGCAGCAGGAATCCCTCGGGCCTGAACCGCATCTTTCCAAGGCCGGCTTCAAGGAACGCCTGGCGGATCTCCGAGGATGTCCAATACCTCATCTCGAACGTGTTCGGTGCGGCCTGGCGAAACCCCCGCTTCGCCTGGCGCAACATACTCATCAAACCAAAAGCGTTCGGCAGCTGCACCAGGCAGGCGCCGCCTGGGCGAAGAATGCGTGCGATCTCCTTCAATACTTTGCGCGCGACGTTCTTATCCAGATGCTGCAGCACGCTGTAAGAAAAAACAAAATCGACGCTATCCGGTCCGAACGGCAGGCGCGACGCTTCGGT
>JBJKQB010000352.1:0-75579 GCA_046705825.1 Candidatus Acidiferrales bacterium
GTGCGTGCGCCGCACCTCCGCCCTCGATCGCCTGCATGATGTCTTTTTTGCTGACGCGGCCGCCTGCGCCGGTTCCGGGGACCTGCGCGAGGTCGATATTGTTCTCGCGGGCCATGCGGCGGACGAGCGGCGAGCTGCGAATCTTTTCGCTGGACGCGGCAACGGGCGCGGGAGCCGGCCTGGGGGCGGCGGCAACAGGCGGCGGTGGAACCGCGGCTGGCCTGGGCGTCTCATGCTTGGGCTGCGGCGGAGGCGCGGCGGCCTGTGGCTTGGCCGGAGCCTGCGCTGGGGTCGCGGCTTGCGCGGCAGCGCCGTCGGCGTCGATCACCGCGACGACGGTCTGCACCGGCACGGTCTGGCCTTCGCTGACTTTCACTTCCTTCAGCACGCCGGCAGCCGGCGACGGGATTTCCGCGTCCACTTTGTCCGTGGAAATTTCGAAGAGCGGCTCGTCGCGGTCGATTTTGTCACCCGGCTTCTTCAGCCATTTGGTGATAGTGCCTTCGAAGATGCTTTCGCCCATCTGGGGCATTACAACTTCCATTTCGTTCCCTCCGATTCAAAAAGGAAGACCGCACAGCGGGCACCCTCGCGCCCGCGCGCCGAACAAAATCAGGAACTTTTCCAACCTAATATTTTGCCAATTCGCGCGCGGCAGCGGCAACTTTTTCCGCGTTGGGCAAAAAGCGTTCCTCCAGCGGCGGCGAATAGGGCACCGGCGTATCGGGAGCGGTGACGCGCATAATGGGACCGTCGAGATCCTCGAAGGCGCCTTCGCAAACCAGCGCCGCAATCTCGCCCGCGATGCCACCCGTGCGCGTGTCCTCATGCACGACGAGCAGCTTGTTGGTTTTCTTCAAGGAAGTCAGTATGGTCTGGCGGTCGAGCGGAAGCAAGGTGCGCAGGTCGATCACCTCCGCGTCGATTCCCTCTTTGGCAAGGTGCTCGGCGGCTTCGAGCGCGGTGTGGGCCATGGCCGCGTAGCTGAGAATGGTCAGGTCCTTGCCTTCGCGGCGAACCGCGGCTTTGCCGATAGGGACGGTGAAATCGCCGGCCGGGACTTCTTCCTTGACGCGGCGATAAAGAAACTTGTGCTCGAAGAAGAGCACGGGATTGTTGTCGCGAATCGCGGACTTGAGCAGGCCCTTGGCGTCGTACACGGTCGAGGGATAGACCACCTTCAGCCCCGGGGTGTGCACGAAATACATTTCAGGGTTGGCGGAATGGAACGGGCCGCCGTGCACGCCACCGCCGGAAGGCCCGCGCAGGACCATGGGCACGGGCGCGCCCCAGCGGTAGTGCGATTTGGCGACGAAGTTGGTCACCTGATTGAAGCAGCAGGCGATGAAATCGATGAACTGCATTTCGGCGACGGGCCGCAAGCCAAGATAGCTCATGCCGCAGGCCGCGCCGACGATAGCGGTCTCGCTGATGGGCGTGTCGATCACGCGCTCCGGGCCGAAGCGAGCCAGCAGGCCTTCGGTGACTTTGAACGCGCCGCCGTAGACGCCAATATCCTCGCCGAGAGCGACGACGGCGGGATCGCGGTCCATTTCCTCGAACATCGCCTGGCGAATGCCTTCGAGCATGGTAATGGCGGGCATCAGCGCTTCCTCCGCTTGGTCCGGCTGCGACTCTGGCGCTGGGCTTCCCGCTTGCGCTGCGCTTCGTTGCGCTCGCGCTCGAACTCGCGGTCCTTCGGGCCACGTCCGAAGGGCACGCGCAGGGCGGGAGCTTTGGCAAGATCTTCAGGCGCATCGGGCGTTGCGGCCGGATCCGCAGGCGCGCTGCTCGCGCTTGGGGAAGCGCTGCCGGCTCCCGCCGCAGCAGCGGCGGCTGGAGCGCTCGCTTCGCCATTCGCCGCGGCTGCTTCCTTCGCGCCGGGGATTTCGGCCCTAGCAATGAACTCGGCGTCGAGGCCGCCGAGCCGCGGCGTGGTCCATTCCGCTTGAATGCTCGACTTGGGCGGCATGACTTCCTCTTTGTGCCGCTTCCAATCGGCCTCGATTTTGTGGCAGCCCTCGCAGTAGGCGCCCTCTTCGGCCAGTTCCGGGGGAGGCAACGGCGATTCCTCCGCGAATTTCTGATCCGCATCGAGTTCGCGCTCGATGCGCGCGTCGATTTCGGCCTTTTTCGCAGCGTCCCAGATTTTGTGCTCGGTGAGATATTTCTCGTAGCGGGGGATGGGATCGCGCGCCTTCCAGTAATCGAACATCTCCCGGGGAACGTATTCGGCGGGATCGTGCTGCGCGTGGCCCTTCATGCGCATGGTTTTTGCTTCGATCAGTACCGGGCCGTGGCCCGCGCGACAGCGGTCGACCGCATCTTTGGCGGCATGATAAACGGCGACCACGTCATTGCCGTCGACGGTCGCGCTGTGAACACCGTAGGCCTTCGCGCGGTCGGCCAGATTTTTCAGCGGAACTTGCCGGGTGACCGGCGTGGAATACGCCCACTGATTGTTTTCCAGAACGAGGACCAAAGCGGCTTTCTGCGTGGCCGCGAAGTTCAGCCCTTCGTGGAATGCCCCGGTCGAGCTGCCGCCGTCGCCAATCCAGGTCATGGTGACGATGTGCTGGCCCAGATAGCGCCCGGCCATGGCTACGCCCGTCATCACGGGAATCAGGTCGCCCAGCATGGAAATCGGCGACACGGTATGGCGCACTTTCAAGTCGCCGAAATGGCTGGTGCCGTCCTTGCCCCGCGTCGGCGAAGTGTATTTGGCCATGTGCTGGGTGAAAATGTCGCGCGGTTTGAAGCCTTTCACCAGCAGCGCGCCGATGTTTCGGATCATGGGCGCCAGCCAGTCGCGCGGCTCGAGCGCGTAGGCTGTGCCGATGGAAATCGCTTCCTGGCCGAGGCTCGAATACAATCCGCCGACGATTTTGTTCTGGCGGAACAGCCGGACCATGCGCTCTTCGAGCTGCCGGTTGAGCTGCATGTAGTAATACAGATCGAGATGCTGTTCGCGGGTCAGCGCTCGGCTCACGCGTGGCTCCCTTTCAGGATTTCGGGTTCGCTGGACCTGGATTCGCTTTCTGTTTCATTTGTCGGCGCGATTCTGGCTGCGCTTTTCAAATCATCCACGGCCACCTGCATGATGTCACGCTGGAAAATTTCAGCGAAGTGCAGGGCGAGTGAGGCGCGAACCTCAGCGGCGTCCACGGTGCGGCCAAGCAGGCGTTCGAGCGAGGTGGCGCGGCGGCCGGAAATGCCGCAGGGCACGATCAGGTCGAAAAAGCGCAGATCGGTCGAGACATTGTAGGCGAAGCCGTGCGAAGTGACCCAGCGGCTCAGGTGCACGCCAATGGCGGCGAGCTTCTCCTCGCCGGCGCGCGTGTCCACCCAAATGCCGTGCCGGCCTTCGACGCGCTTGGCTGAAATGCCGTAATCGGCGCTGGCGCGAATCATGGTTTCTTCGAGTTGCTCGACGTACCAGCGGACATCGCGGCGATGCCCGGTCAAGTCGAGAATTGGATAGCCTACGATCTGACCCGGGCCGTGGTACGTGATGTCGCCGCCGCGATCGGTGGGGTGAAACTCGACGTTCATTTGCGCCAGCAGGCGGTTGCCCGCCAGCAGATTCTCGCGCTTGCCATTGCGCCCCAGCGTGATGACGTGGGGGTGCTCGCAGAAGAGCAGCACATCGGGAATAGCCCCCGCCTTGCGCGCGTCGACCAGACGCTTCTGCAGCTCGCACGCCGCCCCATAGCGGATGTGGCCTGCATCCACCACCCAGCATGTTGTCGCATTTCCAGTCATGCGTAATTTATGTTAGGCCCTTGATCCCGCGCGGTCCAGAGCGTGCCTGCATTAGCCAAAGTAGTTCTGACTTTTTATTTGCAGCCTCCAGCGCCCTGCAAATCGCGCCTAGAGAACCGGCATGGCACGCTATCCTCGCGGCTGGGCCGGCTGCGCGCGGTCCAGAACGCCCGCGATCTGAACCAAGAACGTTTGGCCTGCCTCACTCAGATTAGCAAGGAAACCGAGCCAAGCCAGTTCGCTGAACGAGATTTGCATGGTACGGGAGGCTGCAAACAAAAAAGCTGTTAACCGCTCCAGCCAATCTATCTCAGCAGCAATGCGTCACAGCCAGCACCCCAAACGCAGCTAAATATTGATCGCCAGGCCGCGGACCGAATTGAAGGCGTCGCCCATGGCTTCCCACACGGTGGGATGCGCGTGGATGGTCGCAGCCATGTCGTCGAGCGTGGCTTCGAGGCCGAGCGCCGCAGT
This sequence comes from Candidatus Acidiferrales bacterium, assembly GCA_046705825.1. Classification (GTDB taxonomy): domain Bacteria; phylum Acidobacteriota; class Terriglobia; order Acidiferrales; family UBA7541; genus Palsa-295. Next base: position 4,237 of record JBJKQB010000352.1, read on the forward strand.
CGGCTCGGCGAGAATTTCCGTGGTGAGCGGCCCGATGGCGTGCACGCCGAGGATTTCGCCGTACTTCGCTTCGGCAACTACCTTGATGAACCCTTCGTGCATGCCCAGAATGGTGGCCTTGCTGTTGCCAATGAATGGAAATTTGCCGGTCTTCACGTCGTAGCCCGCCTCGCGCGCCTGCTTCTCCGTCAAACCGACGGAGCCAATCTGCGGCTCGCAATAGGTGGCGTTGGGGCAGCGTCGCTTGTCGAACGGCTGCACATCCTTGCCGGTCATGCGGCCGACCGCAATGATGCCCTCCATGGACGCGGCGTGGGCCAGCAGCGGCAAACCCGCAACGATGTCCCCGATGGCGAAGAGTTTCGGCTCATCGGTTTCGAGATAGCCATTCGCGTGAACGAAGCCGCGCTCGACCTTCGCTTTCGTTTTTTCCAGGCCGATATTTTCGGTGAGCGGCCGGCGCCCCACGCCGATCAGGACTTTTTCGGCGGCGATGGTCTGCTGTTTGCCCGATTTGTCTGTGAAGGCGACGGTGGCGCCCTTCGCGTCTTTCTTCACCGAGCTGACTTTTGCACCCGTCTCGATGCGAATGCCCTTCTTCTTGAAGGATTTTTCGAGCTCGGCGGAGATTTCTTCATCCTCGAGGGGCACGATGCGCGGCAGCATTTCGAGGATGGTCACCTCGGCGCCAAAGGTGCGGAAAATGGAGGCGAATTCAACTCCCACCGCGCCGGCGCCCACCACCACGAGCGATTTCGGAATGGCCGGAAGGTCCAAAATTTCGCGGTTGGTCAGAATCGTTTTGCCGTCGATTTCGACGCCGGGAATGGTGCGCGCCTCCGAGCCCGTGGCCAGCATGGTGTAGGTGGTTTCGAGTTCGGTCGTCTTGCCGTCCTTCTCGACGGAAACGCGGCCGGGCCCGGCAATGCGTCCCCAGCCGGTAATCGAGTCGATCTTGTGCTTGCGGAAGAGCAGGGCGATGCCGCCGGAGTGCTTCTTGACGATTTTGTCCTTACGCGCGAGCATGGCGGGCCAATTGACGCTGACGCCTTTCACTTCGAAGCCAAACTCTTCGGCGCGCTTGAAGTAATCGTAGATATCCGCGTGGTGCAGAAAGACTTTGGTCGGGATGCAGCCCACGTGCAGGCAAGTCCCGCCCAGGAAGGGATCCTTCTCGACGACCGCGGTCTTCAATCCCCACTGCGCGGCGCGAATGGCGGCCACGTATCCGCCCGGACCGCTCCCGATGATCACCAGATCATATTTGGCCAAGCCAGTCCTCCATATGTCGAGCTTCGACGAAGCGAGTTGAGCCTATTGGATGCGCGAGGGCCGCGGAAATGTGCAGGCCCACGAAGGATCGCTGCGAGCACCCGGCTTGCTGCCGCTGACGGCAACACGCGCCGCGAAATGCGCGCGGCGCAAGACGCAAGAGCGCGATTCTAACAGCCGCGCCGGTTCGCCGCAACAGAACCGCGGAGCCAACGGAGCCAAGCGGGCACAAGCGCACAGGCTGGCGGGTTTCGAGCGGCTCGCAGCCCGCCAGAAAGGAACGAGCGCAGGAATCGCAAATCCGCTACAATCGCGGGCCGGTCAGCCCGGCGTTGATTCGAGGTTTTCAGAATGGCGGAACCTTCTACGACGGAACCACCGAAAGTGCCTCTGGGGCAGCGGCTGCGCGAGATTCGCTCGGGCTTCGAGCCGGCCTTCTGGGCCGCCAATTTCACCGAGATTTTCGAGCGCGTGGCCTATTACGCCACGACCGCCGTCCTGGCCATCTACTTGAACGAGCGGCTGCATTTTTCGGCCGAGCTCACCGGCTGGATCATGGGGGTGTTCGGGCTGGTCGTGTGGTTCCTGCCCATCCTGGGCGGGACGCTGGCCGACCGCTTCGGTTTCCGCCGGGCACTGATGTTCGCTTACCTGATCATGACGGTGGGATATTTTCTGCTGGGGTCGCTCTCCGCCACCTGGATGCTTCCGATCCGTCACGCCATGGGCGACAAATGGCTGGTGCTGGCCATTTTGATGATCCCGGCGATGGGCCCGGGGGTCGTGAAGCCGTGCGTGGCGGGCACGACGGCGCGGGCGTCGACCGAGAATGTGCGCTCGATCGGCTATTCGATTTACTACACGATGGTGAACATCGGCGGCGCGCTCGGCCCGATCATCGCTTTCCTGGTGCGTAAGCAGCTCGGCTGGGGCATGGAGGCGGTGTTCCGGGTGGCGGCGCTCAGCGTGTTTCTGATGTTCTGGACCACGCTGTTTCTCTATCGCGAGCCGGTGCGGCCCGACGAAACTCCCGTCGCGAGCGTGGGCCAAGCTCTCAAGAACATGTTCGTGGTGCTGGGGAATTTGCGATTTGTGATCTTTCTGCTGATCGCCTCCGGATTCTACATCGTGTTCTGGCAGGAATTCATTTCCGCGCCGCTGTTTACGCGGAACTACGTCAACGCGAAGGCGGATGTGGACCTGCTGCTTACGGTGGACCCCACCATGGTGATTTTCTTGCAGATTGCCATTACCTACCTGACGCGCCGCATGCAGCCGGTGCGCGCCATGGCGCTGGGATTTCTGATCGCGGGGCTGGCCTGGATTGTTCTGGCGGTGCACCCCAGCGTGGCGATGGTGGCGGTGTCCTTTGGGATTCTGGCGATTGGCGAGATGACGCAAGCGGCGCGCTACTACGAATACGTCTCGCGTCTGGCGCCGCCTGGCCAGCAGGGGCTGTACATGGGCTACGCGTTTTTGCCCGTGGCCATCGGCTATTTCGTTGCGGGCATCCTGGGCGGTCATCTGGTCCACTATTTCGGCGAGGTGCTGAAGCACCCGCAGGAAATGTGGTGGGTGGTGGTGGGCATCGGAATTCTGACGGCGGCGCTGACGTGGCTCTACGACCGCGTTGTCCGGCCGGTGCAACAAAAAGAAGCCACCGCGTAAATTGTCGGATATTGCCGAGATAGACCTGCAGTCGCCTTATTTCGAGCTGGAGGATCTTGCCACGATTGTTCCCTCACGTCCCTCGGAGAGCCGGACCTACGCCACGTTGTGCGTGCCAGACTGCAAGCACTCGTATTTCGGTCGGGCTCGGGACGTAGTAGACGTGATATCGGGTGCCCTTGAGCAGCAGGCGACGTGTGTTCGGAATGGGCGACCTTCGGTAAAGACGACCGATCAAGGGTGCATTCGCGAGCATCACAAACGCTTCGGCTAATTCGCTGAGGAATAGGTCTGGCGAAGCCGCCCGATTTCTGCACCACCACTCGTCGATTTCGCTGATCTGAGCGTCTGCTTCGGGCGTAGTTCGGACGGGCAGGCTCACCGGCGTCGACGGAGTTCGTCGAGTACATCCGAGGCGGGACGAAGTCGGCCCGCTTCCGCGGACTGCCAAGAGCTTGCGAGCGCCTCGTGCAGTGCGCGCCGTTCCTCATCGCTGAGGTCATCCCCTTCGTCGTCGGCAACGAGATCGACCACGGTTCCTTCGGGCAGTGTGGTGGGCTCATCCAGGACGAGACGGCCCTTCTTCACTTTTGCTCGGAGAGGTCTCATGCGCATAGTGTACGAATTTTGAAGCGCGATGGGCAAGCGAACCAGCCGAACCTATTGCATTCGCGGCGCGTCGATGGCGGCCAGGGCTTCGTCGGTGGAGACGAAGCGGGCGCCGAGGGAGCGGAGCTCGCCGGTGGTGCGTCGGCCGTCCTCCGCTTTCAGCGTTTCGACCGCGTCGGTGACGACCGAGACGTTCCGGCCGCGCTCGAGCAGCCCCTTAGCCGCCAGGCGCACGCAATATTCCGTGACTACGCCGAAGACGAAGTAACCCGCATCGCGCGGCAGGCGACTCACGATTTCGCTTGCCAGCGGATTGTCGAAGACGTTCAGCGTCTGCTTCTCGATGATGATCTGCCGATAGGCGAAGAGGTCCGCGGGCAGCTTGAAACCGCGCTCGTTGGGCACGATGAAATGTTCTTCCGCAAGGCCCTCGGGGATGATTTGGGCGCCGGGCGTGCCGCGGACGCAGTGCGGCGGAAACTGCGCGAACTCGGGATCGTCGGGCGTGTGCTGGCACATGTCGGAGACGAGCAGGACGCGGCCCTGGCGCGCGGCATCGACCAGGCGCTTCACGTTGGGAATGGTCTTTTCGGCGCCGGGAACGTAGAGGTGTCCCCCAGGAAGCATGAAATCGGCCTGCGTATCGACTTCCCAGAAGATGGTTTTATGGGAGGTCATGGATGATCCGTCCGAGACATGTGCGTGTGAGTCTTGAATCAATCGTCCCTACGGGACTGAAACTTTTTTCGGCCGGCTCCCCCGGCACTCCACTTCGTTCCGTGCCGGGCTAACTACAAGCGCGCCTCCGGCGCTGCCCGCGAACCATTGTCGCAGGTTCAGCGCAGGATACCGAACCAGGTGCGAAAAGCAGCGCGCGTCATTTGGGCGAGGAGCGGCCGATGCGGCGCCGCACTCTTTCCAGCATCCCTTTAAGCGTTTGGCTGTAGCGCACCGGATATTTCGCCGAGCGATCGATGCGCCGGTATTTCTCCGGCAGGCGCCCGAGGCTGCCGAAGGTGCGCGCGCGAAGCTCGCCGATCAATTCGGTGCGTTGCGTGCGCCGGCCGTCGCGCATCACTTCCGCCAGCAAGGGCTGGCCGCCGTTCGTGGGCTCGCCCTCCATGGCAATTTTGTCGTAGATGAAGTCCCCCTCCGGATTGGAGTAGCGCAGCACCTGCTTGCGGCCGGGATAAGTCACCTTGGCCTCGCTGAACTTGGCCGCTTCGCGCGTTTTGCCGCCACGCTCGACTTCAACCAGCTTGTACACCAGATTCAGATGCGGCGCATCACCGGGCGTGGCAAGAGCAGTGCCCACGCCGAAGGAATCGATGGCGGCGCCGGCTTTCAGCAGGCGCGCGATCTTTTCTTCGTTCAGATCGCCGGAAGCAAAAATCTGCACGTCGTTCCAACCCGCGCGATTCAGTTCGCGGCGCACCCAGCGGCTGTCTTTCACCAGATCGCCGCTATCGAGGCGCACGCCCCCGGGCTTGCGGCCGGCGTCGAGAATGGTCTTGACCGCGTTGCGCACGTTATACGTGTCGAGCAGGAGGATGGCGCCCTGCGGAAAGGCTTCGAGAAATTGGCGGAAGGCCTCCGCTTCGTTCTCGTGCGCCATGATCCACGAATGCGCCTGGGTTCCGTAGGTGCTGATGCCGAAGAGCTGTCCCGCCAGAACGTTGGAGGTGCCGATACAGCCGCCAATGGCGGAGGCGCGCGCGGCCCAAATGCTGGCGTAGGGCCCATGTCCGCGGCGGGCTCCAAATTCGACCACTTGACGCCCCTGCGCGGCGGTCACCACGCGCGCGGCCTTGCTGGCGATCAGGGTCTGGTAGCTCAGCGTGGCGAGCAGGTAGGTTTCCATAATTTGCCCTTCGATGATCGGGGCAGTGACGCGCAGGAGCGGCTCGCCGGCAAAGACCAGCGTCCCTTCCGGGACGGCGTAGACGTCGCCGCTGAAGCGAAAGGTGCGCAGGTAGTCGAAGAACTCGTCGCGAATGCCGCGAAAGACGGGATGATGGCGGAGAAAGGCGATTTCTTCGGGCGTGAAGCGGACATTTTCGAGGAACTCGAGAGCCTGTTCGAGCCCGGCCGACACCAGGTAATTGCGCTGGGGCGGGAGATTGCGCACGAAAAGCTCGAAAGTGGCGCGCGCGCCGAAGCGGGTCTGCAAATAGCCCGCGGCCATGGTCAATTCGTAGAGATCGGTGAGAAGGCCCGAATATTCGCGCATGTTTACGATCTTACGGGAAATGGGCAACTTTGTGGGCGAGCGCCGTGACCGGGGTAACAGAGCACACGCTGCTGCTACCCCCAAGACGGCCCTTCGCGTCATCATTGGTACTCCAAAGGTGGTCCCTGTTGCTTGTTGATACCAAAGCCGTACCGCCCTGATCTGGCCCCACAGTCATTGCAAGGGAACACCTAACCCGTAATTCAGCGGCTTTCCCCTACGGGGCGAAAGCAATTAACAATCTTGTCCAGCAACGGGAATTCGACAACTGAGGCAGCAATTATCATGATTAGCATAGTAGTGGCTTCATGCCATTTCGTCTTTTCCCAGATGTCCAGAAACCACACAGCTACGACGATCGCGGGGTGCAGCACGAGAGCTACTACCAGCATCGCTTTCCAAAACCAGAGCCGCTTCAGGTTCTTTCTTTCATACTTCCTCGGATAGACGATAAAGACGAAAACCGTAAGGAAGTAAACCTGGACCAGCCACTCGGTGAACGCGGTGTTGTACACGGCCCAAGCAACGATGAACGGTAGCCATCCGAGGATAAAGCAAATGGTCGCCGCGTCCAGCGTTATTCCGGTGCCGTCACTTCTTATGGATTCGAACATGGCGTCACTGAGGCCTATCCGCACATTCGCGCTGACGCGGGCGGAAAAGACAAAACCCCCAAGCATCTGGCCCGCGTGCCGGCCAGACCCTCCTGGGGGTGCTGTCTCGAAATGCTCGAACTTCGCGCCGGAAGAAAACTACTTCAGCACGGCGTCTTTGAACGCTTTCGCGGCGCGCAAACGAACCACGGTCTTGGCCTTGATCTTGATGGCCTCGCCCGTCGCCGGGTTGCGGCCCATCCGCGCCTTGCGGTGCGCCTTGACGGCGCGCCCGAGACCCGGAATCACGAATTTGCCGGAAGACCGCGCTTCCTTCACTGCCAGCTTGAACAGCTCATCAAAGAAGGACGCCACCTGCTTCTTCGATACGGGCTTTTCCGGCGTGCTGACCTTCTCCGCCATGTGCGCAACGATCTTCGACTTGCTCATCGGACCTGCCATTCACTTCCTCCTCGCACGTGAGTGCTCATGGGCCTGCCTGAGGCAGGCAGGCTCCGGAATCCCGGATGCCGCGAGGCACTATAAACGCGCTTTCCACGTAACGCAAGCAAAAAGCTCAAAAAATGCCCGGAAAAGCGAGGATTTTTTCCGTGCGGCCCCGCTGTGCCAGGTTGAATCGCCGGCTCGCGGATCTCCCCGGAACAGTGAAACCAGAGGGAGGATTACGCGCGCGATTAAGACGCCGCGCTCCACCCAGTCCAGGCTGAAGAAACTTCTAGAGCGAGGCGAGGCTTTCGTAGAACAGGGCGATGGATTTGATCCCCCCGAAATAGTTTTCCAGGGCGATATGCTCGTCGGGGGCGTGCGCGTTCTCGTCGGGCAGGCCGAAGCCGATCAGCACGCAAGGCACCTTGAACGTGTCGTGCATCTGGGTGACGAACGGGATCGAGCCGCCCTCCCGAATGAACACCGCTTTCTTGCCAAAGCCCGCCTCCAGCGCGTGAATGGCCTTCTGGAAGATGGGATGCGTGTAGGCGGCCACCCAGGGCTTGCCCGTGCTGAGGACGCGGAAATTGCATTTCACCGTTTTGGGCAGCAGCTTGCGGATGTGCCGCTCGACCAGCTTGGAGATCTTCGCGGGGTCCTGATCGGGCACCAGGCGCGTGGAGATCTTGGCATAGGCTTTCGAAGGGATCACGGTCTTGGCGCCCTCGCCCAGATAGCCGCCCCAGATGCCGTTGAGCTCCAGTGTAGGGCGAATCCAGAGCTGCTCGATGATGCTGTAGCCCTTCTCTCCGCACAGGGCCGGCGCGCCCACCGTCTTGCGAAAGTCTTTTTCCTTCCAAGGGAGCGCATGGAGGGCTTTGCGCTCGGCGCGGGAGATGGTGGCGACATCATCGTAGAAGTGGGGAACGGTCACGCGGAAATTCTTGTCGTGCAGCTTGGAAATCATCTCCGCCAGAACGGTGATGGGATTGGGAACGGCGCCGCCGAACCCTCCCGAGTGCAGGTCCTGTATGGGCCCGATGATTTCGACTTCGTAATAATTGAGCCCGCGCAAGCCATAGGTGATGGAGGGAGCGCCTTTGGCCAGCATGGCGGTGTCGGAGACCAGCAGCGCGTCAGCCTTCAGCCTTTCCCTGTTCTGCTGCACGAAATCCCACAGGCTGACGCTTCCGACTTCTTCCTCGCCTTCGATGATAGCCTTTACATTGATGGGCAGCTGACCTGCGGTTTTCTGCAGCGCCTCGAGCGCCTTCAGGTGGATGTGCACTTGCCCCTTGTCGTCGGCGGTGCCACGGCCATACAGGTTGCCGTCGCGCACGGCGGGCTCGAAGGCCGGGCTGGTCCACAGGTTGAGCGGCTCGGCTGGCTGGACGTCATAGTGGCCATAAAAAAGGACGGTAGGCTTTCCGGGAGCATGCAGGGACTCGCCATAGACCAGCGGATGCATCGTGGTGGGCTCGATCTCGACGTTTTCGAAACCGGCTCCGCGCAGCTTTTCCGCCACCCAGTGCGCAGCCTTCTCAATGTCCGCTTTGTGTTCGCTCTTGGTGCTGACACTGGGAATGCGCAGAAATTCCTTGAGTTCGTTCAAGTGTTCTTCGCGCTTCGACTCGATGTATTCGGACAGATTCATCAGCAGCATCCCCCGCGCTAACGGTTTTGGTTTTGCGGCTCTGCCTGCGGGCAAAGTTTGCCGGCCAGGCAGGCAGCCGTTCGATGCTCTACTAAAACGTTTCCGCTGGACTTCCGTGTACGCCGCATCTTACGAAAGCAGTGGCAATCTGCGCAAGCGCGGATGCTCTGCTTTTTTGAGCACGCGGGCTGTTGCGCGGATTGACTCGCGCCTGAGGGCATAGGACGATACACGACATGATCCCTGAGAACTCCAAGGAACGGCGCAGTTCCCGCGTATTCGCGCGGATCCCCGTGCGCGCGGCGGGCAAGAACGCGGACGGCCGGAAGTTTCGCGAGGATAGCCAGACGATCGTGGTCAACGCGCACGGCGGGTTGTTGTACCTGCAGCATGCGGTCGGTCTGGGCGCCGAGATTCTCCTCAGCAATCCGATCAGCGAAGAGGAGCAGGAGTGCCGCGTCGTATACCTGGGAGACACTTCGGAAAAAGGGACGCGCGTGGGGGTGGAATTTCTGTCGCCCAGCCCGCGCTTCTGGGGCGTGGAATTTGCGGCGCAGGATTGGCCCGTTCGCGCGCCTTCGCCTTCCGGTTCCTGACCCTTCCTGACCTGCTCGCCAGAATTCAGCGCAGAAACAGGCTGAACGCGAGCACACCCAGCACGATGCCCGCGACGGGTTACTTTAAACCCAGGCGCGACAGGATCACCGTCAATACCATCACCAGGAAAACGATGCTGGTGACCACCACGTACTTGCGATCGTGGTCCACGTAGAAAACGTAGATGGAAACCAGGACGCGCGAGACGGGCGTCAGAATCAGCAAAATAGTCGCCAATAACATAAAGGAACCGGGATTGGCGGTGGCCAGGCCATGAATGAAGACGTGCCAGTGATACTGCTGGCGAACCCAGGCGGCGGAGAGCGGAACATACTCGGGATGCAGCAGGGCCAGAATGACTCCGATGGCAAACAGCGCGGTGCTCAGCACCATGCCGACGAGCAGAATGCGATACACTTCGGCGTAAACGTTGTCGGCAACGTTGCCGATGCGCTCGCTGTTCGAATTCGTGCCGGGCTGCGCCGCTGGTTGTTCCGTTTTCACCTTGAGCCTCTCTTCACCCGCTCGCTGCTCATCAGCCCAGATTCGGCAAATGGATGTGGAAGCGCATGCCCAGCGCGCGCGCGAACATTCCGTAGGAAAGATAGAACATCAAAAGCGCCAGCAGCCATTTCAGCCAAACACTGCGCAGGCGATTCATGATCATGGTGCCGATGGTCGCGCCGATGGTGGTGCCCATGGCCACCGGCGCCACCACGTAGAAATGAATCAGACCGGCCAGGAAGAACAATATCGAACTGACCGCGGCGGTCACGCCGATCATCAGCTTGCTGGTGCCCACCGCTGCTTTCATGGGCACGTTCATATGCGCGTTCATGGCGGAGACCTTGACGACCCCGCCGCCCACGCCCAGCAGACCCGAAGCAACGCCCGCCAGGTAGCAGATTCCGCTGCCTGTCGGAGCTCCCGTGACCACATAATCGACCGTGCGCTGTGCGGCCTGATCGTGATAGCTGCCGTTCAGCCCGAGAAAAGCCGAAAGGCGGTCGGGTTTGGCGTTGGAGTAGTCGCCGGCAGCGATGCGCTTATCGTCGACCTTGCGCTGCAGAAAAGCCGTGCTGCCCATATACAGAAGGAGCGCGGTAAACAGCAGCATGATCGCCCATTCCTTGAGGTACAGCGCGAGAACGCTGCCGGACAGCGCTCCGATGGTGGTCGATACTTCCAGGAACATCCCCAGCTTCAGGTTGGTGATGCGCTGATCGACGTAGGAGGAGCCGCCCGCGTTAGATGTGGCGATCACCGAGACGATGCTGGCGGCCACGGCGATTTTAATGGGGAGGTGAAACATCAGCACCATCACCGGCACGATGAAGATGCCGCCACCCACTCCTAATAAAGCGCCGAAAAATCCCGCAAGACACGCCGATCCCAGAAGCCATAGGACAAATGAAACGGAATAGGTCATAGGCGAAGGATTCTACCTTGCGAAGGGCCGTTCGGGCCAACGTCCGCGCTCAAGCGTCCATCTGAACGCTCGTTCGCAGTGATTTCCCCGGGCCACAAGGTCTGCAAGACAGCGGTCGCCGGCGTCGCGATGATCGCCATCCTACTCAGCATAGCAAACAACCGCTGGCAACAGCATCCGCGATCGACTCGAGATTGCAAACGATCGCGGCCAGTTGAATTCCAGCAGTTATGCGCTGACGCCGCAGCTCCCTGCATTCATTTTCTTCCGCAGCGGTTCTTGCTTCGGCGGGTTCAGGCGGTCAGAATATGGGACCACCGCCAGCGGCCGCGCGGCATCAACGAAGGACGAGGAGCAAACTGCCGATGCAAATTCATAGAAATCGTCTTCCCGTAGCCCTGCTGATCGTTCTGAGCTTGGCCCTGGCGGGCACGGCGCTGCTTGTGGGCGGTGAGCGCCACACCGTGCAGGCGGCTTCGACGGCGGCGCTGGCCGCGCCCGCCAGGGCTCAGGCGCCCGATGAATCCCGGCTGGAGAAGGGCTACCGCTTCGAGAGCGGCGGTTGGATCTACGTGCATCTGGAAGGCTCGCCGTTCAACATCGGCTACCAGCACGGTTATCTCCTCGCCCCGGAAATTGCGGACGCCTTCGCCGCAGTCAGCCTGGAAATGACGCACGATACCGGCCGCAACTGGGATTTCTTCCGCCGCGCGGCGCACGACATGCTGTGGCACCGCATCGATCCCGAGTATCAGCAGGAATTGCGAGGCATTGTGGCGGGCCTCGAAGCCAAGCAGGTGAAGCTGGACCTGGACGACATCGTGGCCATGAACGCCTTCATGGAGCTGCCCGATTATTACGTGCCGTGGCTGAATTCGATCACGCACGCGCAGAACGCGCCGACACTGAAGGCGCCCGAGGCGTGCAGCGCGTTCGTGGCCACCGGAAGCTGGACCAAGAACGGCCAGATCGTCATGGGCCACAACGATTGGACCAGCTACATCAACGGGGAGCGCTGGCGGATCATTTTCGACATCGTTCCGCAGCACGGCAACCGCATCCTGATGGACGGCTTTCCCGGGGTGATCGTCAGCGATGACGATTTTGCCATCAATTCGGCGGGTCTGATGGTCACGGAGACGACCATCAGCGATTTCCACGGCTGGGATCCGACGGGCAAGCCGGAATTCGTCCGCGCGCGCAGAGCCATGCAGTACGCCAACTCAATCGACGATTTCGTGCGCATCATGAATGACGGCAACAACGGCGGCTATGCGAACGATTGGTTGCTGGGCGACCGCAAGACGGGCGAAATCGCGCGCTTCGAGGAAGGCCTGAAACACACGCGCGTCTGGCGCACCAAGGACGGCTATTTCGTCGGCTCCAATTTCCCCAGCGATCCGGAAGTGATGAAGGACGAGACCACCTTCGATCCCAACAATATGGCCGAGTCGGCGAACGCGCGCCACCTGCGTTGGAAACAGCTCATGGCGCAGCACAAGGGCCAAATCGATGTGCAATTAGCCGAGGATTTCGAATCGGACCATTACGATACGTATTTGAAAAAGGTGATGGCCGACCGCAGAACTCTCTGCGGGCACGGAGACGTTTTCACGCCCGGCGATCCGGACAGCGAGCAGAACCCCTATCATCCGAGCGGCGCGGTGCAGGGAAAAGTTACGGACAGCGCCATGGCCGCGCAGATGAGCTTCATCGCGCGCATCGGCCATCCCTGCGGCGAGAACTTCAACGCCGCGCAGTTTCTGCAAGCGCACCCGAACTATTCCTGGCAAGCTCCGGTGCTGCGCGATATGGATGCGGGCCCGTGGACACCGTTCCGCGCGGGCGAACAAGCCAAGCAATGAGCCTGCTGCCGGGCATGCACGCCGCAACAAAGGCGCGCGAGCCGCGCTCCCGTTATGAACGCCACCCACGGATTGAAGCCGAGGCCCGCCCTGGCGAGCCCCGGCTGTTGACGCCGTTACCGCACTCCCATTAACCCTGGCTGGAGACCTGCAGATCGTTCTGCACACTGAAGACGTTGGGCACGGTCTTGGCGCGCAGCCCGATCAGGTTCTTGTCCGCCTGGCTGTCCACCACGCCGTACAGTGTGACATGGCCGTTGTCCACTACGATGTGAACGGGCGGCAGAGCGCCCATGGCGTACTTCCAAAGACCGGCATAGTCATAGATGGCGTGATACTCCGCGCGCCGGATCTGCCAGTCCATCCCTGAGGGCGGCAGGACCTGAATGTCATTGTTCACCTTGGTGACGCCTTCGATGTGCTGCACTACCCGCTGGGCGTCCGGTTTCAGCGACGGGCGAACTACTTGCCCCATCAGCGTCACTGTCGTCCCGTTAACCTTGTACTCCAGGTTGTCGAACAGCGTCAGCCAGGGCAGCATCACCAGATCGTGCCGCACCTGATTCTTCAGCCAGGCTTCATAACGGGCCTGCCCGCTCGGGGCTTGCTGTCCCGACGCGGCGAGCGCGGCGCCTCCTGACGCGAAGATCATCCCGGCAATGGCCAGGACTACGAGAACGGCACGCGAAGTAGAACGATTGAGCCGTGACATTGTGCACCACCTTTCCATCTTTCTTCCCTTGTTATTGGATGCCTCAAGAAACCGCCGCGCTTCGCCGGGACAGGCGCGTAAGGATGTTCCGGCGCTCGGATGCAGTCGTTCGCCTACAAGTTTTTTGGGGGGAGGGGCTACTCAATTCGGTGCATGTTTCCTGAGCGAACTGGAAACCGCCTGCGTTTAATGCTACAAACGAGCGGATTTCGTCACCTTGCGGGTGTGTGCCTGTGGCTGAAAACTGCACCTCGAAGGGCTGCAAATCGGTCGTCCCGGCGGGACTCGCCGCCGAGCATCTCTGCATTCTTCATTTCACGCTGTTTGTCGAGCAGGAATGCGCGGAAATTCGCCGCGAATCCAATCTCGGCAAGGTCGCGCACGAACGGCAGCAGGAATTCATGAAGAAGATCGTGGATCGCGGAGCCACGCTGGTCAGCGTGGCTACCAGCGGGTTTTCCATGTCGGACGAAATCAAGGCGCGCATCCTCAGCACCCTGCTCACCTTGATGACCTGCCGCGAGAACATCGACCGCGCCGCCATGCGCCAGTCCGCTCTGCGCCGCTTCGCCGGCTGATATATCCCCAAGGTACGGCAGTCGGCTAACCGTACGTCCTTGTTAGGCTTGAGGTCCCGCCGGAGTTCTAGAACCGGTAACTGATACCCATTGTGAACCGATGGCGCGCTTGGATATTCCATCCGGGGCCGAGATTGCCGCCGAGCTGCACCAGACCTAAATCAACGCTCCAGGGAAGCTCGTTGCCCGGACGGATTCGCACAAAGTACGCAAGGGTGGTCGGCACAATCGCCGTGGTCGAGAAAAACTGCCCTGGCACTTCCTTGAACTGGCGCGGCTGCTGCAGAAATTCCGCACCGAGGAGGAAGTTGGTGTGCTTCGGGCCACGCAGTTCAAAGCCCGCCGCGCCAAATGCCTCGAAATCCCAGTTCGGCGAATTGGCGGCCAAGGCGAGCAGCGAAGCGTTCGTCAGCTTCACACCGAAATTCAGCAGGACGGGAACGGGCAATTCATCGATCGTCTTTGTGGCCATCACGTCGAAATCGGTGGCCGTGGTGTTCTCCCGTTCATCCACTTCCGTGATGCGGCGCACTTGTGTGCGAACTACCGCGGCGGCCGCGATGGCAGGGACGAATTTCGTGCCGCGGAAATCCTCCGGAACCAGCTTGAACTTGATATGACCGATGTTGAAGGCGTTCGCAAATAGAGGGCTGAGGCCTGGCACGCTGCCTTCGACATTGAACGAGCGCGTGTATCCGACTTCGCCAATCTTCAGAAATCCGAAAGTGATTGACGCCTGAAGTTCGCTGCCAAGCACCGGGCCGGCGTTCATGTAATGGAACGCCAATTCCGGCCGCCCCAGGCTTCTGCCGGGGGAACTGCTAACGTAGGCGAATGGTGTCAGCAGGCCGCCTGTCTGACCATCCCAGTTCAACTGGGCCAGACACGCCGGTGCGGTCAAAAGGACAAGCAGCCCCCCTATGGTCGCGCAACATGTATGGCGGGCCCGTAGTCGAAGACGGTAAAGTGGCTGATAACTCATCGTCTGTGCTCTATCGGAGCTTTAAGAACAAGTCACATCGTCAATCGCCGTGCCGACTATTCCATTCCCGTGGCGACTCTTCGACACTTTCTTTCCTGGTCGCGACCTCAAGATCCATCGCCGTGTTCTTCGGGAATACAACCTCGTTCCCTCGCGCGATGAAGTGGGAATAGATCGAAATCCCAGCGCCATAGGCTCCCATCGTGTAGCCGAGCGCTCGTGAATGCACCGCCAGGCCGAGCGCCATCCCAACTAACTTGAAGCCGTTTACACCGCCAGCAACCTGGGCGCCGGTATTGGCTTTTACGTGAGCAATGCCGTTATCCACGTCGGTGTCGCCTCCGTTGGCGGAGGCAGCCGCCAAGGTGATCGAGATAGCTGTGGCCAAGTAGCGGGTTTTCGGCGTGGTGGCCTCGGCCCCGCCCTCAGAGTCGAGCTTCAGGTTCGCAGCTTTGGCCGACTCCACGGCCTCCAGCGTGGTTTCTACCTTCTGCGCAATCCCGTCCGGCGGGATGAGCTGCTGGAAAGCAATGCGCAGTTGCCCATTCTTCTTCATGTGCCGAGCAGGGTGGACCTGGAGAACCGTGCCTTCCAGCCGGCTGCCTTCAGGAAGAATCAGGTGCCGTTGGCCATCCAAGAGCGGCTGGGATAGGACCGCCTCCACGACGTCGCCCTTCTGCGCAGTCGCTGACGTTAGCGGCGTAATCAGGCGCGCATGCGCGATGCTCCCGGGCGGCAGCCGGCCACCGAGCGAAGAGGCCATCTGGGGTGTCATCAATTCGGTGCCGAAATCCAGCGGGGCGGTGAGCTCTGCAAAGTAAACCGTGCCCACAGGGATGTACTGCGGATGAACCGGCAACTGCGCCTCAATATACCGTTTCAGGCGGTGCATGCGGCCGGGCGTCTTCAGCTGCTTCATCGCATTGTCCCATTGCTGGCGGGCTTGCTGTTCGGCCTGTTTCGTTTTATCGGAGGCGGCGTCCTTTAAGCTCTTTTTCTTTCTCTGGCCTCCCGCGGCCGCAACGAAGCGGATCACCTGGCCCGATCCCGGAGCAACGCTTGACTCCAATCGGAAGTGCCTTCCATCTGGCAGCACCAAGTCGTCGAAATTCAGTTTCACCTTGCGCTCGGGAGTAAAGTCCGCATTCAGCGCCGCCGCCGTCCGCTTCCAGCGGGAGATCTTGCCGATTGCCGTGACCCGGCCATTGACCTCCGATCCTATGGGCACGACGATGCGATCAAATGCGTATACCGGCTCGACGATGCGCCCGTGAATCGGCTGCCCCACTTTCTTCACGCGGACTTCTTGGTCCAAAGCCACTTGCAACGGCGTCCCTTTCGGAACGGAGAGGGTAACGGATTCCAAAGGTGCCCTTACACTCGGGCCGCTCGACGCGGCCACGAGTTTGTGGTCGGAGCGCCGTGTAAGCGGGGGGATGGGGGTCTGCTGCGCGTCTATCCCGCCCACGCAAGCGAACGTAAGCAGGATTGCGAAGAGAGCACGTCGGACCAGCATTCCGCTCTCCTTCCTGTAATGGCTCAGGGACGTTGCCGCGCCCACTCCGGGCGCACGGAGGACGTTGTTACGAAAACGGAGCCATGGCACCACTTGGCTCCTAGCGGGCATAGCAGGCAACCACTCGGAATTGCTGTTCACGGTTTAGCCTTTCCGGTCGAAACCTCTTTCAAACACGACCAATGCCGAGCGACTCGAACTAGAGTGAAGCGGCTTACCGGGAATGTTACCCACTCGGGACCGTTTGTCCGGTTCGCCGACCACACGCCCTCTTGCCGCGCTAGAAACGAATGACGAGACCCGTCGAGAAGCGGAAGTTTGATTTGCTTCCGGAATTGCCGACACTGCTGCCGCTCATGAAACCCAGCCAATCTGCATCGAAAACACGGACGGCCAGGTGTTTTCCGATCCGCGCATCAGCGCCGCCACCGGCGATGAGAGCCACACCCGCAAGCGGGTTATTAGAGAAGTACTGCACCCAATCGTGATATCCCCCGGCGAGGAATTCCACAAAAAACCTTACATTTGGGCTGGCAGGTGCGGAGAATGTGGGGCCGAACGTGTACGTGTACAGGTTAGCGGGGCAATTACCGACACCCAACTGGGTGCCGCCATTGCCGTAGCTGCCGCTGAAGTCCGCCTTCACCCCCAGCCAATTATTGATGCTGTAGCCAAAAGCACCATCCCAGCCGTTGCCGTTCGTCGTGGACGGCCCGGAAAACCCCGCTGGCACTTGGAAGTGAGTAAACTGGTAACCGCCGAATGCCTCCCATTTCTGATCCTGAGCCTGCAGGGGAAGCGCAAGCACCAACAGACACCCAAGCACAAGGACCGATCGAATCATCGAGTATCCCCTCCTAATCACCGCAGAGTGGCCAAAGCGCTCGGCACGGTCGTGCCAGCGGCGATCACTCAGAAGTGAATGACCGCGCCCGCTGAAAAACGGAGATTGTTCCTGCCTGCACCACAAGACGCGCTGGCACACGACGGTGTGACGAATCGCAGCCAATCCAGGTTGAAGACGCGAATAGAAAAGCGGTCGTTCATTCGGGCGTCCACGCCTCCACCCGCCACGAGCGCGACGCCGTTCGTGCGGGAAATTGGCAGCGATTCATGGTAGCCACCGAAAAGAACGTCGGCGAACGGCGTGATTTTCGAACTGGTGGGCGCCGAGAGTACGGGGCCGACTGCGTACGTCAGCAGGCTAACTGGGCCGTTGTTCTGATTTGCGCTTAGGTCGGTTACGTATGCGCCGCTGAAATCCGCCTTGATTCCTAGCCGGTCACTAAAGTGATAGCCCAATGCTGCGTTCCAGCCGTTAGCATTCAGCGTGTCGCTCGCGCGCGGATCAATGCGAGCGAATCGCGTGAATTGGTAACCGACGAAGAAGTTGGCTTTCGCCTGCTGCGCAGATGCTGGGGAAGACAGAAGCGGGAAAGATGCGAGAATCAGGAAAGCTCGGTTCATGACGGTGCCCCCCTCTTTCACGGAACGAACCAGCCCTACTCAACCTGTTGTCCGGATTGGCGACGAACGGCCCAATTGGCGCCGGTCGAGCGGAAGAAACCACCCCAACTACTCATACCTCAAGGCCACCGTGGGATCGACCCGCACTGCACGCCGGGCTGGGAAGTAAGCCGCCGCGAGGGCGACAACAACCAACACCGCAGCGAATCCAACGATAACGGCGAAATCCATCGACACAATCCCAAGAACGAAGCTGGCCATCGCACGATTGATCAAGAGAGCAGTCGGAACGGCAATAATGAGTCCGACAGCCGTCAGCTTCATGGCCTGACCGACCACGAGTCTTCGCACAGCGCGAGGCGTGGCTCCGAGCGCGAGACGAATCCCGATTTCGCGCGTCCGCTGCGCCACGTTTTCGGAAAGCACGCCGTACACGCCGAGCGCCGAGAGCGCCAACGCGATTGCTCCAAACGTGCCCATCAGAATGCCCATGATTCGTATGATCCCGATCGAGTCGTTGACTTCTTTTTGAAGGGTTTGTGCGTCGCCGAGAACGACCGTGGAATCAAGCTGGCGAATGATGGACCGAACCGAGGAAACATATGCGGTAGGGTTCGCGGTGACGCGGAAGATAAGCGCCAGACCTCGTTTGGGAGCTTGCATCAGCGGGCGATACATCACTGGATCTGACGAAGAATTCCACCAGTTTTGGCGGATGTCGTCCACAACGCCCACCACCGTTAACCAGGACCCTGGATTGCTTCTCCGATCCACCGGCGGAGCAACTCCGCTATTCACGTCGAGCAGCTTGAGATGCTGCCCGACCGCGTTCTCATGCGGCCAGAATTTCTCCGCCATACTGCGACTGACGATCGCTACGGGTTCGCTTGAGGCTTCGTCAGTTTCGGAAAAACTGCGGCCGGAAATCATTTGCACTCGGAGGGTGCGAAAATATCCGGGCGAAATGATCTGGAGCCCGGCCGAGAGTTCTTCGCCGGGACGTGCCGGACGTCCCCCGATTTCAAACTTGGATGTGTCGTTGTTCGAGTTGCTCGCCGGCGGATTGCCGACGACTCCCGCCGCCATCACCCCCGGAAGCGCAGCGGTCCGGCCAAGCAGTTGCCGATAGAAGTTCGCGATTCTGGCTGAAGTTTTGTAGGAATCGGCGTGCAGAACGGGCCCGATTTCCATCAGAGTTTCCGGCTGGAAGCCTTCATAGATATTCGCGAGACGCATGAAGCCCTGAATCGTGAGCCCGGCGCTAACCAGCAGGACGAGGGCAAAAATCACCTGTACGACCACGAGAGCGCTGCGAACGCGTCCCCGCGCGGGCGACATCGACCCTGGCCCCCCTTCCTTTAGGGTGTAGTTCAGGTCGACACGGCGCGAATAAGCGAGCGTTGCGAGGCCGAAAACCGCGCCTATGGCTGTCGCGAGCAGGATGGTGAACGCGAGAACCGAGCGGTCCACTTGGATCCCGCCCCAGCCGGGAACCCATTGTCTCCATTCCGGCGATATGCTCGTTCTTAGCAGTTTCACAGTCCACAGTGACACCACGCCCGCAACCACACCGGCGATGACGGAAAAGAGGATCGTTTCTGAAAGAAACAGCTGTGCGAGACGCCGCCGTCCAGCGCCAAGGGCGGCTCGCAGCGCGACTTCCCGCTGACGTCGAATCATTCGCGCGAAAAGCAGGTTCGCCAGATTCGCGCAGGCGAGCAGAAGGACGAATCCCGCCGCCACTTGCAGGAGCGAAAACAGGGGCAGCGTGAACTGGTAGAGTTCACGCCGAAGTGGAAGCAGTGTGGTTCTCCGTCCAGCATTTGTTTTTGGGTACTCGCGGGTTAGCTCCGCGTTGAATCGCGTGAGCGCTGTTCGTGCCTGCGCGACGCTGATGCCCGGCTTGAGCCGCGCGATAGCTGAAAACGAAAACCGTGAACGGTCGGCCCGCTTCGCAGGGGTGAGCGCGAGCGGTAGCCACATTTGCACCCCTATCGGGTAATTGACATCAGCGGGCATGATGCCAATGACGGTGTAGGTGCGCCCGTTGATTCGAATCGTCTTTCCGACCGTACTTGGATCACCGCCAAACTGGCGTTGCCAGAACGCGTAACTCACGACAGCTACCGCGTCCTGTCCCGGCTGTTCCGCGGATGCCAAGAATGAGCGCCCTGCTATCGGCGAGACGCCGAGGAGGTCGAAGAAATTCGCGGAGTCGCTGCCTGCGTCCACGGGCAGCTCTTCGTACGCCGAACCGACGGTCAGCATGTGGCAGTCACTGGTGGCAAGGTCCTGGAAGATGTTGGCGTGGGAAGCGATATCTGCCGCGTCGCCAGGCGCAATGTTGCGCTGGTCAAAACTGGCATCGGTTCCGTGGTCCTGCCATACGAGCACGATTCGATCGAGATCCCGGAAATTGTAGGGATGAAACAGGAGCGCGTTCACCATGCTGAAGACTGCCGTGTTGGCGCCGATGCCGAGCGCGAGTGTCAAAACGGCGATGATCGTGAAACTCAGGCTCTTGCGGAGCATGCGGCCCGCGAAGCACAGGTCCTTTGCCAGAATTTCGATTGAAGATATGCCCCTTTGTTCGTGACATTCCTCCGTTGCGCGCACGACGCTGCCGAACTGCAATCTCGCCTGTCGTGTTGCCTGGGCCGTGTCCGGTTCGTGACGCTGGTTTTTCTGCGCTTGCATTTCGATGTGAAACTGCAGTTCTTCCTGCAGCTCTTCGTCCATCCGGCGGCGGAAAAGCAATGCCCGGATTCGCAGAATGTAGTCCTTCCACCACATATCACGCCATCCTTAACACCCTCGCAATGGCATCGCTAAGCTTGCTCCAGTTGACCGCCTCGATTTCGAGCTGCTTCCGGCCAGAAGCAGTGAGCGAGTAGAAGCGCGCTCGGCGGCCCAGTTCCGAAATACCCCACTCAGCCTTGATCCAACCGCGGTGTTCGAGCCGATGGAGAGCGGGATACAGAGAGCCTTGGTTCACCTGCAAGACGTCCTGTGAAATCTGCTGAATGCGTTCGGACACGGCCCACCCATGCATCGGGCCGGAACGGAGCGCCCGGAGGATCAGCAGATCGAGGGTGCCTTGGAGAAGATCGAGCCGGGATGGATCGGGAGCCATTGGTGTAGAGCGCCGACAACAAAACTATGCTCCGTTGGTGTCGAATGTCAACAACAATCGCAGCCTCGCCGAATGGAAGATCCCAACTGGGCCATTGAGCCAGCACAATTCCAAGACTGACTCAATTTAGCTCGACCCCAAATGGATCCATAGATTTTTCATCCTACGGGGCGGCTAGTTGCCGATGTAGCGGGCGTAGAGAGAGCGGGCCACGGCCGGATCCTGCGTCCCTTTGACTATGGCTCGGCCATCGGCGAACACGGTCATTTCGTACGGCGGAACGCGAAAGCGCAGCAGAAACTCGTTGTTGCGCACCCCGCTATCGGCAGCCGCCAGCTTGCGCCCGAGTTCGGCGAGATCGAGCCGCCGCCTGCGTTCGTGAATCTGCACGGAATCCCGGCCGCAGAGAGTGATATGAGGCTGCGCCGCGCCTTCGAGATAGTCCAATTCTTTTCGCGCGCAGGCCCGGCACTGGGGATCGCGCGGAACGCGAATGGATTGGAGGCGCCCGCTCCAGACGTCGCAGGAAATCAGCCGGTGATGCAGGGCCTCGGGGTTTCCGCTGAGCAACTTGATCGCTTCGCCCGCCTCGAGCGAGGCGATCACGCTGACGGCGGAGCCCAGCACGCCGGCCGTGTCGCAAGTCTCTTCAGCTGCAGGGGCGGCTCCATTCGGGGCTTCGAGCAAGCAGGCCAGGCAGGCGGTTTGCCCGGGCCGAATCGTGAAGGTGACTCCATAGCTTCCCACCGCGGCGGCGTAAATCCAGGGCACGCCGAAGGATACGGCGGCGTCGTTCAGCAGCAGGCGCGTCTCGAAGTTATCCGTTCCGTCGAGGATCAGGGGGAAGCCGCCAAGCAGTTCGCACGCGTTCTCCGGGGTCACGTCAGCGACCACGGCCTCGACTTGCACATCGGAGTTGAAGGCCCGCAAATGGCGTTCGGCGGCCACCGCTTTGGGCAGCGACTCGCGGGCATCCGCTTCGGTAAAGAGCGTCTGGCGCTGGAGATTCGAGGGCTCGACGAAATCGCGGTCGATAATGCGCAAGCGGCCCACGCCGGCGCGCACCAGCAGCCCGGCGGCTACGCTGCCCATCGCGCCGCAGCCCGCCAGGACGGCGTTCGAGGCCAAAAGGCGCTCCTGGCCCGCTTCTCCGATCCCCGAAAAGAGGATCTGCCGGGAATATTTGTCCGCCTGTTCGCGATTCACGCCGGTTTCCTGGACGGAAGTCGATCATATCGCGTTTTCGCGCGCGGCAGGCAACGCCACGTGCTAACCTTCTCCTCTCATTGACTAGGGCGGACGGGAATACCACGCAGGCCGCTATCTGGAGAGGGTTGCATCACGTCTTTTCCGCGAAGCTTGGAATTGTGGTTTGCGGGTTCGCGGCGGCGCTCGCTGCGCATGGCCGCACTGCTCTGTGTCTTTGCGCTGCCGGCGGCGCAGGTCAACGCGAAAGACAAAGGAGATCGCGCGGCATTCGCGTCCCGCAGCGCGGCGCAGAACGATCTCGTGATCGAAGGCCTCCGCGTCGCCTCCGTCCGCGTCCTCGACGAAACGGGCCATTCCGTTCCCTACCCCTTGCCTAAGCTCGCGCTGCAGCCCGGCCAGCCCTTTCGCTTCACCTCCGAACGCGATAGCCTGCGCGAACTCTATCGGCAGGGCGATTACGCCGACGTCCGCGTCACCGCGCTGCGGCAGGCGGACGGCTTGCATGTCGATTTCATCGTCCAGCGCAATTATTACTACAACGTGATCCGCATCCAGGGGTTGAAGCCGCCGCCCAGCGAGTCTGCGGCCCAGGCGGCCATGCATTTGGAGCTGGGCGAGCCCTATCGCGAGAGTTCGCTGCAGGCCGGCGTGCAGCGCTTGCGCGAGGCGCTGAGCGCCGAAGGCTTCTATCTCGCCAAGATCAAGTGGGTTCTGGAGCGGCGCAGCGATACGCGGCAGATGAATGTGATAGTGACCGTCGAACCCGGCCCGCGCGCGCGCATCGGCGATCTAACGGTGAGCGATCAAACGCCGTACAGCAGCCGCGAGCTGCTGCGCCACTCGAAGATCAAACCGAAGCAGGACTTCACCTCGGCGCGCCTCTCGCGCGCGACCCAGAAGCTGAAGAA
This sequence comes from Candidatus Acidiferrales bacterium, assembly GCA_046705825.1. Classification (GTDB taxonomy): domain Bacteria; phylum Acidobacteriota; class Terriglobia; order Acidiferrales; family UBA7541; genus Palsa-295. Next base: position 27,106 of record JBJKQB010000352.1, read on the forward strand.
TTTTCTGGTCAGCAAAGGCTACTTGGGCGCCTCGGTCGTAATCACGCCCGGGACGTACGACGTGCGAACCAATCGCGTTCCGCTGTCGTACAGCGTGGTGGCGGGCCCGCGCGTGCGCGTGGCCGTCACCGGGGCGCGGCTGCATCGCCGCCAGCTTAGGAATCTGTTGCCCATCTTTGCGGAGGGGGCGGTTGACGAAGACCTACTGCAGGAAGGCCGCCGCAACATCCGCGACTATTTCCAGCGGCAGGGCTACTTCGACGCGGACGTGACCTACACAACGGAAAACGCGCCGAACAATACGCGCGTGATCGTCTATAAAATCACGCGGGGAGAGCGTTTTCGCCTGGCCGGCGTGGCCTTCACGGGAAACAAATATTTCAGTGACGACCTGCTGGCCGGCCGCCTGCAGATTCAGACCGCTTCGTTCGCCTTCAACGGCCGGTTCAGCCAGCGGCTGGTGCGCAGCGACGCCGACTCGATCCGCGACCTGTACGTTTCGAACGGGTTCCAGAGCGCGAAAGTGGAGCCGCGAATCGACGACAAGTATCACAACAAGAAGGGCAATCTGTTCGTCACCTTCCACATCACCGAAGGCGAGCAGACGCGCGTGGACTCGCTCGAAATCGAAGGCAATCACGCCATCCCGACCCAGACGCTGATGTCCGTGATCGGTTCCACCCGCGGGCAGCCCTACTCCGCCGACGATGTGGCCAGCGACCGCAACAACATTCTCGCGCTCTATTTCAACGAAGGATTCCCTGACGCGAGCTTCCAGGAGGAAGTCCTGCCGGCTCCCGCCTCTTCCGAATCCAAGACCGCTTCCGCAGGACAAGGCGCGAAGGTCGACGCAGAGCCCATCAAGCCGGCCGCGCCCCATAACGCGGCCAACCGCGTGCGGCTGATTTACCACATCAGCGAAGGGCCACAAATCGAGGTTTGCAAGGTCCTGCTCACCGGATATCGCTACACAAAACCCGGCGTGATCGCCAAACAAGTACAGATCCACGCCGGAGGCCCCTTGCGCGAGCGCGATGTGGCCGAAACGCAGCGCCGGCTCTACAACCTCGGTGTGTTCACGCGCGTGCAAGTCGCGCCGCAGAATCCCGACGGCGCCGACCCGCACAAAGTGGTGGTGGTGGACGCGCGCGAGGGCCGGCGCTACACCGTAGCCTACGGTTTCGGATTCGAGGTCCAGCGCATCGGAAAAAGTTGCGGCTCGACCACCACCAGCAACAACAACGTCATCACCACCTGCGATCCCAGCGCGACGCAGCTCGAAGCCAGCCCGCGCGGCATCTTCGAAATTTCGCGCGCGAATATGTTCGGGCGCGCGCAGACGCTTTCTCTCAAGCTGCGCGCCAGCACGCTGGAGTACCGCTCGGCGCTCTCCTACACCGCCAACAATTTCCTCTCGAATAACGCTCTGAGCCTGCAGCTGACCGGCTTCGCCGAAAAAACCCAGGACATTTCCACCTTCACCTCCACGCGCTACGAAGGCGCGCTGCAGCTGGTCGAAACCGTCACGCCCTACAGTTCTCTGCTGTACCGTTATTTCTATCGCCGCGTGGAAGCCTCCAATCTGAACCAGACCATCAACCCCGAAGAAATTCCCTTGCTCAGCCAGCCCACCCTCGTTTCCGGCGTGGGCATCACCTACGCGCGCGACCGCCGCGATAATCCCGGCGACCCCAAGCACGGAAGCCTCAACACCGCGGACGCCAGCGTGGCCTCCACCAAGTTCGGATCAGGCGCCAGCTTCTTCCGCGGCTTCTTTCAGAATTCGTCCTACACTTCGTTCGGCCGCGATTTTGTGTTCGCGCGCTCCGCTCGTTTCGGCATCGAGGAGCCGCTGGCCAACACCGTCGAGGGCGACAATCCCTTCAATATCGGCCAGTGCACCGGCACGGTGACCATTCCCATCGAGCAAGTGATCCCTCTCCCGGAGCGCTTCTTCGCCGGCGGCGGAACATCGCTGCGCGGCTTCGGCTTGAATCAGGCGGGGCCGCGCGACCCCTGCTCCGGGTTTCCCGTGGGCGGCTTGGCTATGATCGCCTTCAACCAGGAGCTGCGCTTCCCCATGCACCTGCCGTTCATCGGCAACCGTCTGGGCGGCACGATCTTTTACGATGGCGGTAACGTCTACACGGATTTCAACCACATCAATTTCAACTGGAAGCCGGATTCCCCGACGGTGCTGAACTATTTTTCGCATACGGTGGGCTTTGGCCTGCGCTACGGGACGCCTGTCGGGCCTGTCCGCGTCGATTTCGGTTATCAGCTGAATCCGGCGCAGTATCAGTTCTACAATTCGACGGTCCAGCAGCTGCAGCTGCTTCAGCTGCCGCATTTCCAGTTTTCATTCAATATTGGACCGGTCTTTTGACATGAAACGCCTCTTGCTCATTTTCGCTTTGCTGGCGGGCGCCGTTGGCTGCGTGACGCCCGGCGCATCGGCGCAAAATCAGGCGGATGCGACGCCCACGGGCGCCGCTGTCCCCGGGGTTTCCCGCACCATCGATGGCATTGCCGCGCGCATCGAAGGCGACATCATCACCGAGAGCGAGGTGCGCGAGCTGGGCGCGTTCCAGTTGCTTGTGGACGGCCAGTCGAAATCGCGCGACGAGATCATCCGCGAGCTGGCCGACCAGTGGGTGGTCCGTCAGGAAGCTGCCGCCACGCGCTACCGCCAGCCGCCCGCTGCCGAAGTCGATCGCGCCTATAAGCAACTGGTCAAGCGCTTCGGCTCGCTGGCCGTGCTTCAGGACCGGCTCGCTACCGTGGGCCTCAGCGAGGCGGCCGTGCGCCGCCTGCTGGCGCAGCAACTTTATCTCTCCGGTTTTCTGGATTACCGTTTCCGGCCCGCCGCGCAAGTCAGCGACAAACAAATTCAGGATTATTACGACAATAAGCTGGTGCCCGCGCTAAAAAAGCGCGGCGATAAAATCCCGCCACTCGATGCTGTCGACGACCAGATTCGCGAGGTGCTGATCCAGAGAGCCATCGATGCGCGCTCCTCCCAGTGGCTCGATGAAACGCGCGCGCACCTGAACATCCAAATTCTTCCGCCGGGAGAAGGGTCGTGAAGCTCCGCTGGAGACACGGCATCGGCCTGGTGCTCGTCCTGATCGGGGCCGGCGCGCTGGCGCTGTATCTCGTGTTTGCCACCGGCTTCGCCCAGCGCTTTCTCCGCCGCGCGGCAATCCACGCCATCGCAGACCGCACCGGCGCCCGCGTCGAGATGAAGCGGTTCCATTTCTATCCCTGGCAGTTGCGCGTGGAAATCGAGGGCTTGACCCTGCACGGCCTGGAACCGGCCACCGCGCCTCCTCTTTTCCACGCAGATCGAATCGACGTTGCCGTACGCATCATTTCCTTCTTGCATCACAAGCTTGCGCTCGAAAAGCTGGTCGTGGACCGCCCGGAGCTGGCCATCTCTATCGACAAACACGGCCACAGCAATCTGCCCCCGCGCAAGCCGCGCCCCAAGGGCAAACCCTGGCAGGAGACTCTGTTCAATCTGCAGATCGGCAAGCTCGAACTGCGCGATGGCCGAGCGGATATCGGCAACCTACGTATTCCTTTGGCAGTGCAGGGCAACGATTTCGACTTTGCTCTCCACTACAGCGCTGAATCGCCAACCACCGGTGTTTACCTGGGAAGCTTCGATTTCCATCACGTTCTGCTCGCCGCCAAACGCGACATTCCCTTCCGCTTCGATCTGGCCGGGAAGTTCGCGCTTCATCCCGATTCGTTCGAGCTGAACCAGCTGGCCCTGACCCTGCCCCATTCCCAGTTCAATGTCCGCGCCGATGTGGCCGGCTTCTCTCACCCCGATGTCGAGTTGCACTATCGCGGCCATCTCGCTTTCCTGGATATCCGCACCATTTTCCATTCTCCGCACACGCCGGACGGTGTGACCGACTTTTCGGGCCACGCGCACTACGCCGCCGGGCAGTGGACCGCAGGCGGCTACTACGACGCGCACGACATCGCCATGCACTTCAAGTGGTTCCACGGCGGCGGGATCCGCACCTGGGGCAATTACGACGTTGCGAACCAGCGGCTTGTGGTGCCGAATTTGCGCGTCACCGCTCTGGACGGCTTAATCGAGGGCCGCCTCCAGATGCTTTTTCACGGGCTGCAGTTCCGCACCGAAACCAAACTGCGCGGCGCGAACCTCACACGCATTCTGGCCGCGCTCGATAATTCCAGCTTTCCCGTGGATTCGCTGCACTGGCAGGGATCGCTTGACGCAGATTGCGTGAACACCTGGCGCCGCAATTTCAAGGATTTTCGCACGCGCGGCGAAACGCGCTGGTCGCCCCCCACCAACGCCGCGCCCGGCATGATTCCCGTGTCGGCCAAGATCGATTACGACTACGCCGCGTATCGCCACTCCGTCACGATTGCCCCGGGCGGCGAAATCTCCATGCCCACGGCGAACGTCTCGTTCGGAGGCCTGCTCGATGCGAACGATTCCGCGCTCAACGTGAAATTCCACTCCGACGATCTGCAGAAGTGGGACGACTTCATCAACGTCATCATGGGCAGAGAGAAGGACCCCGCGCAAATCGGGGGCAAAGCCGGCTGGCAGGGCACGGTCCAGGGCCCGCTCGATGGCCCCACGTTCGCCGGGCACGTGCAGGGCGAAAACGCTCGTTACGACCGGCTGTATTGGGACAGCATCGTCGGCGACATGGATTATTCGCCCGACGACTTTCACCTGACCAACGCAACCGTGCGGCGCGGCCGCACGTCAGCGCAAATCAACCTTGCTCTCGAGCTGAACGGCAAATGGAGCTTTCTCCCGTCCAACGAATGGTCGCTGGATGCGCGGCTCGACGACTCCCCCACCGAGGACTTGCAGGAGGTTCTGGGAATGCACTATCCGGTGAGCGGGCTGCTCACCGGCAATTTCCACGGTAGCGGCACGCGCGAAGATCCCGTACTCGACGGCAAGTTCGTTCTGGCGGACATGCAGGTCCGCGGCCTTCGTTTCGACCGCCTGAGCGGACAATTCCATTTATCTCACGATGACGTGGCCCTTTCGGACGCCGTATTGCTACGGGGCACCAGCCGCGTGGCCGGGAGCGTCGCCCTCCATCCTCATGAATTGACCACCGAATTCGATCTGACCGGAACGGGCATTTCCTTGCAGCAGATTCGCGAGATTCAGACGCGCGCTGTCCCCATCGCCGGCCAGCTCGATTTCACCTTGCGCGGCAGCGGCCCGCTCTTCGCGCCCGCAGGGGAAGGCGCGCTGCGCATCACGCACCTGGGCCTGGGAACGGAAACGGAAGGCAATTTCCGCGGACGAATCTCCTCCGACGGCCACGTGGCGCGCATTGCGGTGCGCTCCGAAGCGGCCCAGCCCGGCCTCGACGGCCAGCTTTCCATCGGCTTCGACGACGACCAGCCCATTACCGGCAAGCTCTCCCTGACTCATTTCGATTTGGACCCCTTCATCGTGGCTGGCCTTCACCTCACGCACATCACCAGCCACAGCAGCGCCGACGGCGTCTTCACCATCTCCGGATTTCTTCGCCGGCCGGATTCCATCGAAATTACCGCCGACGTTTCGCACATTTCCTTCGATTACGAACTGGTTCACTTGACCAATGATCAGGACATTCGCTTGACCTACCGCGCCAATGAGGTCCGCGTCGATCAAGCCCACCTGCACGGTCCCGACACGGATATGCGCGTGACCGGCTCGGCGCGCTTCGATCGTGATCGCCCGCTGCGCCTCGTTGTACTGGGCCGGCTCGATCTGCGCTTGCTCAGCGGTTTCTTGCCCGGATTCGAAGTCCAGGGCCGCGCCGACGCCAATGTCTCCATCAACGGCACGATGTCGCGGCCGCGCATCACCGGGCGTGCCAGCATCCAGAATGCCTCAGCGAACTATGCGGATTTTCCGGTGGGCCTCAGCAAAGTGAACGGCGATTTCGTATTTGACCAGAGCCGTTTCCTGTTTGATCGCATCACCGCGCAAGCCGGCGGCGGACAAATGAAGCTGAGCGGCAACGTGGTGTACGGCGAGGGCCCGCTGCGCTACGAAGTGAACGCCTCGACCACTTTGATCCGCATCCGCTATCCCACCGGCCTCAGTTGGCTGGCTGGCGGAAATCTGCAGCTGGCCGGCTCGGCCAAAGCCTCTCTCCTGAGCGGCCGCGTGCAGGTTCAGCGGCTGCTTTTTTCCAGGGGCGTGGACGTCGCATCCTTCTTCGCTGCGGCGTCCGAAACGTCGCCTGGTCCACCGTCCACATCGCCCTTTCTGCGCAATCTTTCCTTCGATGTGGAAGGCCAGGCCGCACCGGGGGCTCAGATTCAGTGGAGCGGCGCGCAGATCGGCATCGACGGCAGCGTCCGCCTGCGCGGCACCTGGGACCGCCCCATCCTGCTCGGCAACATTCACCTGCTGGGCGGGCAGATGGCCTTTCGCGGAAACAAGTTCCAGCTCACCCGCGGCGACATCAATTTCGCCAATCCCTTCCGGCTGGATCCCGTGCTCAACGTCGAAGCCACCACCACCATCAGCCAATATCAGGTCACTATTAATTTCTCCGGCCCGGCCAGCCGCCTCTCCATGACCTACCGCTCCGATCCTCCCTTGCCCGACAGCGACATCATCGCTTTGCTGGCGCTCGGCACACCCGGCGAGAGCGAGGGGCTGCGCTCGCAGTCCGCCAGCTCCCAGAGCTATGGCGCCACCGCCTTGCTCTCCGAGGCCATTTCCAGCGGGATTGGCGGGCGCATCGAGCATCTGTTCGGCATCAGCCAGTTCCGTGTCGACCCCTTCGTCGCTGGCGCCGCCACCGAATCCAACGCGGCCGCCCGCGTCACCATTCAGGAGCAGCTGGCGCATAATTTCACCATCACCTACTCCACTAACGCCGCTACCACCAACCAGTACCAGATGATTCAGGTGCAGTACGACATCAGCCGCGCCCTGTCCGTCGAATTCCTGCGCGACATCAATGGCACCTACGGCTTCGATATCAAGTGGGTGCGCCACTTCAAGTAGCGCAAGTGCAGGAGCCGTTCGGCACGTGCTTGAGCGCGTCGCGCCCCACGCGGAATCCCTTTCGACACATCTCCATTGAATTCCTTGGACTTAGGTTCTATAGGGCGGCAGGACCTTGCCTGTGACGTTCGTCACGGACGAGTGGGCCCTCCGTCACTGAAGCCGGTGTCGTCCCTCTTGCAGACTCGGTCGGTGCACCAGGCGGAAAAAGACCTTTGCACCTCCGCCGGAAATCGAACGCGGTGCTGTTCGGATGCAGCAGACGTATTTGGGCTCGGTTGAAGCAAAAACACTCTTGTGTCCAGAAACTTGATCACTGTCGGTCGCGAACCCTTCCCATCGAGGGACGGATCGGATGATCTCACCGGCGCAAGAGCGAAGCACTCTGGAGGAGGAACCAATCTCATGTCATTGACCGGAAGAAATCGCGTGATTGTAGTGCTCGCCGCGTTAGCGCTCGCTCTGCCCCTGGCAGCGCGCGGCGCCGCGAACAAAGGTTCGAAATCCATCGCTCGCGCCGACGTGGAATTGACGCAGGACGCCACCCTCGCGGGCAAGCAAGTCAAGGCGGGAACATACGTCGTCCGCGCCAGCGAATCTACATTGACCCTGCTGCAAAAAGGCAAAGTCGTCGCGGAAGCACCCATCCAATGGAACGCCGAACCGTCAGTTTCGTCCGACTCCGCCGTGATCCTCGACAGCGGTGCGGTCATTGAAATTCATTTTGCGGGGAAGATGCGCTACGCTCGAGTTGGGTCCGAATCCGAGCCAAGCTCAGGCCAGAAGTAGAATCTCCCCTCCAATTCGGCCGGGCGGGCGGCGTTCGCGGTGAACTTCGCCCGCTTCAGGCAAGGCCCGCCTCCCGGGCAAGTTGAGACTCAAGAGTTAAGCCCCCTAAGGAGGGCCGGAGCGTCCCCTCCCTGCAGTACCATTTTGATCTCGTCCGCCGGGCACGAACAGCCGCTTCTCGCGACACACCGTTCACTGTGCAAGCTCATTCGTGCCGCAGCGCGACCATGGGATCCAGCCGCATGGCCCTGCGCGAGGGGATGTAGCTTGCCAGCAGCAAAATGCCGATCAGCACGGCCGGCACGATAACCAGCGTGAGAGGATCGGTCGCGGTCACGCCGAAAAGCATTGTGGCCATCAGCCGCGTCAGCGCGAGGGACGCCAGCAGTCCCAAGCCGATGCCCGTGGCAGCCATTTTCCCCGCCTGACCCAGCACCAGGCGAAGAATATCCGGCGGCTGCGCGCCCAGCGCCATGCGAATGCCGATCTCATGCCGGCGCTGCCCTACCACGTAGGAAACGACTCCATAAATTCCGATGACTCCCAGGATTAGCGCCATGGTAGCGGCAATCCCCAGCATCACCAGTGTGAACGAAGTCTGCGCCAGGGATCGGTCGTACACGTCCTGCATCGTGCGCACATCCGCAAGCGGCAGGTCGGAATTCAGGGACCAAACCGCACGGCGCACCTGCTCGAGGAAGCCTGCCGTGCCGGCGCGCTCGGTCCGGATCGCAAACGTCACCGTGCGTACCGCATTTACCCCAGCGTCCATCGGTTCCGGGCTGTAGAGATTTCCGGCCAGGGGCGGCCAGTAGACGATGGCCGGCGCCTTCTTGTTCACCCCATCTTCGTAAACGTTTTGCACCACGCCGATCACCTGGCGCCATGGCTCCCCGGAAAACTCGCGAAATCGTTTGCCGATCGCGTTCGACGGGGAGCCCCACAGTTCCGTCGCCAGATTCTCCGAAACCAATCCCACCGGGCGAAGGCCGTACACATCGGTCCAGGTCAGCTCGCGCCCCGCGATCAGCCGCGTCCCCGTGGTGCGGAAGAAGTCCGGAGAGACGTACTCGAAAAGGTAAAGTGGCGGAACGGCGCCAGCCGGGCGCGCCGTATCCGCGGCAACTATAGTGTCCCAATTGGACGCGAACCCTTCCATCGGCATTTCACTCGCGAAAGCGGCGGAACTCACGCCGGGAATCGCCCGCAGCTTATCGATGATGTCGTTTTGCGTGCGGGTCACGCGCCGGGGCTGCCGAATCAATTCTGCGGGGATCGAAATGCGCAGGAGCTGCAAGTGGCTCGCGTCCCTGAACCCGGGATCCACGTTCCGCAGCGATTGAAACGTGCGAATCATCAGCCCGGCGCTGACCAGCAGCACCAGCGCCATGGCCACCTGCGCCACCACCAGGACATTTCGCGCGCGATGCCGCTCGCGGCTTGCGCTCGACCTGCGGCTTGCGGAGTGAAGGACTGCGGGCGCCGCATAGCGCGCGTGTTTGAATGCCGAGAGCAGCCCAAACAACACGGCCGAAAGCACCGCGAGGGCGAGCGTAAAGGCCAGCGCGCGCCAGCCAAACGCAATCTCCCCCAGGCGCGGCAAATCAGCCGGGCCGATCGCAACCAGCAAGCGAAGCCCAGCAGCCGCCAGCGCGATTCCGGCCGCGCCGCCCAGCAGCCCTAAAACCAGGCTTTCCATCAGCAACTCGCGGACGATGCGGCCTCTCGGCGCACCCAACACCGCCCGTACCGCCAGCTCCTGCTGCCGCGATTCTCCCTTCACCAGCAGCAGATTCGCCACATTCGCGCACGCGATCAGCAACACGATTCCCACCGTGGCCATCACGATCCACAGAACCTTCCCGACGCTCCCAACGACGGCTTCCTTCAAAGGACAAATTTCAGGGGTGATTCGCCACACCTTATAGAAATGGGAATCCGTGCCCGGCCCGTTGGACCAGGAGTCCATCCAGATGGGCAGCATGCGGGAAAGGTCCACGTCGGCTTGCGCGATGCTCGCGCCGGGTTTGAGCCGGGCGATTCCCTGATACGCAAAACCCGCCAAAATCAGCTTGGCGCGATCGAAGGCCAGCGGCAAAATCAGATCCGCGTCCTGGTTGACGACCCGAAACCCTCGCGGCATCACCCCCACAATCTCCCGCGGCTGCGAGTCCACTTGAATCACTCGCCCGATCACCGGGCCGCCGCCAAAACGCCGCTGCCAATATCCGTAGCTCAACAGCGCGCGCCCGGAGCCGTGCGGGTCCTGGTCCGCGGCCGAAAGCCAGCGCCCGCGCAGCGGTGGAACGTCCAACGCTTCGAGCACACCTTCGCTGACCGACACGGTCCGTACCTGCTCCGGCCGGCCCAGGCCGGTGACGCTCGCCGTTCCCGGAAACCACACGCCCATGGATTGGAAGGTGCGGTTGTGCTCCGCGTAGGTGAAGTACATCGACGGCGAAAGCGGCAGCCCTTCGGAAAAATTCGCCAGGCCCGCTGCACCGGGCGCGGCCTGCTTCAGCGCCACAAGCTGCTGCGGCTGGGGATACCGCAGGGGCTCGAGCACGACGCTGTTCACCACCGAGAACACCGTCGCGTTGGCGCCAATCCCGATCGCCAGCGTGAGCACGGCGATCGCCGTGAATCCCGGCGATTTGCGCAGCACGCGCAAGGCGTGCCTCGCGTCGCGCAGCAGTTGCTCCAGCCAGACCGCGCTCCACACGTCACGCGTGTCTTCTCGGATGCGCGCCATGTTGCCGAATTTCACGCGGGCCGCGCGGCGCGCCTCCTCCGGTGGCATCCCGCGATCGATGTTGTCCTGCGTCTCGCGTTCGAGGTGATCGCGCATGTCGGCTTCGAGGCGCTCCAGCATCCCTTTGCGACGCCTCATGGCTCGGCCTCCTGCCGCGCGGGACGCAGAATCCGCGCGATGGCCCCCGCCAGCTTGTCCCACTTCCTCGTCTCCAGCGCCAGCTGCTTCCGGCCTTTGGTTGTCAGCTGGTAGAAATTCGCGCGCCGGTTGTTTTCCGAAGCGCCCGCCTCGAGTCGAATCCAGCCTCGCTTGATCAGCCGGTGCAGCGCGGGGTAGAGCGACCCTTCTTCAACCTGAAGAACGTCGTCGGACCTGAACTGAATGGCTTTGGCGATGGCGTGGCCGTGCGCGGGGCCGAGTTGCAGCGTGCGCAGGATCAGCAGGTCCAGGGTGCCTTGCAGCAGTTCGACGCGCTCGCCGCTTCGTTCCATAGAATATCTATGGGAAGATAAGCTGCGCCCCATAGAATGTCAAGGGGGAAAGAGCGTCCTGCTTGCGCGAGGTCCTTCTGCCGAGCATGGAACCCCGCAGCACACCCTCTTGCGCTCGCGGTTTTGCCGTAAGCTGGGCGTCCGGCAGCACATCTCCTTGCCCGAGGAACTTTCCCTCGCCCTCGGTGTCGAATGATGGTGACGGCGCAGTGGCCCGGCAAGCTGCGGGCGGGTGAAGGACGATGGCCGTCCTGGAAGCCAGAAACCTCGTCAAGTGCTACACGGCCGTTCCCGCCGTGGACGGCGTGACCTTCTCCATCCAGCCCGGCGAAGTGCTGGGGTGTCTCGGCCCCAACGGTTCGGGCAAGAGCACCATCGTGCGCGTGCTCACCGGGTTGATCCGGCCCACGCGCGGTGAGGTGCTCTCCGCCGGCGCCGACATCCAGAACGATCTGGTGCGCTATCGCGAGGGTCTCGGCTACGTCCCCGAAGAGCCGGAACTCTATCCCTTTCTCTCCGGCTGGGAATACCTCGAGCTGGTCGGCACCTTGCGCGGTTTGCCCCACCGCACCCTCGAGAAGAAAATCGACGCTTTGCTGGAGCTTTTTTCGCTCGCTCCCGCGCGCTACGTGCCCATCTGGAAGTGGGACGCGCTGATTCCGGACCGCCGCGATTATGTCAATCTCGCCCCCCTGCCCATTCCGCCGAAAAATATCCTGTACGCCAATCTGACGGCGCTGTTGCTTCTGGCCGGCGTGCTTGCGCTGGATGTGAATGCGGCCTCTTCGGTCATCTTCCCGCTGATCGTGTGCGGTTCGGTGACGCCGTTCGCCTATATGGCCGTTTTCTTCGCAACGCATCTTCTGTCCGTCGTCCTGGCGAGTATTTTCAGTTTTTTCTTTGTGCTGGCCGTTCTGGGAACATTGATGGCGGTGCTGCCTTATCGGCTCTTCCGCCGATGCTCGGTATACGTGCGCTGCGCCATGATCGTCTTCCTGATGGCGGCTCTCTCCACAAGTTTCGTCATGACTGGCGCGCTCCGTCATTTGTCTCAAAGCCCGCAACCGCTCGTTCAGTTGCTCTCGCCCGTGTGGTTCCTGGGGCTGTGCCAGCACCTGCGCGGAATTCCCGGTCCCGCGTTCGCGGCGTTGGGAAGAATCGCGGTCGTCGCCTCCGGCGTGTCGTTGCTTTTCGCGCTGGGCGCGTACGCGCTCAGCTATCGGCGATGCTTTACGCAGAGTTCCGAATCCATTTCCAATTTCGCCGCCGTGGGCAACGCGATCCGCCGCGGCAAGCTACAGCGCCTGCTGCGTCCCCTCTTGCGCACCCGGTTCCAGCGCGCCTCTTTCCCGTTCACCCTGAAAACGCTCTTCCGCAGCGAAAATCACACGCTGATCGTCGGCGGTTTTACGGGAATGGGAATCGTGCTTGCCTCTCAGACGCTGTTTCAGGCGGCTCCGGCGGCAGGGACGCGGGCGTTGCCGCCTCCGGCGCTGCTGAGCCCGCCGCTCATCGTGGCGTATTGCCTGCTTTTGGGCCTGCGCTTCTCGTTCGAGATTCCCGTCACACTGCGAGCGAATTGGATTTTCCGCCTGCGCACGAATCCGGACACCGGCGAGTGCGTGGCGCTCGCGCGCAAGATCATGCTGGCCTTCTCGTTTCCCCTCCTCGCAATATGCCTGCTGGCCTATGATTTGCGCTGGGGCTCGGCCTTCGCCGCGATTCACACTGCCGTCGTTGCCGCGGTCTCCCTGCTGCTCATCGAAATCCTGCTGCTGCGCTTCCGCAAGATACCCTTCACCTGCTCGGCGCCGCAGTTCAAGAGCAACCTGCTCGTTTCGGTCTTCCTTTATTTTCGAGGCTTCGTTGTGTTCACGTCCTGGGTGCCTGCGGCCGAAGAGGCTGCGTTTGCCGACCCGCTGTGGTACATGGCTTTCGTCGCGGGCGTCGCCCTGCTTTGGCTGTTGCTGAAACGCTATCGCGGAGAAATGACCTGCGTGGATAAGCGGCTCATTTTCGAAGAACAGCCTGAGCCTGCCGTCGAACGCCTCGATCTGACCTTCAGCAGATAACCAACAAAAGATTCAGCGGCGTGCGCGGTCCTTTTGCACCGCCTCCTCGATCAGGGCGTCGAGTTCGGTGCGGGTCAGCGTGACCCGCTCGCCCTCGCTGCTGGAAGTGACCAAGCACGGTCCCGCGCCATTCCCCGGCGCGCCGCAGTGCGCGCGGGCAGCCAGCAGTTTGTCCACTTCCTCGCGCGAAAGCAGGACTTGATGGCCCAGCAGTCGGCTCACCAGCCCCACGCGCGCGGCGTGTTCGGCAGTCTCCATGCGGAAAAACGCGGTCAGCAGGTCCGGGCCGTAAGTCACCACGCCGTGATTGGCCAGCAGGATCGCGTCGTGATTCTCCACCAGCGGTTCGATGGCCGCGGCCAGTTCCGGAGTGCCCGGCGTCCCGTAGCGCGCTACCGGTACGCACCCTAGCGTGACCACCAACTCCGCGAGCATCGCGCGATTCAACGGTATGCCCGCCACTGCGTAACCCGTCGCCGTGGGCGGATGCGCATGGCAAATGGCCTGGACGTCGGGCCGCCGGCCATAGATCAGCAGATGCATGCCCATTTCGCTCGAAGGGTTGCGGCGCCCGCTGAGCTTCTTGCCGGCCATGTCGATGACCACCATGTCCTCCGGCGCCATCATCCCCTTGTTCAGACACGTCGGCGAAGTGAGGATTCGACGGGAGTCGAGGCGGACGGAGATGTTGCCATCGGTCGAGGCCACGTAGCCGCGCTCGCAAATCCACCGGCCCACCGCGCAGATCTCGCGCCGGTGCTCTTCTTCCGTTTTCAGCACGCCGGGTGAAACCGATTCGGAATGCAGTGCTGCCTCCTTACAACGCCCGGGGGCCATCTCAAGCGTAAATGCCGCGCAGCTTCAACACGCGTGCCACACGGTCGATGGCGACAATGTACGCGGCAATCCGGTTGTTGACCTTATGCAATTCCGCGTAGTGTACCACTTCGTCGAAGCTCCGCTCCATCACATCGCGCAGACGCTCGTTCACTTCGCGCTCGCGCCAGAAAAAGCCTTGGCGGTCCTGCACCCATTCGAAATAGCTGACCGTCACGCCGCCCGCGTTCCCTAGAATATCCGGGATCACGAAAATACCTTTTTTCTCGATGATCGGGTCGGCATATGAAGTGGTCGGCCCGTTCGCGCCCTCGCACAGTATCTTGCACTCCACGCGCGCAGCATTTTCCGTGGTGATCTGGTTCTCCGTTGCGGCGGGAACCAGAATGTCGCACGGGCGAAACAGAATCTCCTGCGCGCTCGTCTTCTCACCTCCGCCCGGAAAATCGGGCAGCGGTTTGCGCTGGGTATAAACCCATTCGGCGATCTTGGGGATATCCAGGCCGCCTTCATTGTAGAGACCGCCGTAGATGTCGGCGATCCCGATGATCTTGAATCCCACTTCGTGCATCAACAGAGCGGCTTGCGAGCCCACATTGCCAAAACCCTGTATGATGACGCGGCAGTTCTGGCTGTACATGCCCAGCTTGTGAATGGCTTTGTTGCAGCAGAGCATCAGCCCGCGGCCGGTCGCTTCGCGGCGTCCTTGTGAGCCGCCCAAATCGAGCGGTTTCCCGGTGACCACGGCGGTAGTGGCCTGGCGCACGTGCATCGAGTAGGTGTCCATCACCCAGGCCATGGTCTGCTCGTTGGTGCCCAGGTCGGGCGCGGGGACATCGCGCTCCGGTCCGAACCATTCGCACAATTCGGCGGTGTAGCGGCGGGTGATGCGCTCCAGTTCGCTGCGCGAGAGCTTGGTCGGATCGCAGATGATCCCGCCCTTCGCGCCTCCGAAGGGAATGCTCACCACCGCGCATTTCCAGGTCATCCAAGCGGCCAGCGCGCGCACTTCGTCAATCGAGACATTCGGCGCGAAGCGGATGCCGCCCTTGCCTGGCCCGCGCACCGCGGAATGCAGCACGCGGTAGCCGATGAATACTTCCAGCTTGCCGTTGTCCAGCGCCACCGGAACGTACACCGTGATTTCTTTGCTGGGATATTTCAGATACCGGTAGACGCCCTCTTCGAGCCCGAGCTTTTGCGCGGCCGCCTCGAAGCGCGCATCCGCGGAGCGATAGACGTTCAGCTCATCGGCAGTGACCGCAGACATACCACCTCCCTGGGCTTCGCGCACTCTTTCCGAGCGCGCGCAAACCGGCCCGGCCGCGCGTCGAGCATGCACGTCCACACCCGCCGGGCGGCGGCCAGTATACGAACGCACGCTCTCACGCGCAAGAACCCGCCCGGTATTCTAGTTGGACTTTGCGCAACAGGAATTGGTTACCGCAAGCGCATGCGGGATACCGCTCAGGTTTGTAGGAGCGAACGGGCGCTGCGAATTGAAACGATGGCAGCAAGAGCAAAAAGTGCCGTGCTGAGGAGCCAGCTGACGGCGCTCGTCAAACCAAGTGGGCCGAGACGCGCATGGAATGCCGCGTTGCGGCTGGCCTCGAATCCCCAAGCCGCTACGCTGACGAACATCACCGCGAATCCGGCCGCAGCGAACGGCGCGAGGAAATTGGCGAAACGCACTGGCGCCAGGATCAACTTCGCCCCAGGCACGGAAACCCGCACTTGGAGGATTTGGCTCCTGCGCAGCATTTGCGCGACGCTCAAAGCCGCGCTCGCGAATGCAAGAATCATCAGCGCTGCCGTAATCGAGCCGGTAATCCAGCGGAAAGCCTCCGAGGGCCAGCCGGGATTCGCGAACTGAACGGTCCAGGGCAGGGCTGCCCAGTGACCTCCGGTCCAAACCGCAATGGCGGCCACCCAGCCGGCCAGTGCAACAACAGCCGCGATCGGCAAGCAAAATCCCAGCAGAATGCCGGGCCGGCGGTTCGACACACCATCGCGCAGCAGCGACCACGCGAGTGGCGCGCCACCAGCGACAACCACCGCGCCAGTGATCAGCGCTCCCACCTGCACGCCGATCCAGCAAGCAAGGAAAGTACGGTCGCGCTGCATCGCTGCCACAAACGGCGAGTCTGCAACCATTCCGTAAAGAATCATTCCCGCTGGAACCGCGGCCATCCAGGCGCACCAGATGGCGCTGCCGGTCCTCGCAGATGCTCGTTCGATTTCAGGCGACGAAACCATCTAACCTCCACAGGCAATGCCCGCGGCGCAACGTCAGCGGGTCAGTTTGTGTGAAGTACGCGAAGCCACCCAGGCCAGCAGCGTGCACGCGCAAACCCAGTACGGGAAGATTCCGTACAGCGTATCCGAGGCGGAATGCGAATGGCGATCGATGGCCACAAACACTTGCAGGCAAAACAGCGAGGTCAAAACGACGGCGAGCCAGCCCGGCCATGCAACCGGCCGGTAAAACCATCCCGACTCTCGGAACCAGATCCGCCTCATGGGAATGCTCCTCTCGCGCGCGCTTCGGCAATGAACAGGGACTGCCGCCCGGACCGTGGTTGTCCTAGCTTGCCGCGGCTTCCGGCAGGCGGCCGAAACGCCGCTCGCGGCCTAGAAAGTCCTCGACCGCGTCCGCCAGGTCCTTGGTATCGAAGTCCGGCCACATGCGCGGCGTGAAAAACAGTTCGGCGTAAGCGCATTCCCACAGCATGAAATCGCTCAGGCGCCGTTCGCCTCCGGTGCGGATCAGCAGGTCCACGTCGGCAGCCGGCCCTTCCGAGTTCGTCACCTCGCCCAGCCGCCGGGCGAATTCGCGCTCGGAAACCTCCAGACTGGAAAGCATCCAGCAGGCCGCGCGCAGGATCGCTTCGCGCGAAGAGTAGTCCAGCGCGATGCGCAAATCGAGTTTGCGCCCCGCTGCGGTGGAGCGCTCGGCGAATTGAATCGCGCTGACCAGCGACGGCGGAACGCGGTCCCGCCGCCCGATCACGCGGATACGCACGCTTTCCTTCGCGCATTCCGACGCCTCGCCCAGCAGAAATTCCTCCAGCAATCCCAGCAGCGACATCACCTCGCTCGCCGGGCGTTCCCAGTTGTTCGAGGAAAACGCGTAGAGCGTGAGCGTGCCGATGCCCAGCGACGGCGCGGCGTGCACCACCCGGCGCACGGCAGCCACACCCGCGCGGTGCCCTTCCGAGCGCGCCAAGCCCCGCGAAGCGGCCCAGCGCCCGTTCCCATCCAGAAGAATGGCCACGTGCAATTTCGAATCCGGAACAACACTCAAATGGCTCTTGTTCATATGAGGACTTGGTATCCAATTACCCTTTCCGGTGCGTTGCCGCGATCCACTTCATTAGAAATTCCAAAACAAAATCCAAAACGCGCTTCTACCTCTCGCGCGTGGCACGGATCAGCGCTTCCATGTGATCCAGGTATTTCTCCAGCGCGCGCCGACCCGACGGCGTCAAGCGGTACTCTGTCTTGGGCAGCCGGTTGGCAAACGATTTTGCGCAGGCCACGTAGCCCGCATCCTCCAGCTTCCGCGCGTGCACGCTCAAGTTTCCGTCGCTCACCCCCAGCAGCTGCTTCAGCTCCCGGAAAGTCAGCGAATTGCTCACCGCCAGCGCGCTCACGATGGCCAGCCGCGTGCGCTCGTGAATCACCCGGTCGAGATTCGCCGCCGGCGCTTCGGAAAGCGCGGGTGCCGTCACCTTTCTCGATTTCTCTTCCCGCTGCTTTTCGTCCCGCTGCGCGCGGGCCGCGTTGGACCTAGCCACCATACTTCCTCGCAATCACTCCTCCGAAGAGGATATGGAATCCGCCGAACCCCACCGCCAGCAGGATGTTGCTCCAGCTGGCTGGCGAGAACAGCGCCACCGCGCCCAGCACCATGAAACACAGCCCCATCAAAGGCACCACGCGGATCGAAAATGCCCCGCCCGTGACCACCGCTGTCCCGTAGAGCAGCAGCCACATTCCGGGAATGCTCCCGAATAGCCCTTCGCGCACCAGCACGATGCTTAACAGGGCGCCCACAAAAATCGGCGGCGCGAAGCTGTACACGAAGCGCCGCCCCGGCCCAGAAAACAGCGACGCGCCCGAATGCCGCGCTTTGGTAAATGTCGTCCAGGACGCGATGCCGATGGCGATCGCGGCCTCCAGCATCCATGTGACCAGCCAGGCCAGGCGTGTATCCTGGAACGACGCAATTGCCGCGGCGCCCAACGCCGTAATCCCGATAGCCACCCCGCCCCAGCCCGGCACGGCGGTGAACGACCCGGCCCGCTCCATGGTCTCGCGGATGAAACGCAGGTTGTCGCGCGCGCGATCGTCGAGGGCGACCGGGTGAGTCGGTTCGGGCCAGGGTTCTTGACCGGGCATAATGTCACGCTAGCGGTAGGCACCGACTCATGTCAAGTACTTTGTGAAATAAAGTTTCGCCCCCTGTGCCTTGTCCCTCAACCCTTCGCGGGACTATCCTGTTTCCCGCAGTTCACCGGAGGACTCATGAAGCTCAAAGCCGTCGTCGCTATCCTCGCTGCCTTCCTGCTGATCCCCTGCCTCTCTTTCGGCCGCAACCGGCAGAGCGCCAGCAATCCCGTTTCCGACGCGGTGCGCGCCATCGTCGCGCGCCACGGCAAAATCATGATCGCCGCGGCGGAAGAAATGCCCGCGGATAAGTACAGCTATCATCCCACGCCCGCGCAGATGACCTTCGGGCATCTCATCATGCACATCGCCGAGTCCAACGATTTCCTCTGCTCCCGGGTTTCGGGCGTGCCCGCCCCGTCGCACGGCAAGCTGGCGGACACCGATCCCAAAGCGCAACTGGTCGACGCGCTCAAAAATTCCTTCAGCTACTGCTCGACCGCGCTGGACAAGGTGAACGACTCCGATTTGACTCAGACCGTGCCTTTCTTCGGCGGACGCAAGGTCACCAAAGCCTTCATGATGATCAGCTTGACCGATGACCTGTTCGACCACTACAGCGCCCAGGCCATGTACCTGCGCCTGAACGGCCATCTGCCGCCGACGGCTGAGCACAGAATGGGCGGGATGAAGAAATAGGTGTTCGCACCCGGATCGAATCGCGTTCGGTTCAGGGCCGTTCCGCGATTCGTTCCTCGCGGCGCCGCTCGAGCGGGTAGCGGCCCAGCAGCCAGTTCCAGCGGATGTAAATCAGGTCGCCGAACATCTGCACGCTGTCGCGCACGACGTGCACCTTCGTCGCCGGATCGTGCGCCCAGCGCACCGGCACTTCCGCGATGCGCAGGCCGTGGCGTTTGGCCAGAAAGAGAATTTCCGGATCGAAGCCGAAGCGCTCGATGCGCTGCTGCTCGAATACGATCCGCGAGCGCTCGAGCACGAAGGCCTTGAAGCCGCACTGCGTGTCCTCAAGCGGCAGCAGCGTGAACAGCCGCACGAAGGCGTTGAAAATGATTCCGGCCAGTTCGCGGTAGGGGGATTGGTGCACCTCGATCAGCGTGCGGTCGACGGCCCGCGACCCGATGGCTACATCGTTTCCCGCCGCAATGGCGGCCAGCAGCTTGGCCGACTCCTGAATCGGTGAAGAAAGGTCCGCATCCGTGAACAGGCCGATGCGCCCGCGCGCTTCCCGCATGCCGTGCCGCACGCTGTAGCCTTTCCCGCGGTTCGGCCCGTTCGCAACGACGCGCAGGCAGGGCATGCGGCGCGACCATTCCGCGGCGATCGTTGCGGTTGAATCGGTCGAACCATCATCCACAACGATGATTTCGATGCCGTCCAACCCGCTCTCTTTCGCCGAAAAATAATCCTGGATGCGCGCCAGTGCCGTGGGCAAGCGCTTCTCTTCGTTGTACGCCGGGATCACGATCGAGAGCTCGGGCCGCTGGTCGCTCATCCGCGCTGCGCCTGTGTCCCGCCCCAACCGTAGTGTCCCACCAGCGGCACGAAACGGCAGGCGTAGAGAGACTCCGTGGAATTTCCAGCCGCCCGCTTCGTGATCCGTAATAATTCCTGATGGTCCGCCGCTCCGACGGGAATCACCAGACGGCCTCCTTGCGCCAGTTGCTCGATAAGCGGCGGCGGCACCGCGGGCGCAGCCGCCGTCACCAGAATGCCTTCATACGGCGCGCTGGCGGGCCACCCCCGCGAGCCGTCTCCCTGCTCCACGCGCACCTTCGCGTAGCCCAGCCGCGCCAGCCGTCCCCGCGCCGTTTCCGCCAGAGCAGGTTGCGCCTCGACCGCAATCACCTCGCGCGCCAGCAGCGACAGCACCGCGGCCTGGTATCCCGATCCCGCCCCAACTTCCAGCACGCGTTCCGAGCCCTCCAGCAACAGCGCCTCCGCCATGGCCGCCACCATGAAAGGCTGCGAAATCGTTTGTCCCTCTCCGATAGGCAGCGGTTCGTCCGTATAGGACGCACTGACGTACTCGGCGGGTACGAACAGATGCCTTGGGACCGCGCGCATCGCCTCCAGCACCCGCTCCGAGCGGATCCCGCGTTCCTGGATCTGCCGGGCAACCATCTCCCGCCGCGCGTCCTCGAACTGGGAGCTTGTGCCGCGGGTGCACTTCTGGTCGTCCATTCACCCGAACCTTTCCTTGTGGGATTGGAATCGTTCCCGCCGGCGCAACGGACGGGCAGCAGCTAACGTCGAAACTATCACAGGCAGTCGCAAAACGGCCAGCTAGCAGACGGAATGGCTGGGCGGATTACCGGCGCACTGTACAAAGCGGGAAGTGACGTGGGCCAGCAGTTCCGCTATGATGAAAATCGACGATTCAACGCCGGCCCCCCAGGAGAGAAAATCATGAATTTTCGTTTCACAGCAATCGCCGCCGGTCTGTTCCTGGCGGCCTCGGCCATCGCGCAGGTTCAGCCGCAAACGCGGCCCCTGCATTATCAGCCGGGCGTGCCGGCATCGTCGGCCGCCCAGCCGGCGAGCTCCACTCCCGCGGCGCCCGCCGTGCAACCGGTCGATCCCGCCAAGGAGAAAGCTATCCGCCATCTCATGGACATTACCGGATCGTCCAAGATGGGCGACAACATGACCCAGGTCATCTCGACCCAAGTGAAGAGCATTATGAGCCGCAAGCTGCCCGCCGATCGCCTGCAGAAATTCATGGATGACTTCAACCAGAAGCTCAGCTCGCGCGCCCCGGCCAACCGTATCGAAGACGCACAGGTGCCCATCTACGCCCAGCACTTCTCCCTGCAGGAACTCCAGGGCATGATCCAGTTCTACGAGTCGCCCGTGGGACAACAGATGGTCAAAAACCTTCCTGTCGTGATGCAGCAGTCGCAAGAGGCTGGAGCGGAAATCGAGCGAAGCGCTGCTCTCGACACGCTGAAGGACATGAGCAACGATTATCCCGAGCTGAAAACGATGCTGCCGCAGGACCAGTCCAATCCCGGCGCGCCCCAGCCGCCGGGCTCGCTGAAGCCGCAGCCGCAGCAGCCCAAACCGCAATCGCCTCAGGGGCAGCCACAGCAGCCCAAGCCGCAACAGTAGCGGATCTCGTGACACTTGCGCGCGTGCCATTCTGAGGAGGAGCAGCACGGTTTTCGCGCCTGAAGAGATAGCCCGCGCGAAAATCGGGCGGTTTTGCGACGACGAAGAATCTCGGCGCCCGAACGGCGGTCACCCCCGAACGCTGCGGTGTGTCCACTATCTTCGGTAGTTCTCAGTAGGGGCGGGTCTCAGACCCGCCCTCAGCCTTTGCGTTGTGTTCTTTTCGCGCGCGCAGGTCCGTCCATTCCTGTCATCGAAACGCGAGCCACCGAAGCCTGATCCGGCTACAATCGTGTGGCAATGGACTGGTCTCCCATTTGGATTTCCCTGGCCACCAGCGTCACCGCCACGCTGATCACCGCCGTCCTCGGTTTGATCGCCGCGGCCTGGCGCGAAAGCCGCGGCGGGCCGGTCATCGCCTTTGTCGACGGCATTTTTCTCTTGCCGCTCGTGCTTCCTCCCACCGTAGTCGGATTTTTTCTCCTCCTGCTCTTTGGACGCAATGGCCCGCTGGGCAAGGCGCTCCTTCATTTCGGAGCCCGCGTCGTCTTTTCCTGGCCGGCCACGGTGATCGCCGCCACGGTCGTCGCGTTTCCCTTGATGTATCTGACCGCGCGCGCCGCGCTCGAACAGGTCGACCGGCATGTGCTGCAGGCCGCCCGCACGCTCGGCGCCTCCGAGTGGCGCGTCTTCCGCGAAATTTCTCTCCCGCTTGCTTGGCCGGGTATTCTGGCGGGCGTGATCCTCTCCTTCGCGCGCGCTCTCGGTGAATTTGGCGCGACCCTCATGCTCGCCGGCGATATTCCCGGCCGCACCGCGACCATCCCCATCGCCATTTACTTCGCCGTCGAGGCGGACGAGATCCGCAGCGCCCTGGCTTGGTGCGCTGTAGACGTCGTTATCTCCCTGGCTCTCCTGGCGCTGCTGTATTACTGGACCAATGCGCGCGGCTTCGCCCGTCGAAACAATGGCCGTGTCCTCCTTCGGCGTTCCGGCCAGCCCGCTATCGAATCCGCGCAGCAGGTTCGCCGCTGACGTGCCCATGGAAATCCAAGTCGCCAAGCAATTGCCCGAGTTCACCCTCGACGTTGCTTTCCAGGTTCAGGATGACGCCCCGCTTGGAATTCTCGGGCCATCCGGTGCGGGAAAGAGCATGCTGCTGCGCTGCATCGCGGGCCTCGAGGCTCCCGATCGCGGCCGCATCACGCTGCGCGACCGCGTCCTCTTCGATTCCGCTCGCAAAATTGACGTGCCCGCGCGCTCCCGCCGCGTCGGTCTGCTGTTTCAGCATTTCGCATTGTTCCCGCACCGTACCGTGGCCGAAAATATCGCTTTTGGACTGCGCCATTTGCCTCTCGCGGAGCGCCAGTCGCGCCTGGCCGCGGTCACGCGCCAAACGCACATCGCGGGACTCGAGCATCGTTATCCACGCGAGCTTTCCGGCGGCGAGCAGCAACGTGTGGCCCTCGCGCGCGCCCTGGCCGTCGATCCCGAAGCGCTCATGCTCGACGAGCCCCTCTCCGCGCTGGACACCTACCTGCGCGGCCAGATCGAGGCGCAGCTCCAGCAGACCTTTTCCGACTATGGCCGGCCGTCTCTTCTCGTCACGCACAGCATGGAAGAGGCTTATCGGCTGTGCCGGCGCTTGCTGGTGATTTCCCGCGGCCGCGCCGCTGCCTCGGGAGACATCGAGGAAATCTTTCGCCACCCGCCCAGCGCCGAAGTCGCTCGCTTGACCGGCTGCAAGAATATTTGCCGCGCCAGACCCCTTTCCCCGCACGAAGTCGAAGCTGCCGATTGGGGCATTCGCGTCTGCGTCGCCCGAACCATTCGGCAGGCGCCTGTCTGCGTCGGCATACGCGCGCATCATATCGATTTCGTCGAGTCCGCCACGCCCGGCGCTTCCGCCGAAAATGTCTTCCCCTGCTGGCTGGTGCGCTCGTCCGAAACGCCCTTTCGCATCACTTTGTTCGTGAGCCTGCGTCCCCCGGAAACGCGCGGTCGCGGGCAAGAACACGCCGCCGTCCCGCTTCAGCAATCCCGGGAGGCGCAGCCGCGTAACGATCTTCCGGAGTTCGATCTGCAAGCGGAAGTCTTCAAGGAGAAGTGGGAACGCTTCCGCGACCGGCCCCAGCCCTGGCATGTCCGGCTCTCGCCCACCGCCCTCTTCCTCATGCCCGAGTAGCTCGAACGCGTCCCGAACGCGCCGCAAAGTCGTCCGAAAATTCGTTGGAAGATTCTTAGGGGTCGGAGCCTGTCTGCCGACAGGCAGGCTTCAGAGCCTGTGTGAGAAGACGGTCTTCGTGTCAGGGCACGACTTCAGTCGTGCCGTAAGTGGCCTAGAATGTTTTCGGCTTTGGCCGCTGGGACATGGGTTCGCCCGGTTGTCACACAGACTCTTCAGCTCCGACATAACGACCTCGTTTTGTTTGTTTCTTGCGCTGTTCGCGCCAGCCGTTCGCCACTCCGCGCTGTCATTCTGAGGGCCGTCTTATCGCCCGAAGAATCTCTCTTCCTGCCACGTAGGCGCGTGGCCTGTCGTGCCCGCGTCCTCTCCTTGCCTCCTGGCCTCCCTGCTTCCTTGCCTCCAGAATCTGCGAACGGCGGTGAGGGATCTGCTTTTTTCTTGCTGTTCCGCAGGAAATTCGCCCGCCCGTCCCGGGTGGGTTTCAACCTCTGCGCTGCCGCTTCGTTTGACACCCTCGCGCCGCTCAGGAATAATCCCTCCCTGCCCGCACGGCGGGCGCTCGACATGATCGGATCCCTGCGCGGCAAGCTCGTCGACAAACGCCCCAGTCAAGTGCTGCTCGAAGTCGGCGGCGTCGGTTATCAAGTGCAAATCCCGCTCTCCACCTTCGCCGGCTTGGGCCCGCTCGGAACGGAAGCTACCCTGCTCACCTATACGCACGTGCGCGAAGACGCGCTCGCCCTTTACGGCTTCCTGACCGCGCGCGAAAAGCATTGTTTCGAGCTGCTCATTTCCGCCTCCGGCGTGGGCCCTTCGCTCGCTCTGAAAATTCTTTCCGGCATGGCCATCGACGATCTCGTTCCCGCCATTCGCAAAGGCGATTTCGCCCAGCTCGTGCGCATTCCTGGCGTGGGACGCAAGACCGCCGAACGCATCGTGGTCGAGCTGCGCGACAAGCTGGTCGCCATCGACGTCCCCGAAACCGGCAAGCCCGCCACGCGCTCGCAGCTCGAATCCGATGTGGCTTCGGCGCTGGTCAATCTCGGTTATGATGAGCGTTCGGTCGAGAAGGCCATCGAGAAAGCGCGCGCCTCGGCGGGCGCGGATTTCGAGAATCTGCTGCGCGGGTCGCTGCAGATTCTGGGCGGCTCGGCCATGCAGAAGAGCGCCCGCGCCGTTTCGAGCGAATGATCGCTCTTCGAGTTGGTGCGCCGCAGAAGATCGGTGTGTGATTCTTAGGGGGCCGGAGCTTTAGCTCCGACGTGAAGAGTCCCTGTTTCAGTTGGGCTTTAGCCCCTGAAGCTGGCATGAACGTTGCCCTCGGGATGCTAGGAGCGAATGAAAGACCTGCGCAATCGAATCGTTTCCGGCCGCG
This sequence comes from Candidatus Acidiferrales bacterium, assembly GCA_046705825.1. Classification (GTDB taxonomy): domain Bacteria; phylum Acidobacteriota; class Terriglobia; order Acidiferrales; family UBA7541; genus Palsa-295. The sequence goes on from JBJKQB010000352.1 coordinate 52,155, forward strand.
CGTTCGACGAAGACGCGCGCATCGAGGCCAGCGTCCGCCCCGCCCAGTTCGACGACTACATCGGCCAGGACCGCGTCAAAGAAAACCTGCAAATTGCCGTGCAGGCTGCCCGCGCGCGCGGCGAATCGCTCGATCATGTCCTGCTTTATGGCCCGCCGGGATTGGGCAAGACCACCCTCGCGCAGATCCTTGCCAACGAAATGGGCTCGCACATCAAGATCAGTTCGGGCCCGCTGCTGGAGAAAAAAGGGGATCTGACCGCGATCCTCACTTCGCTCGATCCCCGCGATTTCTTTTTTCTCGACGAGATTCATCGCCTGCAGCCCGCCCTCGAGGAAATTCTCTACCCGGCGATGGAGGACTTTCGCGTCGACCTCATCATCGGCCAGGGCCCGGGCGCGCGCGTTCACCCCTATCAGCTGAATCGCTTCACGCTGGTGGGCGCCACCACCCGCGCGGGCCTCATCATGGCTCCGCTGCGCTCCCGCTTCGGCATCGTCCACCGGCTTGAGTTCTATACGCCTCAGGACTTGCTGCGCATCGTGCAGCGCTCCGCGAAAATTCTTGGCATTGCGGTCGACGAGGAAGGCGCCTCGGAAATCGCCCGCCGCAGCCGCGGCACACCGCGCGTGGCCAACCGCTTGCTCCGCCGCGTCCGCGACTACGCCGAAGTGCGCGCCCAGGGACATATTACCCTCGGCGTCGCACGCGATGCCCTGGCCATGCTCGGCGTTGACGAGCACGGCCTCGACGACGTCGACCGCAATTTGATGCTCACCATCATCCAGAAATATTCCGGTGGCCCCGTGGGATTGAACACCATTGCCGCTTCCCTCAGCGAGGATGAAGACGCCATCGAGGAGATTTACGAGCCCTACCTCATGCAACTGGGCCTCCTCGACCGCACCCAGCGTGGCCGCGTCGCCACCCCCCTCGCCTACAAGCATTTCGGCTTGCCCTTCGAAGGCACCCCCCGCGCCAACACTCGCCAGGCCGGCCTGTTCTAGAATCCCCCTTCAGATTGCCGCCGGCAGCCTCGGTTGGCGCTTCCATGAGCGCGGGAGATGGTTTTCGTGTCAGCCCCGCACTTGAGTGCGGGGGAGCATCGCGCTTTCCAATGACAGTTCGACCAGCCGTTAGCGAAACAAAAGCGAATGCCTCACGGAGTAGGTCCTTGATGGGCACGCGTGCCCATCAAAAGTTCTGCGGAATCAATAACATGACTTAAATTGATGGATACAGATTGGAGTGTTTTATTTTCGCTTATTGTTCGCTTTTTTGTCTGGTCCTGGTACTCAACTTTACTGCTCGCCTGTGACCAACATCACGCCAACCTCGGGCGACGCTTCATTCCCCGCACATGGCGCACAATTTCGTCACCGTGTTCCAGTTCCGCGTCGTCGCTCGCACGCCCAACACCTTCTCGATCGCCATGTTCGAAAGCTTCGAGCCGCCGTATCCTTCCGGGCAGTGCAGATAGATCTCGGTCCCCAACCAGCGGAAGCGGTCCGCCCCGGCTTTGATCTTAGCCAGCGCCTCGACCGCGCTTTTCGCCGGCGCTTGCTGCAGAAAGGTGACGTGCAGTCTGGTTGCGTCGATTCCCTTTTCTTTCAGGAACGGATTGGCCGCCAGCACGCCCGCAATTTCTGCCGCTGTCTTCACCAGCACGGTGACGGGCAGGCGCGTTTCGCCGGCCAACTTGCGTTCGAGCGCCTGCGCCCACTTGGGCGCGGTACCGGCCCCATTGAACACAACGTTGCCGCTCTGCACGTACGTGCGCACGTTCTTCATGCCGAGCTGCCCGCACAATTCCCTCAGCCGCTCCATCTTCAGCACGTTCTGCCCCACATTCACCCCGCGCAGCAATGCAACGTAAGTCAGCATAGGAATCAACGAAGCTTACATCAATTCGGAAGGTCGCAATGATCGGTCAGCGGCATCCCGTGCCCCCCGGAAGCTCATCTACCGCGAAGGTGGCCCTGTTCGTCTAACGCTTTCGAGGACGCGATTGATCTGCGGCTGAGTAATCGCCGGAGCCGAGTTGTGTTGGAAGAAGATCAGGTCGACGCCGCCGTCGTCGGCGTAGAGTTCATCGCTAATTCGTCGAGGGTGAGCGGCCGGATCACCGAATTGAAAGCCCTTGAAATGCGGCGTCTGCACCGAGAAGAGCCCCGAATCAGCCTTCGGCATGGCGATGATTTTCATGGTGAGCAGTGTCATATCGCGAACGGCTCTGGAACGCGACTCGAACGGTTTTATGCTGGCTGGCGTCATCGAAAGCATGAGGCGATAGAAATCATAGTCCGACTCGGCTGCCCCTTCGCCGTACACACGGGCAAAAGTTGGGGCGTCGAGATGAGACATCATCATGACGCCGTTAACGAAATCCTTGGCCGGGAAGCACGAAACCCAGAACGCGTCGCCGGAACGAAAGACGGTGACACTTATCGTCCCCTTGCTTCTGCTCTTCTGCTCGTCGACGTCGTCCCATGGCAATTCGAATTCATATCCGCAATGAGACAGCCTCGCGTGCGGCGCTGACGAAATCGACAGATTCCTAAGCGGCACAGGGGTTGCTTTTGCCTCGGGCATATTTCGGAATTCGTAGCGCGACATCAAAGCGGCCGCGTTCTGAGTCCCGAACAGATACACGTAGACGCCGACGGCCAGCAGGCTGACTACGAATCTGACCGAGATTCGATCCCATTTGGACACGACTTTACTCCGCAATCGATGAAAATCTATTTTACGAAGTGGGTAGGGGCCGGCTCACAAAACCTTCCCGCACTGTTCGATAATAGTAACGACGTTTTCGGAACGCGACGTAACCGGACTGCATGGACGCGAATGTGGCTCAGGACCGCGGCGAGTGCAGCGTAAGGGGAAGAACTTTGGCGTAATTCTTGAAATCGGGATCGGTGGTGAAAATGGGCCAGCCGCGCTTCACAGCGACCGCGCAAATCAGGATGTCCACAACGGAAACAACAATTCCTTTCGCGCGGCAATCGTTGCCGGCCTTTGCCGCGGCTTCATAATCCGGCGTATCGACCGGTTCGTCGGGAAACGGGGCAAGAGCATTGCGGAGTTCCTCGTACTGAGCGGCTCGTTTGATCCCCGAGAGCAGTTCCTGGCGGATGAGGCCGATGATCCGCGCGCGGCTTTCTCCGATTAATTCCGTCAATTCCAGAACCAGCGCTCTTTCTGTGGAAGTGAGGTCCGCAGTCTTCCGGCGGAATGCCAGGGACCAAACAGAGGTATCGATCAAGACGTTCACGAGCGTTTCGCGCGGCGCTCTCGCTTGTAATCGTAGCGGGAATCGTATTCCACTGTCCCGAACAACGAAATGATCCTCTGTTGCTTGCGGCGCCGGACGTATTCGGCGAGCGCCGCATTTACTGTTTCTTTCTTGGTTTTGTGGCGGCCCAGCTTCTGCGCCTGCTCGATCAGAGCGTCGTCGATATCGAGATTGGTGGGCATGCGGTACCTCTCTTTGATCTCCATATTCTCACACATGTGAATGTGTGATGCAATGAGTAGCACGTTGTGCGGAAACCAGGGGGCGTCCCCGATGCGCGCCCTAGACACGAGAAGCACTTTCCCATCAGCCGTTCTCCACGCGCGCCGTGCTGCGTTGCGGATATAATCCGACAGACAAGAACACTGCGGGGTTCGCGGAAGATGAAACGTGCCGTTCTGTTAGGTTTCCTCCTGGCGTTCGCCGGCGCGGCGGGCGCGCAAATCATACCCAGGCAAGGGACGCCACTGTCGAAGCTGAAGCCGCCTTCGGGCGGCGCCGTGTGCGCCCCGGGGAAATCGTGCTCGGAAATCGCGCCGCAGGTGATTCGCAGCGCGGAAGGCCCTTCGCCTCTGGCCGAAAATCTGCGCTATCTGGCCGACACCATCGGCGGGCGCGTCACCGGCTCGCAAGCGGCGGACAAGGCCGTGGGCTGGGCCGTCGAGGCCTTCCGCAATGCCGGCGTGGACGAAGTGCACACCGAAAAGTTCACCATTCCGGAGGGTTGGGCGGAAGGCAAAACCCGCGTCGAGGTGCTGGCGCCGGTGCCGTTCCCCGTGCGGCTGGTGTCCACCGGATGGTCGCCGCCCACGCCGCAGGGCGGTATCACGGCGGATATCGTCGACGTGGGCGACGGCGATGCGGCGGGTTTTGCCAAGGCGGGCGATGCCGCGCGTGGCGCGATCGTGCTGGTGCATTCGAAGATCCTGGCCACCTGGAACGACCTCGCGAACGAATATGCGATCGGGCCGGGAATCATCGCGCGCGCCGTCCAAGCGGGCGCCGCCGCGATTTTCTGGATGTCGACCCGCCCGGACATGCTGCTTTATCGGCATACCAACACCATGGGCGGCAAGCTGGAAGCCCTGCCGCAAGCCATCGTGGCGCGGGAAGACGCGCTGCGCATCGCGCGGTTCCTGGCAGCGGGCGAGCCGGTGCGCGTCAACTTCGATATGCCGAACAAGGTGAGCGGGCCGGTCGAGTCCGAAAATGTGGTCGCGGAGATTCGCGGAAGCGAAACGCCGGACGATTACGTCCTGCTCGGAGCGCACCTCGATTCCTGGGATTTGGGCACCGGCGCGCTGGACGATGGCTGCAATGCGGCCATGGTGATCGACGCGGCGCGCGCGCTGCGCGCTTCCGGAAGCCTGCCGCGGCGTTCGATCCGCTTCGCGCTGTTCACCGGCGAAGAGCAGGGCATGCTGGGCTCGTGGGCGTACGCGCGCGCGCATCGTCACGAACTGAATCATATGGTCGCGGCGGTCATCTTCGACGGCGGCGATGGCCGCGTGACGGGCTACTCGTTGGGCGGCCGAAGGGACGCACTGGCCGCGGTTCGCCAGGATCTCGAACCGTTGCGCCGGCTGGGCATCACGAGTTTCACCCTGGACGCCGGGATGGATACGGATAATTTCGATTTCTTGCTGGAGGGCGTGCCCACGCTTGTGGCCAATCAAGAGCCGGACGACTACATGCTGAACTACCACGCGTTTTCCGATACCTATGACAAAGTCGACATTCCCGCACTCAAGAAGCAGGTGGCCGTCGCCGCGCTGACTGCCTACGCCCTGGCCAACAGCGCAAGGCGCGTCGCCCCGCGGCAAACGCGCGCGCAGATCGAGCAGTTGCTGCAGCGCACCGGGCTTGCACAGGAGATGAAAGCTTTCGGCGTGTGGAGCGCGTGGGAGAGCGGCGAGCGCGGCCGTGCGTTGCAAACGCATTAGCCGCCCCTCCGTGACTCACAACGATCGCCGCCTGCCCGCCCGCGAGCGAGCAGCAGTCGACAATGAACCCGAAGCATCGTCCAAGTTGGCGTTTTGACTCGCCCCCACCCGAATGTCTCTTCCCGTTAGTCACCTGCCTCGTTAACATTGCGGGCCGCGACGCCCCTTACGTGGGTATCGTGCATCACCCGCTCAAGTGACGGCGGGTATTGTGTCCACAAACGGGCCCAGCCATGCTCACCTTCCGTCCTCGCTCGGATTACTGCCGCTGCCCGATCCAGGAGGTGTGTCGATGAAACGCAGAGTCATGTTGGCGTGTGCAGGAGCAGGGCTCTTAGTAAGCGTTCTGGCGGCAGGTTGTGGCAGCGCGGGGCCCAATGTGACGGTAGCGATCACCAGCCCGACCAGCCCGCAAGCGATTGAAGCGGGCCAAACGGTCAATGTCACCGCAACGGCTTCGAACAATGGCCTCGACAACCTGACCGTGAACTGGTCGCTCACCGGCACAAACTGCAACGGGAACGCGTGTGGGACGCTGACGAATCAGACCGGTGCCGCCGTCACGTACACTGCGCCATCGACGCCTCCATCGGCAAATATTACTGTGTATGTGATCGCGACAACGACAACGAATCCCGCGCAATCCGCATCACTCCCGATCACCGTTCTGGCGATATCCGTGCAAATGCAGAAAAAGGTCACGGAAGTAGCCGCCATCAGCGAAAGCTACAACACGTTTGGCGCTTCATTCACTGCCGCCGTGCAGGACGACCCAGCCAACCAGGGCGTGACCTGGACCTTGACCGCGAACGGAGCGGCGTGCTCCCCGGCCTGCGGCACGCTCTCCGGGGCGAATCCGTACAACGTCCAATACCTGCCTCCCGCCAGCGTTCCCGCCGCGCCGAATAACACCCCGACGATCACAGCCGTCTCGATCAGCGATCCTACCAAGACCGATTCGGACACGTTCACCATCTTTGATGGAGCGACCGCCTGCAGCCCGGGCGGGAACGAAAGCCTGCTCAAGGGAGAGTACGCCATCATGCTGCAGGGCTGGATCGGGAACGGGAGGACGCCGCTTTTGTTCGCCGCCAGTTTTGGAGCGGACGGCACGGGCAAAATCACCGGCGGCGCGGATCAATTCGATCCCTTTGTGAAGATGTCCTATGCGGGCGCGTCGATCTTTCCCTCCGCCAGCTCGTATTCCGTTGGGCCGGACAATCGCGGGTGTCTCGTGCTGACGGACCAGTTCGACACCACATTCACGTTCCAGTTCTCGCTCGGCGGTGTGAGTGGCGGGACAGCGTCCAAGGGCGACATCATCCTCTTTAACCAGCAATCGGCCACCCCGGAGCGCGCCGCGGGCATTCTGCGCCTGCAGGATCCCTTCGCTTTCTCGCTGAGCGCTCTGGCGCCGAATTATGGGTTTGGATTGGACGGCTGGGAGAACAGCACCGGTGTCCTCACTCACTTCGCTACGGCTGGAACGCTTGCCCAGAGCGGCGGGAGCTTTTCTCTCGCGAATTTCGACGCCAACGACGGTGGAGGGCTTGTGACCGCCGGCCTTCAGACCTCGTTCGGAACCATAACCAGTCCCGTATACACAGCGACGGGCATGGCTACGGCAACCCTGCAAATCGGCGCGCCCTTCTACACGGCCCACGGCGAAATCTACATCATCAACTCGTCGGAGCTGTTTTTCGTTGGCTACGATCTCGGCGAAGAAGCCAGCGGGCGGCTGATCGCGTCGCCCAGTTCATACAGCGCGTCCTCGCTCGCCCCCACTTACATCTTGCACATGACAGGAAGCCTGGCCACAGCCGCGTCAGCTTCCATCGGGCAGGTCACCTTCACTCCCGGAACATCGAGCCCTGCCGGGACAACTGGCACGGTTTCGGGAACGTTTTACGACTACACCTTAGGGACGCCAAGCCAGCAGGGCCTTTCCGGGACCTACGGCTTTGAGAATGGTTCGGGGCGAGTGGGGATTGGGGGGGCGAATGGCGCTACCTCGCCCGTCTGCTATCTGACCAATCCGTTCGACGGCGTTTCCGGGTTCTGCATCAGCACGGACTCGGCTGCGAGCTTTGGCGTTCTGGCCACGCAGCCGCCGGAGACCTACGGCACCAGCTCGCTTTCGGGCAACTTGTTCTTCGGCAGCGGCGAACCGGGCGACAACACCGTGCCCGATATCTCGGGGATTGCCTCGATTTCGTCTGGAAGTTTGACCGGGACACAGGATGTGAGCGGCCAGGGCGGTCTGACGCTCGACACCGCGATCAGCGCGGCCCTTTCCATCAATGCGGACGGCACCGGCACACTGGGCTCCCATGGCGTCGTCGTGACGAACGGTACGGCCCTTTACTTCATCAATGAAGCGAGCGGCGCCCCCGCTGCGGTGCAGGTGTTCGAACCGTAGCCGATGCTCCCAAAGAACCGCCGAAGCGCGGTCCAGAATCCATTGGTTCTCGCCGGGAAGTCCCGGGCATGCAATCTTTTAGCGTGGCTGGCCCTGGGCTTGATGAGTGTGCTGCAGCCGTGCCGGACTGGAACCAACCTGCCACTTGGGGTTTTCGATATGCTGCGGCGGACGCGTATAATAAGCGGAGTAATCATCATCCAGCCGCTAGGCGCTCCGGGCGGCTGTCTTCGCAGTGACTGGGGAAACCAAAGCGCGGCGAATCCTGGCCATCGACTACGGTCGGCGAAAGATTGGTCTCGCGCTTTCGGATGAATTAGGGCTGACGGCGCAGCCCCTGGCGACTGTTCTCCGCGTGAACCGCCGAACGGATCTGAAGCGGCTGGGGCAAATTTGCAGGGAAAATCGCGTGGGGCGGGTGATTGTGGGGCACCCTTTGCATTTAAGCGGCGAAGCAGGCGAAATGGCAGCCGAAACTGCACGTTTTGCGGCACGATTGCGCGAAGCCACCGGGATCCAAACCGAGCTGGTGGACGAGCGGCTGACCTCCTGGCAGGCGCAGCAAATTGCCGCTGAGCTGTCCTCTTCCGGTTCGCGGCGGCGAAAGGACGGCCCGCTCGATGATCTAGCCGCGGCCATTCTGCTGCGCGAGTATCTTGAGCGGGGCAAGCCGAATGCGCAGGCCGCAACGGAGACGCGATAACCGATGATCCGACGCCTAGGACTGGTCGCTCTCCTGGTGATCGCGGCGATTGGCGCCGCCGCGGGATGGCTGGAAATCCAGATCGACAAGCCCTATCGCGGCCACCGGCCGGCCAAGACCTACGTCGATATTCCGCACGGCACCTCGCGCTGGCGCATTGCCGGAATCCTGTCTCACGACGACGTGATCCGCAACCGCCTGGCCTTCCTGCTGTTCAGCGAATGGCATCACAAGGAACCCATGCAGGCCGGAGAATACCTGATCGACCGGCCGATGAACTCGCGCGAAGTCTTCTGGAAGATCGCGAAGGGCCACATTTTCGTTCATACCGTGGTGATTCCGGAAGGCTGGACGATGTACGACATCGCGAACGAGCTGGAGCGGCAGCACCTCTGCACCCGCAACCAGTTTTTGGGCGCGGCGCACGACGTCTCGCTGATCTCCGACCTGGCGCCGCACGCGCGGAGCCTGGAGGGGTTTCTGTTCCCTTCGACCTACGAATTCACGCGCCATGCGACGTGCGACGATGTGGTGAAACGCATGGTCGCGGATTTCCGCGCGGTATGGAGCAGCCTCGATCCGGGCAATTCGCTGACTGTGCCGCAGGGATTGTCGCTCGAGCAGGTGGTCACTCTGGCCTCGCTGGTGGAACGCGAGACGCCCAACGCGCAGGAGAGGCCGCTTGTCGCCGGGGTGTTCTACAACCGGCTGCACCTGGGCTACCCGCTGCAGTGCGATCCGACAATCCAGTATGCGTTCGAATTGAGCGGGCGCGTGGACCACGACGTCCGTCCCGCCGACCTGCGCATCAATTCTCCGTACAACACGTACGAGCACCGCGGCCTCCCGCCGGGTCCCATCGCGAATCCGGGCGAGGCCTCGCTGCAGGCCGCGCTGGCGCCGGCCAAGACCGACTACCTGTATTTCGTGGCCAACGCGCAGGGCGGGCACTACTTCAGCAAGACATTGGCGGAACATGACCGCGCTGTGAATCGCTTGCGCCACGCCCTGGAGAGCGAGGCGGGCGATCCGAGCGGCAAGAAGAGCAAAAACTAGACCTATGGGCGCCACTCCTCAGAAAAAACATGCCGCTAAAAATGACGGGCCGACCAAGAAGGCCGTCATTCTGAAAATCGCGCGCGAACTGGGGCAGGAGCGCTTCACGCCGGCCGAAATCGGCGAGATTTGCCGCCGCGTGGTCGCCGAAGCGGGAGCCGGCGCGCGCACCTCGCCCGACTACGTCACCAGCGTGCTGAAAGACGCGGGGCTGCGCATCGCCTGGTCCGCGCGGGAAGAAACGGAAGAGCGCTACGAAGAAGAGTTCAAGGAACTGCTGCATTTCGGCGATCTCGAAGAGGCCGAAATGTGCATCGTCCGGCTGGACGAGCTCCTGCGAAAATTCGAAGGGCTGAAGGAGCGTGCCGCCACCGAGCGGGTGCGCGAAGTGGCGCGCCTGGGGCGTCGCCGGGCGGAGATGATCGCGCACAACTCGAAAGTGGACGCTCCCAAGCGCGAAGAAAAGGCCGAAATCGCTCGCTGGTTCGCCATCTGGCTCGAAACGCCCGACGCCTTCTTCGACTGGCTGGAAGTCCGCAAACAATCGCCGGAATTTCGCGGCAAATTCGGCGCGCCTGGCGCGCAAGACGCGCTGTAGACTCCCCACTCCAATTGGTTTAGGTTTAGCAGTGGCGCTGCCACGCGCGGCTGCTGGCCGCGCTCGCTGGTGAAATCCGAATTTCCCGGATCGATCATGTCCCTTTACCTGCTGGAAGTCGAACCGCTCGATCTGGGCCCGGATGTGCGGGCCATCGGGCTGGAGCTGGGCGAAGCGGATGAAAACCGCGAACCCGCGCGCGGTTTGGAGGCGGCGAAGATCTGGAGCCGCGTGTTGCGCTCGACGGCGGCGAACGAGACGTGGGCGCTCGATTTCTTCAGCCACCTCGACCGCGTGCGCGATTTCTGCGACCGCCACCACATCGCCTACCGCAACGCGAGTCAGCGCTCGATCGTCGTTCCCTCGCCCCCGCCGGCTCAGTTGCAGGGCCTGCTTGATCGCTTTCAAAACGAAACCTTTGGAGCGCGCGCTGGGGCGCTGCTCGAGGCGGGCGACCCGCAGGTCGAGGGCGAGCTGGCGCGCCAGGGCGTCGATGCCTACAAGGCGGCGTTTCCGAAATACGCGTTTTGCGCCGTGTGCAATTTCGAGGATGGCTCGCTGGTCCTGCTGAGCGAGAATCTGTGGGCCAGCGAGGTGATTCGCCGGGTGCGTCCGGCGCTGGACGGGTTGGGCGTGGAGGTCCAGCTCCCTTCCTGATTCCGCCCGCCGCCGCGGCAGGAGTGGTATAAAATCCAGATTCTGCGGCGGCCGGGAACTCGACGACGGCGATTTTCGGGGCGAATTGCAGTTTCAGCAAGACGAAATTCCGGGCCTGATGTCTGTACACGTGAAAAAGGAGATGCGAACATGCGGAAAGCAGTCGCTCTGGGCACCTTTCTTGTTCTGGGACTCGCAACGCTGGCGGCCTCGGGATGGGCCGGGCAGCAGAAAGCCAAGAAACCGCCGCTGAGCCCGCCGGCCAGCGCGGAGTGCAAGCTCCCCGGCGGGAAAACGATCCAAACGAAATATTCCAGCCCGCGCATGCGGGGACGCGTGATCTTCGCCGAAAAAGGGCTGGTACCCTACGGCAAAGTGTGGCGCGTGGGCGCGAATGAAGCCACCACGTTCGTGACCACGGCGGACCTCAGGGTGCAGCACAAAGTGATTCCCGCAGGCAGCTACACGCTGTTCGCCATTCCGGAGCCCAGCACCTGGACGCTGATCATCAGCAAGAAGACCGGCGAGTGGGGCATCCCGTATCCGGGCGAGCAGTACGATTTCGGAAGGTTCAAGATGCAGGTGGCGAAGCTGTCTTCGCCGCTCGAAAACTTCACCATTTCCTACGAGCCTTCGAGCAGCGGCTGCACGTTGAACCTGAAGTGGGCGACCACGCGGGCCTTCATCACCTTTGCGGAAACGAAATAGCCGAGCTTGTCCGGAGGCAGTGCGCGGGGTCAGCGGCTGAAGTGCCGCTGAGGCCACCGCCTCCGGATTCCGCGCTCTTCGGCTCGATCAACGCTCTATCCGGGCGGCCGGGAAAGCGTGTACTATGGTCAGCCGGACGTCGCATTCCCGCCGGCGCGCTGCAGGATTGCCTTGCGGCGCAACTCTGACGACAATAGAAGCCCTCGGTCATTGGTGCAATGGTGATGTGTATCCGTCGCACGGGCTAAAGGCCTGAATCCAAGGAACAGAAGGAAAAGGAGACAAGGAATCGATGGCTGGAAAGAAGAGGATCGGCATCCTGACGGGCGGAGGAGACGTTCCCGGCCTGAATCCGGTGATCAAGTCCGTGGTCTACCGCGCCAGCGAAATTGGCCGCGAAGTGACCGGCATTCGCCGCGGCTGGGAAGGTTTGACGCACATGAATCCCGCGCTCAATGCGGATTTGAACTACATCCGCCCGCTCACGCGCGAGAACACGCGCACCATCGACCGCACCGGCGGCACCGTGCTGCACACCTCGCGCACCAACCCGCGGAAGATGACGCCGGACCGGGTGCCGCAGCATATGTCCAAGGAGCAGCTCAAGCAGTTGCCGTTCGACGGCAAGTATTACGATTTCACTCCCGTGGTGCTGAAGAACCTGGAACAGTTGGGCATCGATTGCTTGGTAGCCATCGGTGGTGACGACACGTTGAGCTTTGCCTCCGTGCTGGACTCCAAAGGTTTTCCGTTGATCGCCATTCCCAAAACGATGGACAACGACGTGCAAGGCACGGAGTATTGCCTCGGCTTTTCCACCGCGATCACGCGGGCCAAGGAACTGATTACGCGCCAGCGCACCACGCTGGGTTCGCACGAGCGCGTTGGCGTGTTCCGCATGTTCGGGCGCGATGCCGGGTTCACCGCACTGTATACCGCCTACGTCAGTTCCGCGCGCTGCCTGATCCCCGAATATCCCTTCGACCTGGACCATCTTTGCAGGCTGCTGCTGGAAGACAAGAACAACAATCCCAGCAATTACGCCCTGGTGGTGGTTTCCGAAGGCGCGGTGTGGAAGGAAGGATCGGTCGAGGAATACGGCGAGGCGGACGCCTACGGCCACCGCAAGAAAGTCGATATCGGGCACGCTCTCGGAGAGCAAATCAAGAAGCGCACCGGCCAGGAAATCATGGAGAGCGATTTGACCTACGACTTGCGCAGCGGCGAGCCGGACGCCATCGATCAGCTGGTCGCCATCACCTACGCGAACATTGCCGTCGATTTGATCCGCGACGGGCTGCGCGGCCGGCTGGTGGGCCTGCGCAACGGGTGCTACAGCCAGGTGCCGCTGGCCGAGCTGCCGTCCGGGTCGCGCAAAGTGGACGTGGAAAAGCTCTACAACATCGAGCGCTACCGGCCCAACTACACTTCCAAGCTGGGCGCGCCACTGCTGTTCAACAAGATTCCAGACGAAAGATAGCGATGGGGAGGCCACGATGACCGGGACGGCACGAATCGGTGCGGCGGTGGTTTGCGCGGCGGCGCTTTTCTGCGGCGGGTACATCGCCGGACAGAATCGCTTCGGTCAGCCCAAGACGATCATTCACGTGGTGGAGGTGAAATGGAATCCGGGCGTCACCGACGCGCAAAAACAGCACGTCATGAACGGCGTGAAGGAAATGGCCGCGCGCATTCCGGGAATCGAGAACATCTGGCTGCAGCCCGCCCGTTTGGAGCCGCGCGATTTCAGCTGGGCGTTCGCTATCGAGTTTCGCAACCGGGCCGCCGCCGATCGCTACGCCGAAAGCCCCGTCCACGCCGCGTGGGACAAGGAATACGTTCCTCTGCGCCAAGCCAGCGTTTCCGTGCAAGTCACGAATCCGTGACGGCGGAGTCGCGAAGTTAGCCGGCCGAAATCAAAAGGCAAGAGAGAGACCCTTCGCTACGCTCAGAACGACAGCTCAATGCTGCTACGATGCCGGCGATCATCGGCTCGCCGGCGATCTGCTTTGAGGCGCGGAATGCGTTTCCTGGCCGCTGACCGCCTGCCAACGCCCCTCACGCCACACGAACACATCGGTGAAGCGCGACCAGACAGCGTTCGCGAGCGGTGAAGCGCCTCGCGCGCCTCTCCGCGAAACCGCCGGCTCGGTGACCACTACCCCCGTAACAATCGCGACGTCGCCCTTGGCAATGAAGCGCACTTTTGTATCCTCGAAACGCTGCTCTTGCGCCGGCGCAGAATGTGCGAGCGGGCGTGCTAAGTAGGCCAGATACTCGCTGCGCGGGATGGCATCGCCCTGCCAATCGCTGTCGACGAATTCCGAGCCGAGGATGCGCGCGAGAGTTTTCACGTCCCGGCGATGCAGTGCAGCCAGCCATTCGTGTTCGACGCGCATCACCGCGGTAGCGCTGCGTGGGTCGGCCGGAAGCTGACTCTGCGGCGCCTTCTTTCCGCTCGCAAGATAAGCAACATCCCGCAATGCGAAACAGGAGCGGCCCGCTTGGATGTCGCTCGGGCAACCGGCCCTCTCCCCACGAAGCAGCTCGGAGGATTTCCGTCGTTTCAACGCCGCTTGCTGGCGCCGCAGCGCCGTTTCGAAGGTCCGCTCCGCGCGGGCGACGTAGGCGCGATAGCCTTCCGGATCGATGAATGGATTTTTCTTCAGAGAATCCGCCAAGGCCGAGCGTTTGTCCGTCAGATCGAAAAACGAGCCGTGCGCGCCGAGGAAAACGTCGCAAGGGAGCGCTCGCAGCACCTTGAAGGAACGCTCGTAATCCGCGGTCATGCCCGGATAGCTTTCTCTTCCCGCCAGGCGGTAGCCGGACAATACGCTCATGCTTCCTACGAACACGACGTGGAGCGGTTTGCCATGATCCTCTGTCGTCATGGTCCACGTGGTGCAGCCGCGCGTGTGGCCGGCCGTAAGATGCGCGGTCAGCATGACGCCGCCCAGTCTGACCGTGTCGCCATCGTGAATGACGCGATCGGGCCGGATGGCCGGGAATGTGAGCCGGTCGCCAAAGTAGAAATCGCCGCGCCCGCCACGCGCCAGAAGAGCGGCGTCGCCCTGCATGGCCACGAATTGCGCGCCAGTGCGCCGTTTCAGTTCCGCGAGGCCGCCCGCGTGATCGAAATGGGCGTGGCTGTTGAGTAGAATCTTCACATTGGAGAGCTTGAAGCCAAGTTTCCGGATGTTGGCCTCGATCTGCGGCGCGGTCTGGACGAAGCCGCCGTCCAAAAGAATATCGCCCGCCGGTGTGACGATCAGAAACGACGTCACATCGTTGGCGCCCACGTAATAAATGTTTCCCACGATGTGAAACGGCGCGACCGGGCTGTTCATTTCGCGCAACTCGGCTTCGCTTCGCCCCTGCGCCAGCAGCGGCATCAGCAGCGCAGCAACAAGAATGAGAAACCGCCCGCTCGCGCCTTTCCTGCCGGAACGATCGATCAACGTGGCTCCTTTTCCATGGCCGCTCGAACGTCATCGAGCCGGAATTGTTTGCGGATGGCCCGATCGAAGGCGCGTTCCGGCATCACGCGGCGCATGAACGCGGCGATTTTCGCCGGCCGCGTGACCAGATAGCGCGGCCGCGGTGGAGTCTCCTCGATAGCGCGCAGGATCACGCGCGCGCAATCTTCCGGCTGAGCCTTTGAGGAATGCCGCGTTTTCTCCCAGCCACCCAAGAAAGCAGCGTAAACGGCGCGATAGGGGCTGCGTTCTGCGGCCTTGGCATAAGCGGAAGACAGCTCCGCCGCCGTGCGATTCATGCTGGTTTCGATGTAGCCGGGCTCGATCAGGACCACGAAAATGCCGAAGGGATACAGCTCGTAGCGCATGGAGTCCCCGATCGCTTCGATGGCGTGCTTGCTCGAACTGTACGGCCCCAGAATGGGCGAAGCGATCTTGCCCGCGATCGAACTCATGTTGATGATGCGGCCGCGGCGCCGCCGGCGCATCGCCGGCAGAACTCGCTGTGCGACGCGCAGCGCACCAAAAATATTCGTGTCGTACTGTTTGTGCAAATCAGCGAGCGAGATTTCTTCCATGACTGCGGCAACTGCAATGCCCGCGTTGTTCACCAGCACATCGACGGGACCGGCCCGCCGCTCGATTTCCGACACGCATCCGTTCACCGAAGCATCGTCACAAACGTCGAGCTCCAGCGTCTCCACGGGCAGTTTGCGTTCGCGCGCCAGCTGATCGAGGGCCGCGCGCCGCTCGGCGTTTCGTCCGCCCGCAAAGGCGCGATAGCCGCGCTCGGCCAACAGCAGAGCGGTAGCTCGGCCCAGGCCGTCCGTGCCTCCCGTAACGAGCACGACGCCGCGATTCGTGCCGGATGCGTCTGACACTGTTCACCCCCCGCTCGAACGCCGCAATCTTGAACCGACTCACGCTACCGGAAATGCATCGAGAGTTCAATTGCGCCGGTTTCCGAAGCGCGGCCGGTACGCGGGCAGCGGCCTGCAGCGCATCACGCTGGCGCGATCGCGCGGCTGAGGTCATGCGATTCAGAACCTACAGGGAACGCCCCATTGTCGCCGCCGCAGCCGCAGGAAAGAATCGCGGTCAGAGGTGGAAGATGATCAAAAAGGTCAAAGGCGGATACAAAGTCGTTTCCGAAAAGTCGGGAAAGAATCTGGGCGGGCCGTACAAG
The DNA here is from genome assembly GCA_046705825.1 of Candidatus Acidiferrales bacterium. Lineage (GTDB taxonomy): Bacteria > Acidobacteriota > Terriglobia > Acidiferrales > UBA7541 > Palsa-295. The sequence goes on from JBJKQB010000352.1 coordinate 68,196, forward strand.
TCGAAAGCTCAGGCGAAAAAGCGATTGCGCCAGGTCGAGTATTTCAAGCGAGCAAAGGGATAAGCGCGCGAATCGGCCGAAGCGCCAGGCTTAGGGGCGCTGCTTGCTGCACCCATTCCAGAAGCACCTACCTCCACAGGCGGCTTCAGTCCGATTCGATGTGGACGAGTTCGCGCGATGACGGGCGCGATGCTCCGGAATACCATCGCGGCGGAGGCGGTTCTTCCGCCCGCAGGCGGTTCATGAAGCGGCCCACGCTGAGCGAGGCCTGGATGAAGTGATCGATCTTCAGCGGCCCTGCCAACTTCACATCGCGGACCCAATGCAAGCCCGTGCTGATGGCGCAGCCGCATTGCGAGCAATCCGGTGTGCCGCCAAAGACGCACGGTTCGACCCGGCTGCGCAAATCCGCGGAATAATTCGCGGACATCTTGGCGAACACGCAGTCGGCCGGGTTTTCCGGCGGGCAAACCAGCGCTTTCGCCACTCCTTCCCGGAACAGCAGTTTAGGATAGCGCTGGGCCAGGCGCGGCAGCTCCTTCGCCACGACCACACGGTCAGCCGGTGTCAGCGTTTCCGCGCTTTCTTCTCCGATTTGAGGCGTGTACACACTCACCCAGATGCGGTTGACCTCCCCTCGCGCGCTCCAGAACGCGACGTAATCTTCCAGATAACCGGGCCGCGACAACATCTGCCGGGTGATGACCCAATGGATGTTCACCTCGCGGCCCTCGATATTCTTCAAGATGCGCTCGTAGGTCGCCGGCTTGCGCCGCGGGTCGTGGTCCTCGGGCAGGCCGTCGACGGAAACAGCCACGCGCACACGCGGCAGCTGCATCCATTCAGCCGGAATGGGAATCACTGCGCTGGTCACCACTAGCGTAAAAACGCGCATGCGGCTGAGTTCGGGAAGAATGCGGCTCAACTCGCGATGGCGAACGAGGGGCTCGCCCCCCACCAGCGAGACGTGCATGGGTTTGTGCTGGCGCACCAGATCGAGCACGCCGCTCACCAGCGCTTCGCCACGGAAGTCGCTCAACTGCGTGAGCGTCACATCGCCGCCCAAATGCATGTCGCCGTAGGCGTAACACCCCGGACAACTCAATGGGCATTCGCGAGTGATTTCAATCGAAAGAAGCGGGATTCGACCATTGAGGATGCGACCCCAGGCAGTGAGTAGTTCGCGCGAAGTCAGGCTTGGAGCAGGTACACGAGCTGTTGACATGGTCCCCCATTTGGCTGTCTAGAATTGGATGCGGTGAGAGTGGGCCGGGTGCGCTGAGTTGCTCATCCAATTTCCGAATGGGAACGATTCGTAACGCCCAAGCAGAGAGGAAAGTACAGTAGCGGCGGTGTCAGGGAATTAGTGGATACCGGACCAGTCGTCGGCCAGAAGAATGGAATTGCTGGGATTGGAGGGATCATATTTAACGCTGGCCGTCTGGCCCACGGCAATCCGCTTCAGGTGTGCCTGTTCTTCCAGGCCCGTGACATCCTGCGCCGTTTCGTAGGTCACTCCGGAAATCGAATAGGAATAGTACAGGAGCTTCTGCGCGCCGTTCTTCACCACCAGGGTTCGCTTGCCCAGCAGGCGGGGGCGTCCGCTGCGGGCAGGCGGAGTTTCAAGCTTCGCCGCCGCTTCGCTTTCGCTGTGGTCAACCACTTCCATAATCTGGCCCTCGACGATGCGCCCGATGCGATTCAGATAGGCGCGGCGGTCGCGCTCCAGGGCCGCCGCATCGTCCGGCTTTTTCCGAAACAGAAAAAAAGCGGCGCCTCCGGCCAGCACGACCACCACCGCCGTGGGAAGAACGTTGCGCCAGTCGGTCACCATGATGCTCACCTCGCGCCTTTGCGCATCGCCTCCGTCTGCGTGATGTCTCCCAGAACCGCGCGCACCTTTTCCCAATCCTTCAGGAAGTTTTCCAGGCCGCGGTCGGTCAGCGGATGCTTGAACAGCATTTCGAAAACTTTGAACGGCATGGTGCCGATGTGCGCGCCCATTTTGGCCGCCTCCACCACGTGCAGCGGATGGCGCAGGCTGGCCGCGAGCACTTGGGTCTTGTAATCGTAGGCCCGGTAGATTTCGAGGATTTCGCGCAGCAGGCCCAGGCCGTCGATGGAAATGTCATCCAGGCGGCCGAGGAACGGGCTGACGATGTACGCCCCGGCCTTCGCCGCAATCAGCGCCTGGGACGGCGAGAACACCAGCGTCACGTTCACCCGCACGCCCTCGCGCGACAGCTTGCTCAGCGCGCGCACTCCCTCCGGAATCATCGGAATCTTCGCGACCACGTTGGGATGCCAGCTCACCACTTCGTGCGCTTCGCGCAGCATCCCTTCATAATCGGTCGAGACCACCTCCGCGTTCACGATCCCGTCCTTCACGATCTCGCAGATTTCCAGAATCAGTTCGCGGAACGGCTTCTTTTCTTTCGCCGCCAGGCTGGGATTGGTGGTGACGCCGTCGAGAATTCCCAGGGCCGCGCCCTGGCGGATTTCACCCAGATTGGCTGTATCGAGGAAGAATTTCATGATGGCAAAACCTCGCTTGCACCGCTCCCCGGGAGCGGAAATTCACTCCTCAGGACTCACCACGCTGTTGCGCAGGATTCCGATGCCGCTCACACTGACTTCCACCACATCTCCCCTCGCCAGCGGTCCCACCCCTGCGGGAGTTCCTGTGGCGATGACGTCGCCAGGTTCCAGCGTCATCACCTGCGCGATATAACGAATTATAACATCCAGGGAAAAAATCATTTCGGCGACGCAAGCGCGCTGTTTACTCATTCCATTCACCCGTGTTTCCACCGTAGCGCGCGGGTCGAGGCTGGTCTCCAGGACAGGCCCGAACGGGCAGAAGGTGTCGAATCCCTTGCCGCGCGTCCATTGGCCGTCGCGCTTCTGCAAGTCCCGCGCGGTCACGTCGTTCAGGCAGGTGTAGCCCGCAATGTAGGAAGACGCGCCTTCCGCCGCCCCTAAATTGCGGCAGCGCCGCCCTATGACCACCGCCAGCTCTCCTTCGTAATCCACGCGCTGGGAAATCGCCGGCAGCACGATGGGATCCTCCGGCGCGATCACCGCGGACGGAGGCTTCAGGAAGATGAGCGGCTCTTTAGGCGTTTCGTTGCCCAGTTCCTTGGCGTGCTCTGCGTAATTGCGGCCGACGCACACGATCTTGCTGGGATTTGAAGGAGGCAGGAATTTGACTTCCCCCACAGACCATTGATTCTCCGTGCGCGGAAGGGCCGGCGGCGGTTGGCTGCCGAGTCTCGCCAACGCGCCAAGAATTTCGTCGATTTCCGCCGAGAGCTCGTATATTTCTTCGCCTTCGATGATTCCGGCGCGCGGGCGCGGATGGACTTCCCGTTCGCCGCGCACGGCGACTTCCTCCACGGAAAAATCGAGCGGCTGAAACCGGCAGAGTTTCATCGCAGGTGAGTGTCGATCTGGCCGGGGCGGCGCCGCGCAGCAATCGGGTGCCGCTTGGCTTCCAGCACCATTCTTCCGACCCAGGCTCCCGTCGCGACCACGCCGTAGATGGCGCCGCCTTCCAGCAGCGCCTGCAGCGGCGTGCGCAGCGCCGAGAACAACCCGAGGAAGACCACGCCCGCGAATTCGTAGGCAACGACAAAGATGATCCACGCGGTCATGGCGGAGGCAAACAGTTTGACCGGGCGGTCCAGGAAACGGAAAACGGGTATCAGCATGAACAGCACGAACAGGCTGTAGGAAACCGCATTCCTCTCCAGCGCGTAAGGCTCTAGCGCGGGAATCCGGTTGGCCGCGATCAGCGCTCCGAACATCACTACGACCAGCAGGCAGCCCGTATAGATTCCGGTGATCAGCGCAGGACGACCCGCGGGCTGTTGCGCCACGTGCGGTGGAACTTCAGAAGCTGCTGTCGAGCGAGCGTCATTTTCCGTCACGGTTTGGGCTGGCTTCCTGCCGGGACTTCTCCCGGGACTCCCGCTGCGCTGGGCGCGCTTTCGTTTCCGGAGCGATCCACGGCGGTCACACGATACCAGTAACGCTGCCCGGCCACTGCGGACATATCACTGTAAGCCGGAGTTGGCAACAGCGCGGAATTCAAACGCGTGCCTCGCGCGCTCTCCTGCTCACTCCTGTAGACGTTATACCCCGCTACATCGGTTTCAGGATTGATGTTCCAGGAAAGGTCGAGGTGCGCCGCGCTCCCCTGTTCCGCCGGGACGGGAACCACCACGAGCCCGGTCGGAGCAGAAGGCGGAAATACATCGCGCATGGTGATCGTCGCCAGATTCGAGTCGGCCGATTCGTACGGCTGCCCCGCATATGCAACTACGCTGCGCACGAAATACTGATAGGCCGCGCCCACCGCAACCCCGCGGTCCTCATATTCCGGCGATTCGCTCGTGCCGATTTTCTCGGGAGGCGACTGCGCCCCTTTCGCGCCGCCCATGGCGAAGATGCGCGGTTGCGCCGCGGCGCCTTTCTCGCTCGCGCTGCCCGCGGAAAGCTCTGCGCGGTAAATCTCATATTTCTGGATCGGCGGCGCAGGGCCTGCGGGAGTCTGCGGCGGGGCGGTCCAACTGAGGCTCACCGCGGATGAAGCCAGCTTCGCCTGCAAATCCGCAATCGCTTCCGGAACGGGATAGACCGCAACGGCGGCGATATTCGAATCCGGTGACTGTTTCTTCGGCGAGACGCGCGTGCGCACCACGTAAATGGCAATTTCACCCAGGTGCTGCTTCAGAACTTCCGGCATCCACGCGTCGACGTAATGAATCCGTCCTTTTTGCTCGTAATGGCTGGCCACTGCGGAGGGAATCGTAACCAGGAGGGATGCATCGGCCGGAGCCGTGGTGGCCACGGCGGGCGTCTGCGCCTTCGAAAAATCGCGATAAATCTCGATGGCGGGCGCGTGTTTCAGCAGGCGCCGCTCCACCGTTTCATGCGGCAGCGTGAAGGTAAGAACGGCGCTGTTTCCCGACCGCTCGGCCGCAAGATCGGCAATGGGAGCGGGGACCTGCGGCTTGCGCGCAACAGGCTGCCCCGGCGAAGCGCAGCCCCCGGGAAGAACCAAAACCAGGAAAATGGAAAACGGAAAAGCGAAAATTGCGGTGAGGTGCCGGATTTGGACGAGCCGCCTGCGCCACGCTCTGCGTCCCATTTTCACTTTTCTATTTTCAATTTTCTACAAGATGTAGCGGCTCAGGTCCTGGTCCTTCACGATATTCGCCAGCTGCTTCTGCACGTAGGCGGCGTCCACTTTCACCGTCTTCTTCTTCATTTCCGGCGCTTCGAAGGAAATCTCTTCGAGCACGCGCTCGAGAATGGTGTGCAGCCGGCGCGCCCCGATGTTTTCGGTGTGCTCGTTCACCTGCGCCGCGAAACGAGCGATGGTGGTGATCGCGTCGTCGCTGAACACCAGTTTCAGCCCCTCCGTATCCAGCAGCGCCACATACTGCTTGATCAGCGCGTTCTTCGGCTCAGTCAGGATGCGCGTGAAATCGCCCTCGGAGAGCGAGCTGAGCTCGACGCGAATGGGAAAGCGCCCCTGCAGCTCCGGGATCAGGTCGGAGGGCTTGGTGGTGTGGAAGGCCCCGGCGGCGATGAACAGGATGTGCTCGGTGCGCACCATGCCGTAGCGCGTGTTCACCGTCGTGCCTTCAACGATCGGCAGGATGTCGCGTTGCACGCCTTCGCGCGAAACGTCCGGGCCGTGCCCGCCCTCGCGCCCCGCGATTTTGTCGATTTCGTCGATGAAGAGAATGCCCATCTGCTCGACCCGCTCGACGGCAATGCGCGTCACCTGGTCCATGTCGATCAGGCGGCCTTCCTCTTCCTGGATCAGGTAGTCGAACGCTTCCGAGACGGTCATCTTGCGCTTCTTCTTCTGCTGCCCGAACATCCCGGAGAGCATGTCGCGCACGTTGATGTCCATCTCCTCCACGCCTTGATTCGAGATGATTTCGAAGGCGGGCATGGAGCGCTCGCGCACTTCCACTTCCACGAAGCGCTGATCGAGTTTCCCTTCGCGCAGCTGCCCGCGCAGCTTTTCGCGCGTGCGCTCCACCTGCTCGCGGCGCTGCGCTTCGTTGGCCGGAACTGCCTCCGGACCCGGCGGCGCAGTCGGGGGCAGCAGCAGATCGAGCAAGCGCTCTTCGGCGGACTGCTCGGCGCGCTCGGCGACTTCGTCCAGCTTTTCTTCGCGCACCATGTCGATGGACGTTTCCACCAGGTCGCGCACCATCGATTCCACGTCGCGCCCCACGTAGCCCACTTCCGTGTATTTCGAGGCTTCCACTTTCACGAAGGGGCACCCGGCCAGGCGCGCCAGCCTCCGCGCGATTTCCGTTTTGCCCACGCCCGTCGGGCCGATCATCAGGATGTTCTTGGGAAGGATGTCCTCGGCGAGTTCGGGCTGCAGCTTTTGCCGGCGCACGCGGTTGCGCAGCGCGATGGCCACCGCCTTTTTCGCCGCTTGCTGGCCCACAATGTATTTGTCGAGTTCGACGACAATTTCGCGCGGGGTCAGCTCGTCGAACGACGGCAGCGTTTCCTGCTCCGGCGCCTGGGATTCACCCGACAAGTAGATCACCATACCTTTCTCCGGCTTCCGTTCACAATTCTTCGATGCTGAAATTGGCGTTGGTGTAGATGCAGATTTCGCTGGCGATGCGCATGGACTCGGCGGCGATCTCCTTGGCACCCAGCTTCGTGTGCTTGGCCAGCGCGCGCGCCGCGGAGAGCGCGTACGGCCCGCCCGAACCGATCGCGATGATTCCGTCGTCGGGCTCGATGACGTCGCCGTTCCCGGAAAGCAGGAACGTCGCTTTGCTGTCCGCCACAATCAGCAGTGCGTCCAAATGGCGCAGCGAGCGGTCCGTGCGCCACTCTTTCGCCAATTCCACCGCCGCGCGCGGCAAATTCCCGTGAAATTCCTGCAGCTTGCCTTCGAACCGGGCGAACAGCGACAGCGCATCCGCCGTGCTGCCGGCAAAGCCCGCCAGAATCTTGTCGTTGTACAACCGCCGGACCTTCTTGGCGTTGTGCTTGATCACGCCTTCGCCCAGCGTCACCTGGCCGTCCGCCGCCAGAACGACTTTGCTGTCTTTGCGCACGCACAAAACCGTCGTGCCGTGCATCTGTCGCGATTTTTGATCCATCGCCATCCGCCGATTATACTCCGCGGTTTTCGAATGAGCCACCGGCCCAGTGTCAGCAATCATTCTGAACGAGAATACCGGCGGACATTTGGAGGGAAGTCGCGTTCCCCGTCTGTAAGATTTTCTGTTGAAAATTGGGGCAGAAAAAGAAAGGGTGTCTCCGACAACCGCGACCCTAGCAGGGGGTCGAAGAGAGGAGACACCCGATGTCTGTATCGCTAGAGGGGAGAGTA
>JBJKQB010000353.1:0-4896 GCA_046705825.1 Candidatus Acidiferrales bacterium
GTTCAAAGCCGTCGGCGGAACGCCGCTGATCATCGATTACGCTCGCGGCTCCCGCCTGTGGGACGTCGACGGCTGCGAATACATCGATTACGTCTGCTCCTGGGGCGCGCTGATTCTCGGCCACGCGCATCCCCAAGTCGTCTCCGCAATCGCCGATCAGGCCCAGCGCGGCACCAGTTACGGCATGACCTCCCCGCTCGAGATCGAGCTCGGCAAACGCATCGCCCGCGCCCTGCCCTCCATCGAGCGCATTCGCTTCGTCAGCTCCGGCACCGAAGCGACGATGTCCGCCATCCGCGCCGCCCGCGGCTTTACCAAGCGTGACTTGATCCTCAAGTTCGATGGCGGCTACCACGGCCACTCCGACAGTTTCCTGGTGCAAGCCGGCTCGGGGCTCGCCACCTTCGGCATTTCATCGTCGCCCGGCGTTCCCGAAGCGCTCGCGCATCTGACGCTCAACGCGCCCTACAACGATCTCGCCGCCGTGGAGGAGATTTTTCGCGCGCATCCGAAGAAAATCGCGGCCCTGATCGTCGAGCCCGTCGCCGCCAACATGGGTGTTGCGCCGCCCGCCGCCGGTTTTCTGGAGGGTTTGCGCGAAATCACTCGCCGCGACGGCGCGCTGCTGATTTTCGACGAGGTCATCACCGGCTTCCGCCTGGCGCTGGGCGGCGCACAGCAGGTGTACAACGTCGCGCCCGACCTTACGACGCTGGGGAAAATCATCGGTGGCGGCTTGCCCGTCGCGGCCTACGGTGGCCGCCGCGACATCATGGAAATGATTTCGCCACTGGGGCCGGTGTATCAGGCCGGAACTCTTTCCGGCAATCCACTCGCCATGCGCGCTGGTCTTGCCACCTTGCCGCAACTTGAAGCGCCCGGTTTTTATGGTGCACTCGATGCCAAGGCTCAGCGCCTCGCCAACGGCCTGCGTTCGGCGCTGGCGGAAGCGCGCATTCCCGGCCAGATCAACCGTGCAGGCTCGCTGCTAACCCTTTTCTTCTCCGATCGGCCGGTACGCGACTACGCCGCCGCGAAGACATCCGACGCCGCTCGCTTCGCTGCTTTCTTCCGCGAGATGTTAAACCGCGGCGTTTTTCTTCCACCCTCGCAATTCGAAGCGCTGTTCGTCTCCGCGGCCCATTCCGACGCGGACATTGACGCCACCATTGCCGCCGCCCGCGCGTCCCTCGCTGCGATCGCCTAGCGCGCCCGCTCCTTCGGGTTCAGCATTTTGCTTCCGATCGAAGCTGCCGCGTGGACCATCCTCGCGCGCCTCAGGCAAGCGCCTGGATCACAGCGTGCGTAAATTGTTCGGTGCTGGCCGTGCCCCCCACATCGCGCGTCAGCGCTTTCCCCTCGCCGTAGACTTTCCTTATTGCCGCGTCGATCCGCCTGGCCTGGGCATGTTCCTTCAGATGATCGAGCATCATCACCGCGCTCATGAGCAGGGCCGTGGGATTCGCCAGGCCTTTTCCGGCGATGTCCGGCGCGGTGCCGTGTACCGCCTCGAAAATCGAAGCCTGCTCGCCAATGTTCCCGCTGGGCACCACGCCCAGCCCGCCCACCAGCCCGGCCGCCAGGTCGCTCATGATGTCGCCGTACAGGTTCGGCAGCAGCAGAACGTCGAACTGCCGTGGATCGAGCACGATCTGCATGCACGCGTTGTCGATGATCAGCTCTTTGTATTCGATCTCCGAAAACTCTTCGGACACCTTCCGCGCGCACTGCAGAAACAGGCCGTCCGACCGCTTCATGATATTGGCCTTGTGGATGGCGTGTATCAGCTTCCGCCGGTGCCGCCGCGCGTACTCGAACGCAAAACGCGCGATCCGCGTCGACGCTTTCTCCGTGATGATCTTCAGGCTCTCGACCACTCCCGGCACCACCGTGTGTTCCAGTCCCGAGTACAGATCCTCCGTGTTTTCGCGGATGATTACCAGGTCCACGCCCTGGAATCGCGACGCGACCCCTTCGAGATTCCTCACCGGCCTTAGATTCGCGTACAGCTCGAGCGCCTTGCGCAGTCCCACGTTCATGCTTGGCGCGCCGTGCCCGACAGCCGTCGCCATCGGACCTTTCAGCGCAACGCCGTTCCGCCGCGTCGACTCGACTACTCCCGAACGCATGAAGTCGACGCCCTTGCGTTCCAGTTCCGCGCGCGACGGTATTTCTTCCCAGGAAATCTGCGCCCCCGCCGCCTCTAGAATCTGCCGGACCGCGCTCGAAATCTCCGGGCCGATGCCTTCCCCCGGAATCAGTGTGACGTTGTGTGTCATAAACGCGCCATTGTAGCAGCGGCGTCCGGAACTAGCGAGGTCGCCGCCCGCGGATGCGGCGTCCTCATTACCGCCACGGCCACGTCCGCTATCCGGATCGGCTCGCGCCATCCGCGGCTGTACTCCTCGCGCCTTCGTGCGGTATTCTGTGTGGCGGCGCGAAAAGCGCCGCACCATCGGCGTGACCTCGAGCGCGGAAATGCGGAAACGGAAGGCGAAGCGAAGTGAGAAATCGGCAGGGAAGTCAAGCGAGTGGATTTTCGGTGATCGAGTTGCTCATCGTGATTGCGATTGTCGTGGTGATCGCGGCCATCGCTATCCCCAATTTGCTGCGCTCCAAGGTGGCCGGCAACGAAGCCTCTGCCGTGGGCTCGCTGCGCAACGTCATGAGCGCCGAGGCGGCTTACCGCGCGATGTACAACATCGGCTATTCGAACGATCTCAGCTCGCTGGCCGGCTCGCCTGACAGCGGTCAGGCTTCCTGCACGGCCGCGCAGTTGCTCGACGCCACTCTCGCCAAGTCCGTGGTCAACAATACGACCCAGAAGAGCGGCTACCGCTTCACCTTCTTTCCCGGCGCCCAGCCGGATAAGCCCACGCTTCCGGTTCCTTCCGGCTGTACGGTGGGGAAGGCGGACGGCTACGCAGTTCAAGCTGATCCCGTCGATTCCAACGCCGGCAAACGCCATTTCTGCGCCGACGCCTCCGGCACCATCCGCTTCGACACCAATCGCCCCATCGACGTCACCGCCGCCGAATGCTCCCCCAGCGCCCCGGCCCTGCAGTAGCGTTCGCATCGCATCCTGAGTGAAGCGAAGGATCTCTCCGGCTTCACGCGGTTGTTTACCCGCATCAACTGCCGACGTGAGAAACCCAGGTTAGGGTGATCGAACGCGGCTCGCGTTGTAAAGCGCGCAGCGTGTCATACAACTGTGCCAAAAAACGTCACTTTTCCGGTTGCGGAACGCGGAACATTGCCTTGCCAGCCCAGACAACCCGTCACGTGTGCTCCCGCTTCTTTCCTATGTACCTGAAAACAGGTAGTATGGACCTTCGTGCCGCAAACGTTACCCCGCCGCTCGCTCATGGCATGGCCCGTGCACTATTCAGCCGCGTACCCTTGGGACGCACGGGTTCCAGGCAAGGCCCTGGACCAGAGGAGACAAGGGATTTCTGCCCTGATCGAATCGGGGCGAAACGTCAGATGTGGAGCGCAAGCTCCGAGGAGAAAAGACAGAAATGAACAACAGGCAGAAAGGCTTTTCGTTAATCGAATTGCTGATCGTCGTGGCGATCATTTTGATCATCGCGGCCATCGCTATTCCCAACCTGATGCGCGCCAAGTTCGCGGCCAACCAGTCGGCGGCCGTGGGCAACCTGAGGACGATTTCCTCGGCTGAGGCGACGTTCTCATCGACCTACAACGACGGCTACGCCACGACCCTCGGCGCAATTGGTGATAGCACCGCTGGCGCTGGGCCGGCATCCTGCACGAACGCGATGCTGATCGACGAGGTTCTGTCAGGTGGCGGTGGAGCTGCGGTCCAAAGCCAGAAGAGCGGCTATCAATACAATTTCACACCGAACGCCGTTCCGGCACTGACCACCGGTATCCCGCTTGGCTGTGGTGGTTCCGGAGACACCGGATTTTCTGTATCGGCCACGCCGCTTGCAACGTCGACGGGGACCACTGGGTACTGCATCGACGAGTCGGGCGTCATTCGCGTCGATATCAATGAGACTCCTCTGACTCCGATTCTAGCGCCTTGCGCCACCTCTGGTAAGCCGCCGTTGCAGTAATTGCGGAGTGCTTTGGAATGCCTGAGGGGAGGAGATCCGCGATTTCCTCCCCTTTTTTTTTCGAAATCCGGAACCTGTGAAGAGGACGGATCCAAATGTCCGAGAATCGTTCCAATCCGAAATCGGCTGAGTGGGCGCCCGCAACGCTCGCACAGCGTTCCTCTGGCCTGCTGCAAGCTCAAAGGCCGAGAGGCTTCGCGACTCTTCGCATCCAGCGCGAGCGCGGCGGCAACGGGTTTTCACTGATCGAACTGTTGATCGTCGTGGCCATCATTCTGATCATCGCGGCGATCGCAATTCCGAACTTGCTTCGCGCTAAGATGGCCGCGAACCAGGCCGCAGCGGTTGAGAACGTACGAACGATCACCAGCGCTTCGATTGCATACTCCTCGACTTATAACACCGGTTTTCCGGACGGCCTGTCGAGACTCGGCGGCGTGGCTCCTGCATCCTGTAACGCGGCAGTTTTGCTGGACGACGTGCTTTCCACCCCACCTTATCAAAAGAGCGGTTACAAGTTCGATTACCAACCTCAAGGCGCTGCAATCGCGAATCCGCCGCCCGGCTGCCCACCCGCGTACAACCAGTACCTGGTGACGGCGTGGCCCGCCAAAGTCGGCAGCACCGGCGAGATGAGTTATTGCGCAGACGAGCCCGGCGTGATCCACTTCGACGACACAGGAGTTCAGACCGCGAGCGTAGCTGCCTGCGACGCGCTTCCACCGCTCCAATAGAAGCAAGCCAACTCAGGCTTTTGCAGTCTGCCCCAGGAACGAGCACAGGTTCGTGGGTCGCACCTTTAGGTGCGGACATACAC
>JBJKQB010000354.1:0-14389 GCA_046705825.1 Candidatus Acidiferrales bacterium
CTACGAAGGGCTGGCAGGGCCGGTGCGAGTGGGGATCGAAGCAGTGGGGAATTCGCAGTGGTTCGAGGCCATGCTGGAGAAGCTGGGGCACGAGTTGTGGATCGGAGACGCGGGCGGGATCCGGCGACTAGATACAGGAAAAATGGTAGGATGAGTAGGTGGACCGCTGTATTGGTACGGGCGGAGTCCCATGTTATCAACCAGCCTTGTCGCGTTCAAAGTGAACATAAGCAAGGACGGGATCTTCGTGCTGTCCTCCTGAGAGCCTTCGGGGAAAAAGTTCCCGAAAGAACTGGGAAGGAACGCAAATTGCCTCTGCGTCAGAATCATCTTCGCAAGAGCGCCATATTTCGTTATTTGACAGCAATTCTGGTCGCCATTGCCGCTCTTTACCTGCGCGAACTTCTGAAACCCGTGTTGGGCGGGGGGAACCCCTACCACACGGCTTGGCTGGGTGTTGTCGTCTCCGCATGGTACTTGGGCCTCGCACCCTCGGTTGTAACCCTGGTCATCGAAAGCCTGGGCACTTGGTATTATTTCATTCCCCCGCTCCACGATTGGCACTTCCACGACCGTACCCAGGCAGGCGCACTAATTGGTTTCATCGCTCTTTCGGCGTTGATCATCGCGCTGGGAGAAGCCAATCGCAAGAGCTCTGCGAGGCGCCACATTGCCGAAACTAAAGCGGCGGAGGAAGCTCAGTGCCGTTTAGCAGAGCAAACGGCGGCGGCGGCGGCGCTTCGCAAGTATCAGGAGCATTTGGAGGAGCGGGTTGAGGAGCGCACCGCAGAGTTGCAGGCGGCAAACGTTCAGCTAAGTAGATTGACCGCGAGACTCCTGCAAGTTCAGGACGAGGAAAGGCGTAAGCTCGGTCGCGATATGCACGACAGTGCCGGGCAGGTCCTCGCCGCGCTGGGGATGAACTTCTTCGAGATTGAGAGAAGACTTCGGAACGCTGCGCCCGACCTATCCGGGCTGGTGACGGAATGCCAGACTCTGGTGCGAGATTTGAGCGAAGAGATCAGAACGACCTCTTATCTGCTTCATCCGCCACTGCTCGATGAGCATGGCCTCGGCGGGGCGTTGAACCTGTATGTTGACGGCCTCGCCCGCCGGGGTAGTTTGGACGTACAGCTTAGCGTATCTGAAGATACCGGCAGGCTTACTCCTGACGTCGAGTTGGCCATTTTCCGTGTCATCCAGGAATGTCTGACGAACGTTCATCGCCATTCAGACGCCAAAACGGCGGCCATTAGGCTCTGGCGCGACGTAAACTTCATTCGCGCCGAAGTCCAAGACAATGGCAAGGGGATATCTCGCGAAAAACTGAGTGACATTCGATCCGGCAACTCCGGAGTCGGGCTTGCCGGGATGAGAGAGCGCGTCCGTAATCTTGGTGGCGAGATGCAAATCGAATCCAGCGAAAAAGGAACGACCATTTCCCTGGCCATTCCCGCCGCGCTGATGCAGCGCGCGGATGCCGGCACTGCCATGCAGAACGTCACTTCCCGCTCTACCTCCGCCCCCGCCTGACGCAACTCCGCTAGCCTCGGGCTTGATGAGTTACCGCCGGTTGAAGGCGGCACCAGTATTGTCAAAAAAAAGGGGCGACATCGGAGCCATCGCGTCCAGCTTTTCATCTCTTCGGCTGAGGTTTGGAAGTCAGCAAGCGGGCCCCTTCATCGTATGCGCTAGCCGGTATCAGAACCTCGCCGTTCTTCAGATACGCGAGGGGAACCGGCACATCGCCGACCCAGACCTTTTCCTCACCGCTCTTTGAGGAGTCTAGCTGGAGTTCGTTGACAGTTGCGGCGCCTCTGTCGCCGAAACGAATAAATTCCCCTTCGTACTCGGTCCGCCCATCGATGTCGCTGAGCCTGCAACGGTCTCGCCCGGCGTCTTCCCAGCACCCCAGCCACCATCCCCTCCTCGGCAGACCTCCGGGAAATCCCACCGCGGGCGCCTAAATGAACACCGCGTTTTGAGCCACTCCTTTTGGCCGACTGGGGACTCGATTCGCCAGGAGCCAGACGCTGAGCAACCAAACTACCAGAAGGATCGGAATGGCAAAAACCCCGGTGGCATAGAGCATCTTTTTGAGGGGCCTCATTCCGGGATCTCCTGGCAAGCGCCCCGGCGATTGTTTTCGAAGCGACACATTGCGGATAGGGTCAGTCGGCGCCGAGGAAGGTTTCCAGGGCTTTTAGCTGTTCGGCTTCGCCGATGGCGATGAGGCTGTCGCCGGGAGAGGCGGCGCCTTCGCGGCCGGGATTGAACTCGAGGTGGCCGTCGTGATGGCGAATGGCGAGGATGATCACGCCGAAGCGGCGGCCGGGATCGACCGCGCCGAGGGTCTGATTGGCCATGGCGCTCTTGGCCGGGACGCGCAACTCCTCGACCTGAAGATCGAGGCCGCCTTCCGCGAGCGGAGAGAAAGCCGTGTCGATAAAGCGCTGCACGCGCGGGCGCATCAAAGTGCGCGCGATGCGCTGGCCGGCAAAAGAGTAGGGAGAAACGACGGCAGTGGCGCCGGCCTTGATGAGTTTCGATTCGGCGTCCTCCTCACTGGCGCGAGCGACGATGGGCAGGTCAGGCGCGAGGCTGCGCGCGGTGAGCGCGATGTAGACGTTTTGCGCGTCGGAGGTGACCGCGCTGGCCAAGCCGCGTGCCGCGTCGATGTGCGCCTGGCGCAAGACCGCTTCGTTCGAGGCGTCGCCTACAATCACCGGGAAATTCTGATCCTGGGCCCACTGCGCGCGCGCCGCGTCTTTCTCGATGATGACGAAGGGAAGATGGCGCGCGGCAATCTCGGCGGCAATGCGGCGTCCCACGCGTCCAACGCCGCAAATGATGTAGTGATTCTTCAATCTGGCGATTTCTTTTTCCATGCGGCGACGCCCAAAAAAGGAAGAGAGCTCGAATTCTACCACCGCGACGGTGACGCTCCCAACCGCGAAGCCGACCACCAGAAGGCCGGCAAAAATGAGGGCGACGTTGAAGACGCGCCCGCGATGGGAAAGCAAGTCTTCGGGGGAGGAACCGATGGTGGAGATAGTCATCAAGGTTCCGTAGAAGGATTGGAACCAGCTCCAGCCCTCGATGACGCGGAAACCGATGGTGCCCGCGGCGATGAGGGCGGCGAGCAGGAGGAAAATCACGGTTCCGCGCGTGCGCAGCTTCATGGGCATGAAAGTTGTGCCGGTGGGCTAGAGGATACACGAAAGATTTACCACAGAGAACACTGAGAAAAGGCAACGAGGACACAGAGAAACCGAAGGCAGACCCTTACCGCAGAGGCGCCGAGTTCGCAGAGAAAATCGTTGCGAGGGCGCATCGGCGATGGAGCAAAAACGCCGGCACATTCGCTCCGCTCAGTGCAAGCGAGACGGGAAGAGGCGAAAAGCGGATCGAAAAGCAGATCCCTCGCCCCCATTCCCGCACAAAGCGCGGGACTGGGGACGGGATGACAGGGAGAGGCCGCATAAGACGCGGGACTGGGTCCGGGATGAAGAGGCATGAAGAGGCGAACAGCGGATTCAGGGGCGGCGGAGGCGAATGCGGCGGGCGTCGTCGGAAACGTGTTCGAGTTCGATGCGGAGGATGGGCCAATCGGTGCGCAGGGTGAGGCGGTCGGGCCACTCGACGATCACCACCGCATCTTCGGAGAAGAGGTCCTCGAGGCCGAGCGTTTCGAGGTCGTGGAAGCCGGAGATACGGTAGAGGTCGACGTGATAGACGCGAGTGCGCCCCTGATATTTGTGGACCAGGGTGAAAGTGGGGCTGGTGACGTCCTCTTCGCGGGCGGCGGCGAGGCCGGCGACGATTCCTTTGGTCAGCGTGGTTTTCCCTGCCCCGAGTTCTCCGGCCAGCAGGATCAGGATGGGCGGCTTGAGGCTGGCGGCGATTTCGCGGCCGCGGGCGATCGTTTCATCAGAGGAATGCGTGATGAATTCGCGGTCAGGCATGCGCTGTCTCGGTGCCGATGGAAGGAAAAAACGCCGGCACATTCGCTCCGCTCAGTGCAAGCGAGACGCCGGCGCTACTTTGGAAGCGCGCGATGAATTCGCCTTGCGCTTGCAGTGCGCGCATCAGTTGCGGCCGCATTGGGAGTAGAAGCGCTGGTAGGCGCGGGGAAGGGTGTGGATCAAGTCGGAGGCGATGAGGGGCGCCTCGCCGTGGTCTGCATAGGCGATGTCGCCAGCGAGGCCGTGGAGATACACGCCGAAGGCAAGAAGCTGCGCGTAGTCGCAGTAATTCGCGCCGCGGGCAAATTGTGCGACAAGGCCGGCGAGCATTCCGGTGAGAACGTCGCCCGTGCCACCCGTGCCCATGCCGGGATTGCCGGTCGAGTTGATGAAGGCTTCGCCGGAGGGCGAGGCGATCACCGTTTGATGGCCTTTGAGGACGACGACGCAATTCCAATCGGCGGCGGCTTTGAGCGCGACTTCGACGCGACTCGATTGCACATCATTGATCGAGCAGCCGAGCAGGCGCGCCATTTCGCCGGGATGCGGCGTGATGCCGAGAAGGCCGGTCGGGCTTTTCATTTCGGCGGCGCGGCCAGCGAAGGCGTTGAGGCCGTCGGCGTCGAGGACGATGGGCGCGGGACGCTGCGCGACGACTCTGCGCACGAATTGGACGGTCTCGTCATTGGTGGTGAGGCCGGGGCCGATGCCGAGTGCGCGCTTGCCTTCGACGAGCGAATCGAAATAGCCGCCATCGAGGCTGCGAAGAGAGACGGTGCCAGCGGGAGTGGCCGCGAGCGGCGCGGTCATGACTTCCGGGGTATGCGCGGCGATGATGGGGAGAGCAGGTTGCGGCGTGGCGACAGTGACGAGGCCGGCGCCGGCGCGCAGTGCGGCCCAAGACGCCAGCACCGCAGCGCCCGTTTTTCCTACTGAGCCGGCCACGATCAGCGCGTGGCCGTAGTCGCCCTTGTGGCCTTCGGGCGAACGGCGCGCCGCGAATTTCGCGGAGAACTCGCGCGGCTCGGACCAGCGCAGATTGCCCTTGCCGATTTCTTCGATCAATTCGGGCGGCGAGCCGATGTCGCGCACGACAAGTTGGCCGACGTTGCGCGCCGCGTTGCGCAGCACCATGCCGCGCTTGGGAGCCGTGAATGTGACCGTGCAGTCCGCGCGCACGACGACGTCGGGAACTTCACCCGTGTCCGAAGGAAGGCCGGAGGGAATATCGACGGCGACAACGATCTGCGGCGGGGCGTGGCGGTTGACGTCGGCGATGACTTCGGCGAGCAAGCCTTCGACCGGGCCGCGCACGCCGGTACCGAGCAGCGCGTCGACGATGATGTCTGCGGAGCGCAGCGCTTCCCTGTGCATCTGCCATTCGCCCGCACCAAGAATGGGCTTCAGCTCGCCGCCCGACTCGCGCCAGCGCGTCAGATTGGCAGCAGCATCGCCGCGGATTTCGGCGGGCGAGGCGAACAACGACAGGGAGACGTTCGCACCCATTTCGCGGAGATGGCGGGCGACGACGAAACCGTCGCCGCCGTTGTTGCCTTTGCCGCAGAGGACGATGATGCGGCGGCGCTCGAGAGGCGCGAAGCGGCCGCGGATGAATTCAGCGACGCCGCGGCCGGCGTTCTCCATCAGCGTGAGGCTGGGGACGCCGTAGCGCTCGGTGGAGAGCCGATCGACTTCGCGCATTTCGGCCGCGGTCAGGATTTTCACAGTAAAGAGTAAAACACGAATTGGGCTTGGGAGGTAAATGTCATGCGAAGAAGAGAGTCACCCTTACGGCAGAGACGCGGAGTTTACCACCGAGAACACTGAGAAAAAGGCAATGAGGGACACCAAGAACCACAATGGACAGGTGGCAGCGGGGGCGGAGGGCTTCACCACGAGGGAGAAAGCCTTACCGCAGAGGCGCCGAGTTCGCAGAGAAAAGCTCGGTGAAGATGCTCAGCCCATGCGGGCGATGACGACGGTGATGTCGTCGGCCTGCTCGGGGGTGCCGGACCACTGCTCGGTGGCGGCAATCAAATTTTCAGCGAGGCGCTGGGGGGAAGTGTCGCGCTGGCGAAGGATTTCGTCGCGCAGGCGCTGCATGCCGAATTCTTCGCCGTAGACGTTCTCAGGCTCGGTCAAGCCATCGCTGAAGGCGACCAGAACGCTGCCAGGAGGCACCTGCAAAGTTCCCTGGGTATAAGGGGCGTCCTCGAAGAGGCCAACAACCGTGCCGCCCTGGTCGAGGCGGTGGACGCGTCCCTCGCTGAGAAAGAACGGGGCCAGATGGCCGGCATTGGTGTAGGTGAGCAGGCCGGAAGCGGCGTCGTAAACGGCGTAGAAAAACGTGGCGTAGCGGTCGTCGGAGGTGTTGCGGAAGAGGTGATTGTTGAGCTGGGTGACCAGAGCGGCGGTGCCGCAATTGCCGTCGGCCTGAGCCATGCTGCGCAGCGCCGCTTGCACGCTGGCCATCAGGAGCGCGGCGAAAATTCCCTTGCCGCTGATGTCGGCCAAAGCAATGGCGACGCAATGCGGGCTCAAGCGGATGAAATCGTAGTAGTCGCCGCTGACGCTGCGCGCCGGCTCGCAGATGGCGGCAAGCTGCAGTCCGGGAATGGAAGGGAGGCTGCGCGGGAAGAGCTGCTCCTGGACTTCGCGGGCGATCTCGATCTCCTGTTCCAGGCGCTGGCGCTGGCGCTGCTCGGCGAGGAGGTCGGAGATGGAAGTGGTCATCTCGTTGAAGGACTCGCCGAGTGAGCCTAACTGATCCCTGCGGCGAACGCGCACGCGATAGCTGAGATCGCCGCGGGCGACGCGCAGCGTGGCTTCGTAAAGATCGCCAATGACGCTGGTGATCGTGCGGCTGAGCACAAAGCCGGTGGCGAAGGCGGCGACCCAGAGAATCAGGAAGATGACGGTGATGAACTCGAGGACAGTGATCAGAAGCGGGCCCACGTCGCCGACCGATGGAAAGATCTGGCGGTTCACCATCATGGGACGCAGGGAAAACGAGGCCAGCACCGGCGCCAGCCCTGCATGGTGGTCCGGATCGACGCGCCGCGCTTCGAAGGTGGCGGCGCCGTTCACGCGCACGTCGAACCAATTCTCGGGCGGAGCGAGACGGCGATTCAGGCTGGTGATCTCCTGGCCGGGCTCGTAGGTCGTCTCCTTCAGTTTGAGGGTAAGGCGCGATGGGCTTTTTTGGCCGGCGGGCTTCAACAGGATGAGCTGGATGGGACCGAGCTCGGGACCGAGGCGGTCTAGAGTGGAGGGAGTGACGGGAGCAGCGATCATCACGAAAAACTGGCCTCCCTTGGCCGAACGGCTTTCGGCTGCGGCGGTCCAGAGCTTGGCATCAAGCTCGACCAAACCCGAGAACGGCCGGCCGTCAGGGCCGAGGAGTTGCCGGCCGCGATTGAGAAAAACCTGAAGGCCGGGAAACTGCGCCTGGCCCGCCTGGATCAAGGCGGCGATACGAGGATGGGCGAGCAGCGCCGGACCCACAGGCGCGCCATTGGCGGCTTCGATCTGTATTTCGTCGGAGATGGCATCGGCGTCCGCACGGATGCCGGCGGCCTGCTCCTGCAGGTGGTCGCGCAGCAGGTGCGCTCCGAGCTGGAGATAGGCCAGATAGGCTGCAGCCCCGGCCATGGCCAGCAGCAAAACGACCGGGACGACAGCGATGAAAACGTAGGCGACGATCAGACGGTTGCGCAGCCGCCAAAGGAGCGTCGTGCGAATCCAGGGAAGCGAACGGATGGCGAGATAGATCAGCGCCAGGAACGCGAGGAAACCGGCGAGCGTGCCGAAAGGCAGGCGGAGGCCGAAGGCCTGCGCGGCGCGAAACAGGACATAGAGCGCGAGAATGGCGAGCGCGATGCGGTCCAGCGGCGAGAGTCGCCGCAGGAACAAGGCAAAGCGACGAGGAGACAGGCGGTTCACAGGCCTCAAGCTCGAAGAAAGCCAGGGAGCCCAGCAAGCATATGCCAACCGGCGCGAATTTGAAAACGCCGCAGGGGAAGAAGCGCCGCTCGACTAGTCGACCACTTTCTCTCCGTTTTGCAACGGCGCGCCATTTTCGGCCTGCGCGAGCTTGCGCACGCGGCTGTGACGGCGGCTGTACATGAAGTAGATAATCATGCCGATGACGAGCCAGATCAGAAGGCGGTACCAGGTCTTGGCCGGCAGGCTGGCCATGGCCGCCAGCGAGGTAATGATTCCAAGAATCGGCACCAACGGAACCCAGGGCGTCTTGAAGGGCCGCGCCAAATTCGGGCGCTTTCGCCGCAGGACCCAGACGCCGGCGCAGACGATAACGAACGCCAGCAAGGTACCGATGTTGACGAGAACGGCCAGGTCGCCGATGGGGATCAGCGAAGCAAAGAAGGCCACGCAAGTCCCGACCACGATGGAGGTGATCCAGGGCGTGCGGAATTTCTTGTGAATGGCGCTGGCCCAGGGCGGCAACAGGCCGTCGCGGGACATGGAATAAAAGACGCGCGACTGGCCCAGCAGCATGACCAGCATCACGCTACCGAGACCGGCCACCGCTCCCAGCTTCACCAGAATGCTGCCCCAAAGCACGCCCGTCGCGTCAACGCCCACGGCCACGGGATCGGCCACATCGAGGCGGGTGTAGGGAACGACGGCGGTCAGCAAGCCCGCAACCAGGATGTAGAGGACCGTGCAGATGACCAGGGAGCCGATGATGCCAATGGGCATGTCCTTCTGCGGGTTCTTGGCTTCCTGGGCGGCCGTGGAGACCGCGTCGAAGCCGATATAGGCGAAGAAGATGACGGAGGCGCCGCGGGCGACTCCCGACCAGCCGAATTCGCCGAACGCTCCCTTGTTGCGGGGAATGAAGGGGTGCCAGTTGGCCGCCGCAACGGAGGGATGCCGGAGAACGAACATGGCGGCAAGCCCGATAAACACAAGAACGATGGCGACCTTGATGAAGACGATCGTCGTATTGAAGTTGGCCGACTCCTTGATGCCAACCACCAAAATCAGGGTGATCAAGGCAATCGCAATGAACGCCACCAGGTTGAAGGTAGCGGTCACATGAGGGAGGCTGGCGGGATTGATTCCGGCCTTGGCCAGCATCCCGCTCACAGTGCTCAGCTCGACCCACTGGCCCTTGTAAAAGATCATCTTGGTGCCGGGGGTGTCGATCCACTGCGGAGGAATGAAGATGTGGAAGTCCTCCAGAAGGCTAATGAAGTAGCCGCTCCAGCCGGACGCGACAGTGGCGGCGCCGAAGGCGTATTCCAGGATCAAGTCCCAGCCGATGATCCAGGCGAAGATCTCGCCCAACGTCGCGTAGCCGTAGGTATAGGCGGAGCCTGCAATGGGAATCAGAGAGGCAAACTCGGCGTAGCAGAGACCGGCAAAAGCGCAGATCACGCCGCAGAACATGAAGGAGACGACGATGGCGGGTCCGGCGGCGGTAGCCGCGGCCTGGCCGGTCAGCACGAAAATACCAGCGCCGATGATGGCGCCGATGCCGAGGGCGATCAGGTTCGCGGGGCCCAGAGCGCGGCGGAGAGAATGCTCGCCAGTCTCCTGGGCCTCCTGCATAATGATGTTCAGAGGCTTCGTTTTCAGCAGTGGACTAGACATTCCGACCTCTCTGTCCCGGGTTTAGCGGCCATTCGAACCAGTATGGCAGAAAGCTGAGAGCAAGGGCGACGCCGCATCCGGCCGAATCACACGTCCGTGTTGACACCGAGAAAAGAAACCGCGACGGGATGAGGACGCCAATTTGCTTTGGATGCGCCCAACACCCGCCGTGTCTTCCCGTCCGGCAAAACGCGTGACGTTCACGCGCTGCGCGCTCGCGCGCTTTCCGCGACCGCGAGGAACTCGCGCGCCCGCCGAGCCGGGTCCGGCGCGGCCAGCAGATCGCGAATCACCGCAATCGAATCGGCCCCGGCACCAAAAACGTCAGCGGCAGACTCTACAGTGATTCCACCGATGGCGACAAGGGGTTTTCGCGTCAATTGCCGGGCGGCCCGGATAAAATCCAAGCCAACCACCGGATCGGGATCGTGCTTGGTCCCCGTCGGGAAGACCGGCCCCACCGCTATATAGTCCGCCGAAGTGCGCTCGGCGTCGCGCAGTTGGGCCAGATTGTGTGTCGAAACGCCTACCCAGCGGGGCTTTCCGCAAAACAGGCGAGCGGCTTCGACCGGGAGGTCCTGCTGGCCGACATGAACGCCGCCCGCACCGGAAAGGGCGGCGATGTCGGGGCGATCGTTGACGATGAGACGAAGGCCGGAGGGGGCGAACCGGGCGGCCAGCTCCTGCGCTTGCCGAAGCACCGCGCGCGGGGTGCTGCGCTTGTCGCGCAGCTGGATCAACTCCACACCCGCCTGCACGAGCGATTCGGCGAGCTGCGGTATGGGCTGACCCGCCAGGCTGGGATCGAGGATGGCATAGAGCGGAGGAAACAAACGAGCCTCTACTTGGCTTCCGAGCCGTTCAGGCGCTCGAGGAAATGGGTGTCCAGTTTTCCTGCCACGAAGTCGGGCGCCGCAAGAATGCGCTTGTGCAGCGGAATGGTGGTCTTGATGCCTTCGATGACGAAGCCGTCCAGCGCGCCATGCATGCGGGCGATGGCTTCGGAGCGGTCGTGGCCGTAAGCGATCAGCTTGGCGATGAGCGAATCGTAATAGGGCGGGATCACCGCGTCGGCGTAAGCGGCGGTGTCCACGCGGACGCCCAAGCCGCCTGGGACGCGGAAGGCCGTGATGCGGCCGGGAGAAGGAACGAAAGTGTCGGGGTCCTCGGCATTGATGCGGCACTCGATGGCGTGGCCGCGGAAATGAGGTTCACCGACCACGTCGCGCAGCTTCTCTCCCGCGGCCAGGCGGATCTGCGACTTCACAATATCGACGTCGGTCACCATTTCGGTGACCGGATGCTCGACCTGAACGCGGGCGTTCATTTCGATGAAATAGAGCTTGCCGGAAGGCTCGCGCAGGAATTCCACCGTGCCGGCGCTGGAATAGCCCAGCTTCTTGAGCGCCGCGACGACCTGCTGGCCAATGCGCTGGCGCGTCGTCGCATTCAGGGCCATGGAGGGGGACTCTTCGAGCAGCTTCTGGTGGCGGCGCTGGACAGAGCACTCGCGCTCGCCGAGATGGATGATATTGCCGTGGCGGTCGCCCAGCACCTGAAACTCGATATGGCGGGGACGCTCGATCAACTTTTCCATGTACACGCTGGCGCTGCCGAAAGCCTGTTGAGCCTCGGCACGAGCCATCTCGAAGGCGGGGATCAACTCGCGTTTGTGGCGAACGAGGCGCATGCCCCGGCCGCCTCCGCCCTCGGCGGCCTTGATCATTAAGGGAAACCCAATCTGGGCGGCGACTTTCTTGGCCGACTCCTCGTCCGGGACCAGACCGTCGCTTCCGGGAATAATGGGAATGCCGGCGGCGGCCATTTCGCGGCGAGCGCGATCATTCTCGCCCATCAGGCGGATGCTTTCGGGCGAAGGGCCAATGAAGGTGATGCGCGAGGCCTCACAGACCTCGGCAAAGTTGGCGTTCTCGGAAAGGAAGCCGTAGCCGGGGTGGATGGCGTCCACATCGGCGATTTCGGCCGCGCTGATCACCTGCGGAATATTGAGGTAGCTGTCGGCAGAGCGCGCAGGGCCGATGCAGATGGCCTCGTCCGCAAAGCGGACGTGCAGGGAATGGCGATCGGCTTCCGAATAAATGGCGACGGTGCGGATGCCCAGCTCGCGGCAGGCGCTGAGAATGCGCAGGGCAATTTCGCCCCGGTTGGCGATGAGAATTTTCCGGAACATCGGCTCGAAAGAAAGGCTACTTGGCGTGCGGGCGAATACCGAAAAGCGGCTGGCCGTATTCGACCGGATGGCCGTTCTCGACAAAAATACGCGCTACCTCGCCCGCTGCGTCCGACTCAATCTCGTTCATCAACTTCATGGCTTCAATGATGCAGAGCACCTGGCCGACTTCCACGCGGGTCCCGACAGAAACGAACGAATCGGCTCCCGGATTCGGGCAGGCATAGAACGTTCCCACGATGGGCGACTTGATGATGTGCAGGTCTTCGCGCGGAGGCTCGAGAGCCACAGGGCCGGGAATCGAGGGCGCCGGAGCGTGGGCTGGCGCAACAGTCTCCGTGGAAGCAGCCTGTGAAGGCGATGCCACGGGAACGGCAGGGGCAGCCACGGCCGAAGGCTTGCGCAAGCGGATGCGGAAGCCGTTGCGCTCATACTCGAATTCCTCAAGGCCGTGCGTCTGCATGAAATCGAGGAGGCGTTCGACTTCGGGGAGATCGACTCCCGAAGCGTTCGTTTCCGGCGGAATTTTGGAATTTTTCGGCATTTAGAGTTCGAGCAGTTCCCTGGAAGCTGCGGTCAGGTCCCGTGCGCCATGCGGCGTCACGACAACGTCGTCCTCAATTCTAATCCCTCCGAGTCCCTGGACGTAAACGCCGGGCTCGACGGTGATAACCATGCCGGTCTCCAGCCGGGTCGAGTCGCCGCGGCCCAGGCGGGGGATTTCGTGAACTTCTAGACCGAGGCCGTGTCCCGTGCTGTGTGTAAAATACTGCGCGAGGGCGTGGCGCTTTAGGACATCCCGCGCCGCTTTATCGACCTTTCCAGCCTCGACCCCCGGCCGAATCGCCGCCTTGGCCGCTTGCTGAGCCTCAAGGACGGCGGTATACATCCGCTTCAGCTTATCCGGACAGCGCCCCAGGAAGACCGTGCGCGTCATATCGCTGCAATAAGCGCGGAGTATAGCACCCTGGTCGAGGACGACCAACTCGTTTTTCATCAGCGGGTTGGGGCTGGGGCGAGCATGCGCCCAGGCGGAGCGCGGCCCGGAGGCGATGATCGTCTCGAACGACGCGCCGGAGGCCCCTACCTTGCGCATGCGATATTCAATTTCGGCCGCGATTTCGGTTTCCGGCACACCGGGCTGAAGGAGGGGCAGGGTTTGTTCAAACACCTTGCTGATCAACTGGGCGGCATCGGTCATGCGCACGAGTTCGTCTTCATCCTTCACGGCACGGAGGCGCTCGACCAGGTTATCGGCGGCGATCCAGCGGAGTTTGCCGCCGGCGTGCGTGTCGATGGCCTGTTTCTGGGCCACCGTAGTTTGAGCCGGCGAATAGGCCAAGCGCAGGGCGCCGGCCCGGCGGAGTTTGCGGAGCTCTTGGGCTGCGGCCTGGAACAGACCGTGTTTGGCGATGTGCACGCGCGCGCCGGAAACTTCCTCGCGCGCCTGGAAGGTATAGCGGCTGTCAGTGAACAGGGTGCTGCGGTCGCGGCCAGCCAGCAGCAGCGCGGCGCTGCCGGTAAAGCCGGTCAGGTAAAGGATGTTGGGAAGATGAGTGACCAGCAGGGCGTCGGCGTGAAGCTCAGAAAAAGCATACCGGAGCCGTTCGAGCCGGCTCCGGTATGGAGATTCCTGCCGAGATTTCAAATCCAAGCTAACTGCGTCTCCGAATGCACTCCCTAAACTAGCCCGGCAAAATCCGCGGCGTCAAGAAGAAGAGCAATTCCTGCTCGGAGGTGTTGACCGCTTTGTGCTTGAACAGATTCCCGATGACGGGAACGCTGCCCAGCACCGGAACCTGCTGGACGGAGGTTCGCTGCGAGGAGACCATGATGCCGCCGATCACCACCGTAGAGCCGTCCTTGACCGTGACGCGGGTCTGGGCCGACTGCGTGTCGATGGCGGGAATGCCCTCGACGCGCGGGATGCCTTGATCGATCTGGTCGTTCTCGACGGTCACATCCATGTAGATGGTGCCGTCCGCGGTGATCTGCGGTGTGACGTCCAGTTCGAGGACCGCGTCGACGAACTGCACGGACACGGTGTTGTTGATGATGGTCTGCACGGGAATCTTGGTTCCCTGCTTGACCACCGCCTTCTGGTTGTTCTGCGTAATGATTTTCGGCTTGGACAGCAGCTTGCCCACTCCCTTATCCTCCAAAGCATTAAGCACGTAATCAAGGGCAAAGTTGGTGGACTGGAACAAGTAGGATACGCCGCTCGTGGGGGTGCCCGTACTCAGGCTGGTGATCAGTGGAATGGCTCCCGAACTGCTGCTGCTCCCACCGCTGCTTCCGACGATGATTGGCGGATTCGGGAATGAAGTTTCCGACTTACCGACACTGGTGGTTCCGTCAAAGCCGCTCACACCGCCGCCAGTGGGATGCAGGCCAGCCATGCCCAGCATGCTTCCGAACTCGCGGTCGAAGGTACGGTTGGCCGCGACGACCCGCGCTTCGATCTCGACCTGGCGAGACTTGCGGTCCAGCTGGCGAATCAGGTTGTCGACGGTGGGGAACACGCTCGGAACGTCGCTGATGATCAGTGTGTTGGAGCGCTCGTCGGCGAAAATCTGCCCGCGCGGGGACAGGAATTTCTGAAGCATCGGCGCCA
>JBJKQB010000355.1:0-3391 GCA_046705825.1 Candidatus Acidiferrales bacterium
GAAGGGCCGCTGGGGGACCAAGAGCAAAGGATCTGCAGGTTGCTCCAGCGATGATCCGTTTACGGCTAGGATATCCAAACGGCCGTCGTTATCGAAATCGAAGAAGAAGGTGCCCCAGCCGGCATCGGCCATGCCAATCGAGCCGCAACCATACATGTCCGCGCAATCCGCAAAATGCAGTTCTCCTCCGCCCTGTTGCATGAGCAGGTTCTGGTAAAGCGCGTAGCCTTCCCCGATCCAGTGGGTATGGAACATGTCGTTCGCGCCGTCACCGTCGAAGTCGCCGATGGCCACCGCCATGGTGCTCCGGTTGTCGACGATCCACGCGGAAGCGCTGATATCCGCGAAGCGCCCGTGGCCCAGGTTGTGGTATAGACGATTGGACGAAATATCGTTCGCCAGAAACAGGTCCGGGTGGCCTTTGAAAGCGAAATCAGAAAAGTTCGCACACAGCGTGCGGCCCTCGGGGTCGGCGACGCCGAGCCGCGCCGCCACGTCGGTGAAAGTTCCATCGCCGTTATTGTGATAGAGCCGGTTCGGAACAGGGCCAAATGCGGAGGGGTTGAGCGCGAGGGGCACGTTGACTCCCGACCATTGCGAGGCCTGCGTGTCTTGCGCCGCGAGGTTGTAATCGACGTAGTTCGCGACATAGAGGTCCAAGCGGCCATCGTTGTCGTAATCAAACCACAGAGGTGTGGCCGCCCAGCGGTTGTTGGCCACGCCTGCGTGCTCCGTGACGTCGCTGAAGGTGCCGTTGCCATTGTTGTGGTAAAGGACGGAACGGCCGAAGTTGGTCACATACAGATCGAGGAATCCGTCGTTGTCGTAGTCTCCCCACGCGGCGCCCATTCCGAAGCCGCCGCGGTTCGCCACGCCTGCGTGTTCGGTTACATCGGTGAAAGTTCCGTCGCCATTGTTGTGGTACAGGCGGCTCGCCGGCGCGTCGGCTGCAGCCGGGCGGCCCCAGGGCCCGGGTTGGTTGACGAGATAAAGATCCGGGAATCCGTCGTTGTCGTAGTCTCCCCAGGCTGCGCCCGAACCCATATCTTCGGGAAGCTGATGGGTGCGCTGACCGGAAGAATGGATGAAATCGATGCCGGCCTGCTGCGTGACATCAGTAAAGACAACGGACGGCAGTCCGGCTGGCAGCTTGCGCGCTGCGCTGTCGAAGACTTCGGCAGTATGCGTTCGATTTCTCGAACATCCGGCCAGCAACCCTGCTGCCGCCCACAGCCCCGATTTCAACAGGTCGCGGCGATTCATTTCCTTGCTCGGGCAGCAGCCGGAAAGGCGGCTTCTCCCTCTTTCCTTTCGGCGCCCTGTTCGTGCCGGCTCACCTTGGCGAACGGAATCTGAACCCGATCGGAGGACAGGTCCGTGATGGGCGTCTGTAGATCCTTCCCGGGAAAAGCAAAGTTCATAAAGTATTGGTTTGCCTTGCGATAGCGCAGCCGCGCCGTGATCACAAGCGGTCCCCGTACATTGCGCGGCACCACAAAGTGGTACGCGTACATATCCGAGTAGCCGGGGAACACGGCGCGCTTCCATTTGGCCCCGATGTAGCGCCATAAATCATGGCGCACAATCTCGTGCCCGTTTGGACTCACGCCAACCGCCTTCAACACGAAGGTGCCGGGTTCCACATGATCCTCCGGGGTCAGTTCGCCGGAGTGGAAGAGTACCCGCCCGGGCTGGTCGCACACCTTCACTTCCACCCACAACCGGATCAGATCGAGGGGGCCGGTCGGCACACTGTGGCCGGCTTTGCTGTTCGTGAGGACAACTTGAAATGCGAATGGCTTTCCGGGCAACGCATCCGCTTGCGGCGCGACCACACGGATCGGCATGACCGGGCCTCTGGGCCATACACTGGCGATTTCGGGAACGACCTTCTTTCCTTCGAGCCACTCATTCACGCGCTCAATCTGCCCGCGCCAATCGGGCGAATCAAGCAATTCCGGCATAATCTGGTTTCCCGCAGCGAACCAGTGGTTGCGATGCTCCAGCCCCAAACCTGTCTTAAGGTCGTACGGATCGTCCTGGGCCGGGTTCGAGGCTGTTTCGTAATACATATGACACTGCTGGCAGCGCAGGCGCTTCGCCGCAGCCGGCGCTGTGTTCCACATTCCCATCCGCCAATCGTCGTACTGGTTCTGCAGTTGCACCCAGCCTACGTGATTGATGTTCTTGTCGATGAATTGCTTGTGGCAGGACGCACATGACTCCGGACGCTTGACGAGCGACAGATCGTAATCGCGGTCGTGCTGTTGCGGATACGCCCGAATCAAGAAATGCGTCAGCGTCAAAGCGTAATGCGAGTTCTCCTGATACTCGAACAGGTATGGCTTGGCGGGGGCAAGCACATAGTTCCCGTTGCCCTGCACGTCGACTTCGCGCATGGCGTGGCAGGCAGTGCAGGACGCCCCCTGCTTGAATCCGGGAGCCTCGATCCCCGTGCTTGCGTCTTTGTAGCCCGAAAGCAGGGAAACAGGATCGTGGCAACCGGCGCAGTAGCGCGCCGCCGGGATACCTTCACTCTTGATGAGCGCCGCCTGCACTTTTTGAAAGAAGATGTCTTCGGACGACCAGCGGTGCGCGCTGGCCCGCCACTCGTCGTAAATGCTGGTGTGGCAGCCCGATGACCCACAAGATCTCGAGTTGGCCAGGAGCGCGGGCGGTACGGGCTTTCCCGTTTCTGTCGTGGCCAAGCTGGGACTGAACGGATCTTTCCCATAAGGCAGGCTGTAGCCCGCAGGGAATGCCGCTCGCTCGAGATGCGCCGTAGTTCGCGCGTACACAATGCTCAGCAGTAGCAGCACGTCCGTCAGCCCAAGCGCAATTCCGGCTGTGCGTTTCCACAGCAAGCGGCGGCCCGGCGAAAAATCAGGGGGAACAAAATGGGCGGCGATCTGCGATTCCGAGAGCTTCCACGCGTGTGGCCAAACGTGGTAGACGACGAAAGGCACGGCTGCCACCCCGGTCCACAGGTGCATCTGGTCCCAAAATCGAGACACGTACAGCGAGAAAGCCGCCTGGGCGGTTACCACCAACCCGCTCAGCAAGGTGGCGGCCACGGTCCAGACACCGGCGTAGCCACAAAACTTTCGGAAACTGCGATTCGCGCGTCGCGCACCCAGCCAGTGGCTGATTTGCCAGATCAACAACGGCAGAAGCAGGACGAGTCCGAACACCGTGTGCATCAGAACCGCAAACTCGGCGGGAACGCTGAATGGCAGCAGCCAGATAGCAATCCCGCTCACGGCGACAAACAAAAGCGCCCCGCCAACCCACGTAAACCCAAGAGGCCCCCTTTCGGTCAGGAAGGCATGGCGGATTGGGAAGTGCAGTTCTTCTTCACTCATAGCGATTGCACCCCTTCGGTGCCGGCCCC
>JBJKQB010000356.1:0-26741 GCA_046705825.1 Candidatus Acidiferrales bacterium
ACAGAAACCAAGAACCCGCCTGAGCCCATCCGCGCCGCTTGATGTAAAACGCAGCCGCGATGCAGCGAGCGAGGCGGTCACGCCGGCTTGGGGCCGCCGGCAGGAACGGATGGCGGAGCGGCTTGCGGCGCTTTTTGCCCGTCCGCCGGGGATGTCTCGAACTCACCGCGCAGCCGGGGCAGGCAACCCGGATAGCGCTGCTGGAGAAAATCGATCAGCTTTTCGCGAACGTAGCACGACAAGTCCCAGCCCTCGCCTGAATCGCGCGCGTCCATCAAAGCGCGAATTTGAATGGCGCGATCGTTCGCGTCCGTTACCTGCAACACGTTCACCTGCCCTTTCCATTTCGGGGTGCTCTTCAAGATGCGCGTCAATTCCTGTCGCAACTCGTCCAACGGAACGGAATAATCAACCCACAAATAAACGTACTTGAGCAGGTCGGCGCTGGTGCGCGTCCAGTTCTGGAAGGGATGCTCGATGAAATAGGACAGGGGAACGATCAGGCGCCGCAGGTCCCAGATGCGTACGACGACGTAGGTGGTGCGAATTTCTTCGATCCAGCCCCACTCGCCGTCCACGATCACAACGTCTTCCAGGCGCATAGGCTGTGTGAGCGCGATCTGAATTCCGGCGACAAGGCTGGAAAAGGTGGGTTTCATGGCCACGCCCACAACCAAGCCGGCGATGCCTGCGGAGGCCAGCAGGCTGGCGCCAATCGAGCGGATGGCGGGGAACGTCATCAGGATAATGGCGAGGGCGATGAGCATGACGACGACGGTTACCACCCGATGGAGCACGGAGAGCTGCGTCTCGACCTTGCGGGCCAGCAGGTTGTCCGCGACGTCCACGCGGTAGCGCGCCATCAGAACATCGGAAACGAGCTGGCTGGTGAGGATGACCAGCCAGGCGATCATCGCGATCAGCAGGATGCCGAGCGCGTGCTCGGCGGGACTCATGATGCGGGGCGGTAGCGATGTCCCTGGCAGAGCTATGAGAATCGCCAGGAGCGGAAAGAACCAGCGGGATAGCCGGCCGCCATGGTGAACCAGCGACGTGGCGACGACACTTTTGTGCCGTTTGGCCACGCGCCTCAGGAAGAAAAACAGGATCCAGCGGGCGATCAGCGAACATAGGACGGCGAAGGCCAGGAGTCCCGCCGACCACGCCACAGCCTGCCAGTGGTTCACGACCGAGTGGATGAGACCGGACATCCGAACCCCCCGTTGAATATAAACTCCTAACTAACTATATGATTCCGCGGCGCAGGGCAATGGTGCAATTGAAGAACGGCAAGATTATTTCGGGTATGGGTGCCCCGCCAGAATTGCAAACGCGCGATAAATCTGTTCTGCCAGAACGACGCGGGCGAATTCATGCGGCATGGTCAGCGTCGAGAGCGAGATCTTCTGCGTTGCGGCGCTGCGCAATTGCGGCGGGAAGCCTGCCGCGTCGCCGCAGAGGAAGGCGAGTTCGCGAGTGCCGCGATCGCGCAGATCGCCCAGCCAGCGTGCGAATTGCTCGGATGTGAACTGCCGGCTGGCGGCATCCAGCAGAACGAGCGTCGCCGCCGAATCCAGTTTCAATTTGCGCAGCGCGGCCGGAGTGGCCTCGCGCAGTTCGTTGATTTCGATTTCGGCATAGTGGCGAATGCGCGCCGTGTAATCATCCAGCAGCGCGCGCAGCTCCGCGCGCCGCGTCTTGCCCAGCAAGATGAGCCGAATCTTCATGTGCTACTGAAAATCGAAACTGGAAAATCGAAACGCGAAATTTGACCAGCCGCGCGGCTTCTGTTGCGCCGCCAGCTTGCCGTGGCTTTTCATATTAGGCAGGCTCACAGCAAGCCGTATCTTTTGCGCTTTTCGAGGAGCGTTTTGCGGCTGATGCCGAGAATCTCTGCGGCGCGCCCGATTTTGAAATGCGTGGCGTCTAGCGTCGCGGCGATGGCCTCACGCTCCATCTCTTCGAGCGAGCGCAAGCCGCCATTCCGGCTGCTCGCGGCGCCTGCCGCGCGCAGGATGCCCGGAAAATCCTCGGCGCGCAAAACCGCTTCTTTCGCAAAAATCAGAGCTCTTTCGACGGCATTCTTCAGTTCGCGAACATTGCCCGGCCAGGAATAGGCCTGCAAGAGGCCGACCGCCGCGGGATCGAGAGCCGCGCCCGGTTTGCCGTGAACGGGAGCCAGGCGCTCGAGAAAATGCGAGGCCAGGGGAAGAATGTCGGCCCGGCGATCGCGGAGAGCGGGAACCGCGACGGCGACCACATTCAGGCGGAAAAAAAGGTCTTCGCGGAAGCGCCCCATGCGGACTGCCTGGCCCAGATCGGTGTTGGTCAACGCCATCAGGCGCGCATCGATGCGAAGCGTCTCGGAACCCCCGAGGCGCTGGAAAGTGCGTTCTTCCAGGACGCGCAGGAGCTTGGCCTGCACGCCGGGGGAGAGGGCGGCGACTTCGTCCAGCACGATGGTCCCGCCCTGAGCCATTTCGAGGCGTCCAGGTTTGCGCGCCACCGCACCGGTGAACGCGCCGCGCTCGTGGCCAAAAAGTTCCGATTCGACGAGCTCGGAAGGAAGGCTGGCGCAATCGATCTTGAGGAGCGGCGAATCACGGCGAGGGCCGCGCTCGTGAATCCAGCGTGCCAGCTGATCTTTGCCCGTGCCGCTTTCTCCCACGATCAGGATGGTGGTAGCGGTGTCGGCCAGCTTCTCGGCGATTTCGAGCACGTGGCGCGAAGCGGGATCGGCGGCGACCCACAACAGATCGGGAGCGCTCATGGCTGGCTGTGATGATCCGCGGCGCCTTCCGGGCGGCTTCCAGGGTGGGGTCCTGCGGGCGCGGGGAAGTCGATGCGCTCGGCGTTGCGCCAGAGGCGTTCGAGGTCGTAGTACTGCCGCGCGCGTTCGCTGAAAATGTGCACGACGAAATCGGCGTAATCCAGCAGGATCCATTCGGCGCCTGCTCGGCCTTCGCGATGCGACAATCGCTTCCCGTGCTGTTCCAGGCGCTCCTCGATGGCGTCGCTGATGGCCTTGATCTGCGGCTGGCTTTGCCCCGAGCAAAGCAGGAAATACTCCGCAAAGGTTCCCGCGCCCGGCAGCTTCAGCACCGTGATGTCCACGGCCTGCTTGTCCTGGGCCGCTTCCACGGCCAATCGAATTTCGGAGCGAAGGTTTTCCAGAGTCACCGGTACAGGGCCTGTCCCAGAATGTATTCCTCCACGCGCGGCGGCACAAGACTGTGAATGCTTTTTTTCTGCTGCAGGCGCTCGCGCACCTCGGTGGAAGAGACGTGGCTGTTCACCGTGGTAAGCAGGTGAATGGCCGATTTGCGCAGGGCAATCTTGTTGCCGTCGGCGGCGCCGCGCGCCAGCTTGTCCGGCGGAACGACCAGGCGTAAAGCGTCGATGCGAAACCCGGGCCGGCTGGCGATGACGAAATCGCACAGGTCGAGCAGCGCTTCGTAGCTCTTCCAGGTGGGCAGCTCGAGAAATTGGTCGGCGCCCACGATGAAATAGAGGTGATCCTCGGGATGCTCGCGGCGGAAGCGGCGAACCGTGTCCACGGTGTAGAACACGTGCGAGGAGGCGCTGTCCACGGGCGCTTCCGCCAGCGAGGGGAAGAAGCCGCGGTGTTCGGCGCAGGCCAGCGCGACCATGGTGTAGCGGTGCACGAACAGAGTGAGCTCTGACCGGGATTTGTGCGGCGGGCGCGCCGAGGGGATGAAATAGATCGCGTCCAGATGGAAGCGGCGCTGCGCGGCATGCGCCACCGCCAAGTGCCCGGCGTGGATGGGATCAAATGTGCCGCCAAAGAGAGCGATGGCGCGGCGGCTCGCTTCCTGCGCCAGCCCGCGCGCGTGTCCGGCCGCAACCGGATGCACGGCAGGAGTCTTATGGACGGGATTCGAGCTCAACTGTGCTCCGTGTGCGAAGAGGCCTCAGGCTTACCGGCCGCCGGAATCGCGGCGGGCCCGGAATCGGCGCGGGAATCCCCCAGCGATCCTGCTTTGGGGATGTTGTCGAGCCGGTCTGCCATGGCGCGTATCAGCGCGACGATGCCTTCGCCCGTGGCCGAAGAAATCGCATGAAATTCCAAGCCGCGCTTGCGCGCGTACTCGCGAAGCGAGTCCAGGCGGCTGCGGTCCGTGGTGGCATCCAGTTTCGTGGCCACCACAATGACCGGCTTTTCCGCCAAAGCGGGGCTGAAGGAGGCCAGCTCGTGCTCGATGATTTCGAAATCGTGGACGGGGTCGCGCCCGCTGGCGTCGCTGGTGTCGACCAGATGCGCGATCAGGCGCGTGCGCTCGACGTGCTTCAGAAAACGCGTGCCCAGCCCGGCGCCTTCATGCGCTCCTTCGATCAGCCCGGGAAGATCGGCCACCACGAACGTGCGCCCCAAGCCGGGCGCCGCATCCGGATCGGCGGAAACCACGCCGAGGTGCGGCTCGAGAGTGGTGAACGGATAAGCGGCGATTTTCGGGCGTGCGGCAGAAATACGTGAGATCAGAGTCGATTTGCCCGCGTTCGGGAATCCCACCAGCCCCACATCGGCCAGCAGCTTCAATTCGAGCCGCAGATGCCGTTCTTCGCCCGGCTGGCCGTCTTCGTGCTCGCGCGGAGCCTGATGCCACGGGCGAATGAAATGAGGATTGCCATTG
This sequence comes from Candidatus Acidiferrales bacterium, assembly GCA_046705825.1. Classification (GTDB taxonomy): domain Bacteria; phylum Acidobacteriota; class Terriglobia; order Acidiferrales; family UBA7541; genus Palsa-295. The sequence goes on from JBJKQB010000356.1 coordinate 4,653, forward strand.
CCGCGCCCGCCGCGCCCGCCGCGCGCCGCCAGGAACTTCTGGCCGGGCTCGGAGAAATCAAAGAGCTGCTCGCCGGTCTCCGCATCGAACACCGTCGTGCCCACGGGCACGCTTAGCACCAGCGCGTCGCCCGACCGGCCGTGGCATTTCGATCCTTCGCCGTGGCGCCCGCGGTCGGCGTGAAACTCGCGATTGTAGCGGTAGCGCAGGAGCGTGTTGTCCTGCGGATTCGATTCGATGTAGACGTCGCCGCCGTGTCCGCCGTCGCCGCCCGATGGGCCGCCGCGCGGAACGTACTTCTCGCGGCGGAAGGCCATGCACCCGTTGCCGCCATCGCCGCCCTTCACCATGATTTTCGCTTCATCTGCAAACACGGCAGGCTCGCTGCAAAGACGCAGTCAGAAACAGCATACGCTAGGATTTTTGGGAAAAACAGGCGCGCACAGCGCTCGATGAAATGCGCATGCGGAGAATTCCAAACTCAATCGGCGGCAGGCGCAGCAGGCTTCGCTTCCGCGGCAGCCGAGGCTTCTTCGGCCGGCAGGACGCTGATAAATCGCCCGAGCCCGCCCTTGTCCTCAAAGCGCACCACGCCGGTGATCAGCGCGAACAGGGTGTCGTCCTTGGCGCGTCCGACGTTCCGGCCGGGCTTGTAGCGCGTGCCGCGCTGGCGAATCAGGATGCTGCCGCCGTTCACCAACTGCCCACTGAACCGCTTGATGCCCAGGCGCTGCCCCTGCGAGTCACGCCCGTTGACTGAAGATCCGCCGCCCTTTTTGTGTGCCATGTTGAATCCTTACGTATCTCAATGCCGTGGATGACGGGGCTGAACCTCAGGCCCGCACCAAAACACGAATTGTCATTCCGAGCGAAGCGAGGGACCTGCTTTTGTCTTTCCCCGCTTCAAAGTTGAAATTCGCCGACTTGCACGGCGGTGTAGTTCTGCCGGTGTCCGCGCTCGATCTTGTATTGTCCGCCAGTCTTGTACTTGGTGACTTTGATTTTTGGACCGCGGACGTGCCTCACGATTTTTCCTGTAATCTTGGCCTTGGCGGCGTCGGCGCCGGTCAGCATTTTCTTTTCGTCCGTGCGCACGGCCAGGACGTCCTCAAACGTCACTTTGCCGCCCACTTTTCCTTCCAGGCGCTCGACCTCGATAGTCGCGCCCGGCTCCACTCGATACTGCTTTCCCCCACTGCGAATCACGGCGTACATGCTGCCTCCACGCTCTGTTGACAAACGCCCATTATACGGGTTCCGCGCTATTCATAGCAACCGAAACCGATGCAGCGGCCATCTGTCGCTGCGGGACGTGAAGCATGGTAGGATGGCCCGAGTTTCCAAACGCGTAAGTCTGACGGGAGGCCAAGCATGGCGGAAGGGGGATCCGCCCACGTGCCACTCGCAGTTTCTGTCGCGAGCGACGAGTCCGTCGCGGCGGCGGCCAAACCGGCCGCGCGTCACGCTGGCCTGGTCCGCATCACGCACTGGATCATTGCGCTCTGCTTTTTTGCCCTGCTTCTCACCGGAATCGAGGTCCTGATTTCTCACCCGCGCTTTTACTGGGGCGAAACCGGCAATGATTTGACCAAGCCGCTGTTCCAAATCCCGATCCCTTCCTCCCGGGATTTGGTTTCGACCGGCTACAACTACGTTTTGCCCGACCAGAATGGCTGGAGCCGCGCTCTCCACTTTGAAGCCGCATGGGCTGTGGTCTTTAGCGGCGTGCTATACGGGATTTTCGGTTTCTTCGCCGGGCATTTCCGGAAGAATCTGGTTCCCCGCAAAGCCGATCTTTCCTGGGGAAACCTGACGGCAACAATCGCCGGGCACTTGCGCTTCCAGCGGCCGAGCGAAGAGGAAGCTTGGTCGTACAACGTGCTGCAGCGCGCCGCCTATCTGTTTGTGATTTTCATTCTGTTTCCGCTGCTCATCTGGACGGGGCTAGCAATGTCTCCGACGTTCACCGCCGGGTTTCCGTCGACTGTCACTCTTCTCGGCGGACGGCAGACAGCGCGCACGATTCACTTCTTCGCTTCCATCGCTCTCGTGCTCTTCCTGCTGGTGCACATCGTTATGATTTGCCTGGCTGGATTCTGGAGCCGCACGCGAGCGATGATCACTGGCCGCGCCACTGCGCGCATGGAGCGCCCATGACCGACATTTCGCGCCGCAAACTGATTCTTGGGGGACTCGCTGTCGCGGCGGGCGCCGCGGGCGTCGATGCCGCGGCACGCCTCGCGCGAAAGTATGGCCTGATCCCGCCTGATCACGGCGGCCTCTACGGTCCCGGCGAAACGCTGAACTACGGATTCCAGCGGATTTTTGCGCGACACTCGCGGGCCGTCGAGTGGCCGCGCACAATGATTTCGGAGCGCCCGTTTGCAAACGAGATTCCCCCGCTGACCGAAGCATACAGAAGGCTCCAGGCCGGGGGGTTCGCTGACTGGCGGCTCACGGTCGACGGCCTGGTCAATCACCCCACATCGTTCTCGCTGGACCAGCTGCGCAGCTTCCCGCGCTCCAGCCAGATCACCGAAGTGGCCTGCGAAGAGGGCTGGTCTTACGTCGCGGAGTGGATTGGCGTGCGGCTTTCGCATGTGTTGAACATCGTGGGCGTCCGCCCGCACGCGAAATACGTTGTCTACTTCTCGACGGATCCGAATTGGTGGGACAGCGTCGATATGGACGAAGCAATGCATCCGCAGACGTTTCTCACGTATGGCATGAATGGCAAGGATCTGCCCGTGGGGAATGGAGGGCCGCTGCGCATGCGCGTGCCGCGGCAGCTCGGCTACAAGAGCGTGAAATTCATCACCCATCTGACCCTCACCGATGACATAAAAAAGTTTGGAGATGGGCTGGGCTCGACCGAGCCGGCGAGCGGCTACTCCTGGTACGCCGGCATCTGACGGTTTTGCCGCTCCAATTCGAGAAAGAGGCTCGAACTGGATCCCGCCGAATCGGAATTCACCACCGCGCTACAACTTCACTCGTTCACTCGCGTGATGCCCTGCTTCTGCGACTGCTGGCCAACCCGCCCTGCTTGTCCACGGTCCACTGAGGACGCAGCACTATTGTTGCTTCCGCTCGGCGCGGTGTGGTGGGTCAGGTGCCGCCCGCTTGCGCTTACTGCTGGATGGGGTGGCCGGGGGGTGGTGTGACCATCCGGCCGAAGCCGATTTCCATGGCCGTGTCCTTGGGGAAGACCACGTCATGGCCGCGGGCGAGGAAGTGGGTGTAGACCGACCGGCTGGCGCCGTAGGCGCCCATGGCCATGCCGAGCGGCGTGTAGTGCACGCCCAGACCCAAGCCGAAGCCGATCAGCCGGAAGCTGTTGGCGCCGCCTGCGCCATTATTGAGCGCGTCTGTATCGCCATCGCCGCTCGAGGAGAAAGCGGCCACCGCCACCGAGAAGCTGGTGCGCAGATAGCGCGATTTCGGATCCGTCGCGCGCGCCCCGCCTTCGGAATCGAGCTTCACGTGATCGCTGGCCGCCGTTTGCACGCCCTCGAAGCTGGCCGCCACCTGTTGCGCGAGGCCATCGGGCGGAACAAGCTGATGGAACACCAAGCGGAGTTGGCCGTTATGGTGCAAATGCCGCGCCGGTTCGACCTGAACCACGTCGCCCTTCAGGCGGCTTCCCTCCGGAATCACCAAGCGATGATTGCCGTCAAAGAGAGGCTGCGAAATAACCGCCACGACCTTGGTTCCTTTTGTCGTCGTGGCCGAATCGAGCGGCGTGAGGAGCAGGGCATGCACCAGGCTTCCCGGGGGAGGAGTCTGGCCCAGCTCTTGTGCATCCTTCGCGGTCAGCGGCTCCGAGCCGAAGGCCAGCGGCTGTTGCAGTTCGGCGAAGTACAATGTGCCGGCGTCGATGAATTGCGGATGGATAGGAAATTCTGCTAGCGCGTAACGCTCGATGCGGTGCTTCTTGCCCGGAGACTTGACCTCCTGCATGGCGGTATGCCACTCCTGGCGGGCTTGCTGCTTTTCCTGCGCGATTTTTTGCTGAGCCTTGTCTTTCAACCCTGGCTTCGGTTTGTTGCCACCGGCCGTGACCAGTTGAATCACCTGCCCCGACCCGCGGCCAACGGCCGTATCGATCGGCACATGCTTGCCATCGGGCAGAATCAGGGCGTCGAATTCGAGCTGAACTTTGTGCGCGGGGGTCAAATTCGCGTTCAGCAACCAAAGGAAGCGCTTCTTGCGCGAGATGGGCTCGATTTTGCTAATGTGGCCAATGGCCTGAGTGCCGGCGGGAATCACCAAGCGGTCGAAGGCATAGACCGGCTGCATCACGCGGCCGTGAATCGGCTGGCCTACCTTTTTGACGCGCACTTCGTGGTCGAGCGCGATCTCGATCGGGGTTCCCGTGGGCACGGCGAGCGCGATCATAGGGACCGGCTCCGCTGCGGAGGCGTTTGCCGGTTGAGCCGCACTTGCGGGTTGAACGGGGTGCGAACCACGCCTGGCGAGCGACACGGTGGCTGGTGTTGCCACGGGATCGGAGCTTTGCGCTTGCGCCTGCGCGGCGCCCGCAGCGATCAGCAGCAGCGCCAATGGCACGGCGACACAAGCCAGCTTGGATTGCTTCATTTTAATTACCTCTTCCACCCGACGCTTCCGATTCGCGTAGCTGGCTACCTACCGGCTGGGACGATGGTGAACAGGCGCTTGAGAGACTTTCACGCGTACGATAAACCGATGCTGCGCGCCCACGAAGTGGTTGTGCGTCATCTATTGTAATCCCGTTTGGCCGGGAGGCGAAACGCCGGGAATGGACAGATGAGTGTGCCGGAGAAATCAGGAATAAGCCTGTCGGCAGGTTTCGTGTTCGCGGCAGGTGGGCGGGTCGTTGGTCTTGTCGATGAGGATGTAATTGTGGCAAGCGGCGCAGATTACGCCGTAAATCGTCTCGCTGAACTGCTCGTGGCCCGTTTTCTCGGTATGTTCCTTGCGCGCCTGCTCGCGGCTGATGGGCATCGCTGATCTCCTCTTATGGCTTCCAACCCGGCGAAGATGCGAACTGCATGAGCGGGTAGACTTGCCTGAAAATGGCGGCGACCTCGCGCTCGAAACCGTTTCGCGACGCGGCTGCCGGCGAAAACTTCCGGCGCACGACCCAGGCCTTCAGCTTCTTCCAGTTGTCCGCATCGAGCGGCCAGCCGCTATGCTTGGTCCATTCGCCCTTTTCGGTCGAATACCAGTAGCTCTCGAATGCTCTTCCCAGCCGGCTCTTCTGCCGCCCGAGCCACTTCGCGTTTTCGCGCCCGCGCGGGCGGCCGAACTGGACCAGCGGGGATTTGCGCCCGCCGCCGTAAACGCGAAAACCGCAGGTGACTGTGTCCGTGTTGACGCCGACATAGAGCTGCCCAACCTCGTCGCCGGGCTCGGCGAAGAACAGATACATTTGCGGGCGATACGGGGATTTGTCGCGCGCGAAGCGAATGTCGCGATTGATGCGCGAAAAATTCACGCCCACACGCCCGCTGGTGACGAACTGCGGGTTCAACTTTCGCGCCGCCGGCGCCAGGCGGTCCAGCATGGCCCGGAAGGGCTCGACCACCTCCGCGCGATACCGCCCGCGGTTCGCGTCCATCCAGGGCTTATGGTTGTTGCGGCTCAGTTCGCGAAAGAACTGCGCAGCCGGTTGGGGAAAAGTCGAATCTGGTTTCATGGTTGCTGTGTTACTTTGATCTGCCGTTGATCCGCGAGACGCAACACGCGCCCGGCACGCGGCGCGCACCTTCCGCCGGATTCAAGAGGTGATCGATGAAAAAGTATAGCGCATGTTTTCTCGGCATCGCACTCCTCTGCTTGTGCGCGCGGGCGGCCGCGAAGCATCCGTTCGGGCCGGAAGATTGGGCGAACTTGCATTCGGCGCAGCCCGTTGCCGTCGCCCCGGACGGCAAAACGATTCTCTATCGCGTCGATTTTGGCGCCGCGAAGGGACCCACGCAGCACGAATGGAAGCTGATCGAGGTCGATGGCTCGAATCTGCGGACGCTGACTCTGCCGAAAGAATTCACGCCCTTCGGCTTCACGCACGATGCTGCGCACCTCTACGGAGCATTCGAGCAGAACAAACACCGGCAGCTCGCCATCATTGCGATCGGAACGCCGGAGGCCAAGCCGCAAGTGCTCACATCCATCGCTTCCGGCATTTCGCGCGCGCTGATTTCGCCCGGTGGATCGCGTTTCGCGGTGCTGGCGGACCCGCGCCCGCTCGATCCGCTGGCGGACGTCCGCACACTGGTCGAGAATGTCCCCACCAGCATTTATGTGCTGGACGCGGATGGCAGCAACGGCGCGTGGTGGTGTCCAGACCTGAAGCAAGTGGCGGCCATTGCCTGGTCGCCGGACGACCGCTCGCTGGCCGTGCTCTCGCAAACGCCCATGATCGGATATCACTACATTCACAGTGCGATCGATGTTTGCTCCGCATCGGGCACGCGGCACGTCGCGAAAATTCCGAATGCGGCGGCGTCCGAAGCGCCGGAAGGTCCATCCGGGATCACTTGGACTCGCGATGGCAAGCAGCTCGTTTTTCTCTCAACCACCACTCACGTGCTTACGCCCGACCACGTCTGGACGGTTCCTGCATCCGGCAGCGCGCCTGTCGACCGCACGCCCAATCTCGACGGATCGGCTCTCAGCATCACGGGCGATGCGCGCGGGGACGTGTGGGTGTTCGTTGCGCGCGGCGTGCAGGGCGAAGTGGATTCGTTCGCACAGGGCCAACTGAAACCGGCGTACCGCTGGCCCGAGGGAACGGTGGGAGACATCCCGGTCGCACCCGAGATGGCTTCCGCTCCCGCCACGCTGGCGTTCAGCGTGAGCGACCCGGCGCATGCCCCGAATGTGGCTGTGGCGCGCGAAGGCAAACTCGAAAGAATCACACAGGAGGGCGACGATCGGATCGCCGCAACCGAAATCGACGCGATGAGAATCGTCCATTGGACTTCGAAAGAGGGGATCCACCTCGAAGGCATCGTCACCTTCCCGCCAGGCTACGTTGCTGGCCGAAAATATCCGTTTCTGGTGTTTCCTCACGGCGGACCGGAAGCCAACGATTTTTTTCGCTACAACCCCTTCACACAATTTCTCGCGAGCCTCGGATACGTCGTGCTGCAGCCGGAATACCGCGGCTCGACGGGATATGGTTCGGCGTTTCTCGAAGCGATCTACCAGCACTTTGGCAGCCGCGCCTATCGCGACGTCGACAGCGGGACGGACTTTGCCATCGCGCAAGGCTGGGCCGATCCCTTTCACCTGGCCATTTTCGGCTGGAGCGCCGGCGGCTTCATGACCGCATGGACCGTCACCCAAACGAATCGCTATCGGGCGGCCATCGAAGGAGCGGGCATTACGGACTGGCTCAGCTTCATTTGGACCAGCGACGTCGAGCAAATCGACTACGATGCGCGCTGGCCAGACCAGGATCCCGAAGCGTTCCTGCGATTTTCCGCGGTCATGCACGCCGCCAACGTGACCACGCCGCTGTTGATTATGGACGGCACTGCCGACGTGCGCGTGCCGACCTATCAGGGCCGCGAGTTGTTTCTAGCCATGGCCGCGCGCGGCAAAATCGTGCGCATGCTCACGTATCCCGGGTCGCCGCACTTCCCGGTCGTCTGGGAGCAGCGCCAGGACGTTCTGCGCGAAGTGGCCGGCTGGCTCTCGGGCTACAACCGCTAGCAGAACCGCCCTCGCCTGGGGACGGCACTCTCTTGATGGGCGTCTTCGTCGCGCTAATGCCGAGGAGAGGCCTTCGTGTCGGGGTATGACTTCTGGCCCCGCGGCAACTCCGGGGCTTCCGTCGAACCTCTGATTGGGACACTACGTGCAAATCGAGCTGGTGCGGTGCGCTTTGGGCAGCGTCGAGGGAACGATCCGGCGGAAGGGCAGCACGCTGAAAAACTTCCGTCGGCAAGGGTCGCAGCGATAGGCGGGGAAACCGAGCCAGCGCTTCAGACCGATCAGGATCCCCCAATTCACTCGATTTCCGGAAACGTGTTCCAGATCGAAGTTGCCGCAACGGGGGCAGTGGACAAAGCCCAAAAACGAGAGGGCAACAACTCCCGCGTAGAACCGTCTCTCGCATGCGTGGCAGCGCCAGGGCCGCACGCCGAAGATCGTCCCCGCATAATCAAAGAGACTCGTGCGGTGCGAGCGATAGCAATTGTCACTGCGGCATATCGGGCAGATCATGGCCGATCAATTCCGTTCTGAGTAAAAAGAGGTTAACTGCTAATCGGCCGCCAGGCAAGCCAGAATTCTCCACTCTTGGTCTTGCATCTCAGGCGAAAAATGAACCGTGAGGGATTCTATCTAGGGCTCATGCTCGGGCGTTTGACACGGATTTCCTGCGTTGTTAGCCTCGAACACAAGCGGTGCTGCCGATGATTCGACGATGCCGCTCGTTCCCTCCATGACCCTCGAGGCTGGCGAACCCATCATCGAGTTTCGCAACGTGGCCTACCGCGCTCCCAACGGTGCCGGCTGTGATGCGGATATTCTGCATGCTTTCAATTTGAAGGTGTTACGCGGGGAGACGCTGGTCCTGCTCGGCCGCAGCGGCACCGGAAAAACCACGGCGCTGAAACTGATCAACCGCCTGCTCGATCCCACTGAGGGCGAAGTGCTCGTGGAACAGAAACCGACGGTGGCGTGGGACGCGACCGCGCTGCGCCGCCGGATAGGCTACGTGATTCAGGAAACCGGGCTGTTTCCGCATTACACCGTCGCGGAAAACATAGCGGTCGTGCCGCGCCTGGAACGCTGGCCGCCGAAGCGCATCGAGGCGCGCGTTGATGAATTGCTGTCTCTGATGGGTCTTCCTGCGAAAGAATTCCGCAAACGATATCCCCACGAACTCTCTGGAGGGCAGCGCCAGCGCGTCGGCGTGGCCCGCGCGCTCGCGGCCGATCCGTCGATTCTTCTGATGGATGAGCCCTTCGGTGCGCTGGACCCGCTCACGCGCACGGAGCTGCGCCACGAGTTTCAGGCGCTCCAGCAGCGTCTGAGAAAAACGGTCGTCATCGTTACACACGACATTCAGGAAGCTGTTTTGCTGGGCACGCGCATCGCGCTGTTGGATGCGGGGCGGCTTGCCGGCAGCTTTTCTCCGCAGGATTTCCTCGACTCGAACGAACCGATTGCCGCCACATTCGCAACGCAGCTTCGCGAACTGGGCAACCTGCGCGCGGCGAAAGCGTCTCGCAAGCCTGGAGGATCGTCATGAGCCTCGTTGCATTCTTCGCGCAGCACCGCCTGGAAATTCTGCAATCCACCGGAGAGCACGTCTGGCTGGTGGGCGTGGCGATGCTATTCTCCATTGCCATCGGAATTCCGCTCGGAATTGTGGTGACGCGCCGGCCCTGGCTCTCGAAGCCGATCCTGGGCAGTGCAAACATCGCCGAAACGATCCCCAGTCTGGCCCTGTTCGGATTTCTGCTTCCGGTTCCCTGGCTTGGCGACCGCGCCAGCCGCATGACCATCGTGGCCCTCACGCTGTACGCGCTGCTCCCTATCATTCGCAATACATCCGCGGGAATTTCCAGCGTGGATACCGCGGTGCGCGACGCGGCGCGCGGGATGGGCATGACCGGCCGGCAGATCCTTTGGCATGTTGAGCTGCCGCTTTCGATGTCGACGATCATCGCCGGAATTCGCGTAGCCACCGTGCTGACGATCGGCATCGCCACCATAGCGGCAGCGGTCGGCGCAGGTGGGCTCGGAGAGTTCATTTTTCGCGGGCTGGCGATGGTGGACAACCGGCTGATCCTGGCGGGCGCCATCCCGGCGGCCGTGCTCGCGCTGGCCGCGGACTTTCTTCTGGGCTTACTGGAACGCCGGCTGCGCCCCGGGTTTTCTTCCGCGCGATCCCGAGCTGCGCAAACGCCGCCCAGCTCACAGCAGATCGCCGGAGCCATGGGCTCCTGATGCGGCGCCTCGTTTTGTTCTGCATCAGCGTCACGGCCGTCACCATAGCGGGCTGCGGGATTCACCACGCCAACACGATTGTGATTGGCTCGAAGAACTTTCCGGAGCAGGCTCTTCTCGGGGAAATTCTGGCGCAACAGATCGAAGCTCAAACGCGCCTGCGCGTTGTCCGCCATTTCTATCTCGCCGGGACGTTCATTTGCCAGCAGGCGCTTCTGGCGGGCCGCATCGACGCGTACGTCGAATACACGGGCACCGCGCTCACCGCCATCCTTCACGATCCAGTGGAAGCGGATCCGGGCGCAGTGTTTGCGCGCGTTAAGAGGACATACTCCAGGCGATTCCATCTTGCCGTGCTGCCCCCGCTCGGATTCAACGACACGTTCGTTCTCGTGGTTCGCGGAGAAGATGCGCGCCGCCTGCACCTCCAGACGATCAGCGACGCGGCTCGCTACGCGCCGCACTGGCGGGCGGGGTTCGGCTACGAATTTATGGAGAGGCCTGATGGTTTTGAAGGCCTCGCGCGGGTTTATGGACTGCATTTTGCCGGGCCGCCGCGCGTTCTGGATTTGGGCCTGCTGTACCGCGCGCTGCTCGACCATCAAGTCGATCTCGTCGCCGGGAATTCGACGGACGGGCTGCTGTCCGCGCGCGACTTGGCCGTTCTGCAGGACAACAAGCATTATTTTCCGCCCTACCAAGCGGTGCCGGTCGTGCGCGAGGAAGCACTGGCGCGCCATCCGGAAGTGCGAAGCGCGCTCGACGCCCTTGGAGGGAAAATTTCCGACGCGGACATGCGCCGCATGAATTACGAAGTCGTTGGCGAGCACCGCGGGATCGAACTAGTTGCCCGGGAGTTCCTGAGCGAAAAAGGGCTCGTGCATTGAGAGCGGCAGGCCGCGAGCGGAAGGCGAGCGCGCTATTCGGTCTCCTGCAGGGTGGTGAGGTGCGCTTCGAGGGCGACGCAGTATTGGCGCTGCGCTTCCAGGTCCGCTTGCAATTTCTTGACCAGCAATTCCAGGCGCCAGATCTCGTTCCGGAGTTTTTGGATTTCGCCGGCAGAGGCGGCCGCGTGCGGCGCCGGCGTGGCGTGAGGCCGTGCCGGTACCGGCGGGTGCCCGCTCGAAAACGCGGCTTGGAGATGATGTACACGGGCGGGGCCCGCGGCGGGCGGAGCGGCAGTTGGGGCGGCGAACAATCCGCGCAGCGGATTCGAGCTTGCCGGACCGCCCGTGGCCGGCGCGGACTCCACATCCTCCTCATGAATGACCGCGGCAGATTGCGGGTTCAGCAGTTTCTTCACGCGCGCGATCAGGTCCTGCGGCTGGAACGGCTTGCGGATCAGTTCGTCAGCTTTCACCGCCATGGCACGCTCCGCCACTTCGCGGTTGACGATGCCCGACATCAGAATCACCGGTGTTTTGCCGAATTGTTCCTGCCGTTTGATGAACTCGCAAACTTCGTAGCCGTCGCGATCCGGCATGATCACGTCGGTTATGACAGCATCGGGCGCGCTTTCGGGAAACTGCGCAATGGCCGAGGCGGCGTCCGGGCAGGTGACGACGTGGATGTTCTCCTTGCGGAACGCGATTTTGATGACCTCGCGCATGGTCGCGCTGTCGTCGATGAAATAAACAGTGGGGATCCGGCCCGGAGCCGGAACATGTGCGTCGCTCATGGGCATTCCTTTTCGACTTTGTCGCGTTCTGTTTCGTCGAATTCCCGCATGGCGTCGAGCAGAAGGTCCGTCGCGGAGCGCAGCACGGTCCGCTGAGCCGCGGAAGCGCCGTAGACGAATTTATAGACTCCCTTGCCTGCCGCGTGGCACACGCGCACGATCTGCGTGACCGCTTCGTCGCCGAAGAGAGCGCCGCACTCGGCGTGAACCACATCGCCGCCCTCGAAGAAGACGATCCCGTCGCTATCCAGGGCGTTCACGTGCAACGCCCCCGTCTGCCGGGATTGCGCCAGCATCTGAATCACTCCGGGCAAATCCAGATGCGAGAGGTTGCCCGTGAGCGCTGTGTCGGCTACCGGCAGCATTTGAGTCGACTGAAACCCATTCTGCCGGCTGAGGAGGAAGCTGCGAATATGCTCTGCGGTTTCTGCCGGAGGGCGGCGGCGGTCGATGAGATCGTCGCAGCCCACGCGATAAGCTTCCAGCAAAGCCTGATCGCCGCCGGCGCCAATGGCGACCAGCGGGATGCCGGCCGTTTTCGGGTCGGCCCGAAGGATAGGCGCCATTTCGAGAGCGCCCATCTCGCGCAGATTCATCGCGCACAGGATGGCAACCGGCGTATTCCATTCGAGCATGGTGAGTGCATACGCGGCCTGCGTCGCCGGGACAACATCGAAGCCGAGCTGTTTCAGAGCATCGGTGAGGCGCTTCGAAAAATAGACGTTGCTGTCGATCAGCAGAATGCGCGGTGCGGAGGCGGGCGCGTTCATGAAGCCACCGCCGGTGGATGCGGGCTCTGCGCCTCAGGCTGCCAATGCAGGACGAGCGATTCGAAATCGAGAACTTGGACGACCTCCTCGCCCACCGCGAGCCGTCCGCTGACGTACGCCGGGTCGCCGGGCTCTCCAGGCTGCATTTCGCCGGTTACGAGTTCGCATTCTCCGTCGACCGGAATGGCGCTCAGCTCGCTTGTTTTGCCGAATTCACGCCGCGCGATCAAATAGAACCGGTGCAGGGAGGATGCTTTGCCCATCAGGACCTGGCTGGCGTCATAGACGGGCACGATGCGCGAACGGCGGACGATCACTCCGGAGAGCATCGGCGAGGTGTGCGGGAATGAGTGCAACGGAAGAGGAGGGGCCAGTTCGGCGACAATCCCGGCAGGCAGAGCAAAGTGGCGTCTGCCAAGTTGAAGCAGAACGAACGAGCTCGGCCCATCGCCGGACGCACTCATGCGGGAAGCACTCCCTCTGTTCGTTGCTGCACGTCGCGACGGGGCGACGCCAGGCGATCGAGATATTCGAGCTGTTCGCGCGAAAGGAAGCCCGCCGGGTGAATCACGGGAGTGATGCGGTCGTCGACATAGGCCAAGCCGCGATACCAGAAGCGCTCTTCACCGGAAAACGCGAGAGGCAGCGGGTAGACAGCGGGAATCTCGGCGATGCGCTCGACCGAATCCACCAGCAAAACAACACGAAACTGGCGAAGCACGAGCGCCAGAGATGGCCGCGAAACCGGCAGATGGAAATGCTCGCAGCCGTTCACGACGTAGTACGTGCGATGGGCCCGTTCGACCGCATGACGAACTTTGGGGACCTCCGCACTTTCGATTTCAAGGGCGCCGCCGGCCAGGCTGTCTGTGCTGCGAATTTCCTTCACCGCGTCCGCGGCAATGGCGAAGGTCTGGCGCGACACGACGAAGAAAATCACCTGCTCGGGGCGCCGCGCGCCGTGCGCTTTGGCCGGATCGTGGACCGCGAGACTCATCGGGCCACCAGTGGGACGAGGCGAGACAGCTTGGCCACACGCTTCTCGATCGCCCCCGCAATTTCGTCGAGCGGCAGAACTTGGTCGACCGCGCCGACCTTGATGGCCTCCGAAGGCATCCCGAAAATCACGGAGGTGGCCTCATCCTGCGCCACGACGTATCCTCCCGCAGATTTGATCGCTTTTGCGCCGCGCGCCGCGTCGCCGCCCATCCCGGTCAGCACCACGCCCATGGCCAGATTGCGGGCGTACGAAGCCATCGTTTCGAAGGCGACATCGGCGCAGGGACGATACCCGTCGATGCGCGCGCCGGGATCGAGACTGATGTTTCCCGTCGAAGAAATGCGCAGGTGATGCGAGCCGGGGCAAAGATAAATCGTTCCCATCTGCGGCGCCTCGTTGTGTTCCGCTTCTTTGACCGGCAGACGGGAGATTTCGGCCAGCTGAGCCGCGAACTGTTTCGTGAATGCGGCGGGCATGTGCAGCACGAGAAACACGGGCGCGGCCAATTCCGCCGGCAATCCCGCCACCAGGCGCATCGCGGCAGCGGGTCCTCCGGTGGACGCGGCGATGGCGACCATAGGCGGCTTGCTGCCGTTCGGCACGGAAGCGCTCGAGAGTGGCGTCGCGGCCGCAACATGCGACGCGGGGATCTTCGAGAGAGTGGCCGTGCGCACCACGCGGACTTTGGCCGCCAGCTTCAGCTTGCGTGTGAGGTCGTCGCGAACCGTTTTCATGTCGAGATCAATGCCGGTGGAAGGCTTGGGCACGAAGTCGATGGCGCCCAGTTCGAGCGCGCGCAGGGTGCTGGCGGCGCCGTCGCGCGATTCGGAGCTGACGATCACGATGGGCCGCGGATGGCGCGACATGATCATCTCGGTGGCTTGCAGGCCGTCAACGCGCGGCATGTTGATGTCCATGGTCATGACATCGGGTTGAAGAGAGTCGGCGAGAGCCACCGCTTCCGAGCCGTCGCGCGCCTGGCCGACTACTTCCAGTTGCGGATCGGCGCTGATGATTTCCTGCAAAACGCGGCACATGAACGCGGAATCGTCCACGATGAGCACGCGAAACTTGTTGGCGCCGGGCTTGCTCATGTCAGTCCTGCCGAACCATAACGCGCGGCGACGGGCGATCCTCGGGGCCCGCGCCGATGAGATTTTCGACCGTGGCGATCAGTTGGTCCTCCTGCACCGGCTTGGTGAGGAATCCGGACGCGCCTTCCTTCATGGCGCGATCGCGATGCTTCGCACCGGCGCGCGAGGTGACCACCAGAACGGGAATGCGGCGCGTCACCGGGTCCTGGCGCAGATGGGCCATCAGTTCGTAGCCGTTCATGCGCGGCATCTCCAAGTCCGTAATCACCAGGTGGCACCCAACCTGGGCCACGATCTCGGAGGCTTCCAGGCCGTCGGACGCGGCTTTGACGCGGTAGCCGGCTTTCTCCAGCATGCGCGCCACGAACTTGCGCACGCTGATGGAATCATCCGCGACGACGATCACGCGGTCGTTGTCGATGGCATCGACCGCTTCGGATGGAATGCTGCCCGACGCGACGGCTTCCGAGCCAGGCGCGAACACGCGCGCTGCCGGCGAGGAGGACGGGAGCGCGTGGCGCTCGGCCGTATCCGCGGAGACCAGGCGGTTCAGGTCGATGAGAAGAATCAGGCTGCCGTCGGAAGCGATGGTTGTTCCAGGGAAGAGTTTCACCCGGCGCAGATAGTGGCCCAGATTCTTGATCACGATTTCGTCTTTGCCGAGCACTTCCTCCACCACAATGCCAACCTGCTTCCCGGCCACTTTGACGATCACCATGTGAAAGTAGCCGTTCTGCGGCTCGAGCGGAGGCAACGAGAGCTGCAGATCGAGGCGCACAACTTCCGTAACGACATCGCGAACGCGCGTGAGAAGTTTTCCGCCCACATCTTCGATTTCTTCGGGGCGCAGGCGGCGAATCTCCTCGACCACCGCCAGGGGAAACGCAAACGTCGATTTGCCGCAGCGAACGAACAGCGCCTGGGAGATGATCAGGGTCAGCGGAACTTTCAGCGTGAAGCAGGCGCCCAGCCCTTTCTCCGATTGCACTTCGACCTCGCCGTTGAGCGCGTGCACGTTGGCGCGAACGACGTCGAGCCCGACGCCGCGGCCCGCGAGTTCGGAAGTGGACGAAGCGGTCGAAAAGCCCGGGCGGAAGAGGAATTCGCGGAGTTCGCGGCCGCTCAGTTCGGCGGCGGCCACGGGAGACACGAGCCCGGCATCGATGACGCTTTGGCGCACGCGCTCGTAGTCAATGCCGCGGCCATCGTCGCCCACTTCGATGAAGATGTGATTACCGCGATGGTAGGCGCGAACGGTAATGCGGCCCTTTTCCGGCTTGCCCGCTTCGCGGCGCGTGGCGGCAGGTTCGATTCCATGCGCAACGGCGTTGCGAACGAGATGAATGAGCGGATCGGAAATGTGCTGGATCAGGTTGTTGTCCAGTTCCGTTTCCGCCCCTTCCAGGGAAAGGTCGACTGGCTTGCCGGTGGATTTGGCAGCGTCGCGCACGGTGCGCGAAAGACGCGTGTAGAGATTGCCGATGGGCACCATGCGCGCGGCGGTGATCTCGTCCTGCAGGTTGTGCGCGAGCTTGGTGAATTCGTCGATGTCGGTATCGACGCGGCCCATGAAGGATTCGAGCTGGGTGAGAACTTCGGTGACGTCGGCGGAAATTTCCGTCAACGAGCGCGAGAGCACGTTGAAATCGTTGTAGCGGTCCATTTCGAGTTCGCTGAACTCGAACAGATGGTCCGGCACGGATTCCTCCTCCGCGGCGGGCGGGAAATAGCCGCGGAAAGTGTCCGTCTTGCGGGCGCGCGTGGGCAGCAGTGAGCTGGGAAGGCGGCTGAATTCGTGCTTTTCCTGGAATTCGGAAACTTTGGAGCCCAGGCGGCCCTTCGAGAAGTTCAGAACCTCGACCAGCTTGGAGAGTTCCGTCAGGCGTCCCAGCATGCGTGTGCGGTTGATGACCAGTTCGCCCACCGCGTTCATCATGCGGTCGAGGCGGTCCAGCGAAATGCGGATCGAACGCGCCTGGGGCAAAGGCTGCGCGGCGTGCGCAGGGGCAGCGGCATCCGGGGCAGCGTTTTCGGCCGTGGCAGATTCCGCGCCGGCAGCGGATGCGTCGCTCGTGTGTTCCGACTCCGCGAGATCGGGCGTCAATTCCGCGATGCGCGCAAGGAGCGGATCGATTGCGGCGGCCATTTCGGCGTCGCTGGACCACTGGCGATGGAGAAATTTCTTCAGGACGTCTATCGATTCGAGGCAGACGTCGACGATCTCGGAATTGGGACGCAGCAGGCCCTCGCGCAGGCATCCGATCAAGTCTTCCACGCGATGCGCGATGGCCGAAATGCGATGCAAGCCGACCTGCGCCGCCGAACCCTTGACCGTGTGAATGGAACGAAACAGGCGATGAATGTCCTCCGGATTCGCATGGCCCTCGAGATTGAGCAGGCATTCGGTGATGGCCTGAAAGTGTTCTTCCGCTTCGGGCATGAAGAATTCCAGGACTTCGTCGGGCACATCGCCATCGGGAGGCAAGGCGGCCGCGAGGGAAGGCCCGGAGAAGACGCCGGGAACAGGCTCCGCCTGGCCGGCCGCAGTTTCTTCGTCCTCGGAAGACGGCTCCGCGGGCGCCGCCGGAAACGCAAAGGCATAGCGCTGCTTGAATGCGGCGATATCCTCGGCGGTTTCGAAGCCGGTAGCGCTGATCTGCAGCAGGTCGAACTCGAGAACGGAAATCGCGTCCGAAAGAAATTCGGTGAGCGGGCCGTGCATATCGGGACTCAGCTCGGCGTTCGTGGCGTAATGGAAGACATGCGCCATCTTCGCCGCAATTTCGGAAAATTGCGGAAAGCCGTAGCTGGCCGAGGTTCCGGAGAGCGTGTGGGCCGCGATGTAAAGCTTTTCGAGGTCCTCGTGCTTCGTGTGCGGCTCCGTCAGCAGGCCGGAATACTCGCGCAGATATTGCAGGTGCTCCGAGGCCTCCTGGAGGAAAAGCTCGAGCGATTCTCGGTTCGAGCCGGTCACGCGCGTTCCTCCGCGAGAGAAGGGATAGGTGCGGCCGCGGCGAGCGGCTTCCGATAAAGGCGGCAATCGCCGAAAACGGCGGGCTCGAATTTCACCGGCGAATGCGAGAGCGTCTCCGCGTGGCCGAGCAGGAAATATCCGCCGGGCTCGAGCGCGTCGTAGAAACGGTGGACGATCGAGAGGCGGCGCTCTTCCGAGAAATACATCAGCACGTTCATGCAGAAGATGCAGTCGAACTTGCCCACATAAACGGACTCCGCCAGATTCATCTGCGCGAAGGAGACCATGCGGCGAATGCGCGGGCGGACCTGAAAGCCGTGCCTGGTGGAAGTGAAGTACGTCTCCACCTGGCGCAGCGAAACGTTCTCCAGCGCGCGCCGCGAATAGTGGCCCTTTTCCGCGTGGCGCAGCGCGCGGCGGCTTACGTCGGTGGCCAGGATTTCGATTTCCCAGGCCTCGGCGAACTTCAGCGAGTCGCACAAGGTGACCGCGGTGGAATACGGCTCCTCGCCGGTCGCGCATCCGGCGCTCCAGATGCGCAGGGTCCGCGGATTCTGCCAGAATTTCTTTTCCTGGAATTCGGGCACGATTTTCTTTTCCAGCGCTTCGTAGACCCCCGGATAGCGGAAAAAGGAGGTTTCCTGCGTGAGCAGGCGTTCGAGCAGGGATTCGTATTCAATGCTCGAGCTGCGAATGTGGCGCAAGAGTTCGGCGCCGCTGGAGAGCGATTTCTCTTCCAGAAATTCGCGCAGCCGGGCCGAGAAAAAGCGCTCGCGCGACGAGTCGAAGAGAATCGCGGAGCGCTGCTCGATCAGCGCGCGAATTTCGTTCAACTCGGTCTCGGCGATCGCTGCGTCCGCAACCGGTTGTTGCTTCATGGGTGGCACGATTCAAACCCAGGCGCCATTTGCGGCGCGAATCATTCGTTGTTCAGCGAACGCCCACGGGAACCGCCGGCCGCGTTTCTTCCGCGGGCTGGACGGGCCGCCCGGACTGCGAGCGGAACTGGCCCAGCGCTTCGTTCAGCTGTTCGGCGAGTTTCACCATGTCGCTCACCGTAGCCGCCGTCTGGCGCGCGCCCTGCGTCGTCTGGCGCGTGATGCCGGAGATGATTTGCATCGCGTTGGCCACGCCTTCGGTGCCGCGCACCTGCTGCTTGGAAGCGAGTGAAATTTCCTGGACCAGCTCGGCCGACTGGCGAACCACGCTGGAAATCGCTTCGAGCGCTTTTCCGGCTTGATCGGCCAGGCCCGCGCCGGATTCCACTTCGCGGGTGCCTTCTTCCATGACCACGACGGCCTCGTTCGTTTCGGCCTGAATCGCCTTGATCAGCACGGCAATGTCTTTGGTGGCGCTGCGGGAGTGTTCGGCGAGCTTGCGCACTTCGTCCGCGACGACGGCGAAACCGCGGCCGGCCTCGCCGGCACGAGCCGCCTCGATCGCCGCGTTCAGGGCCAGCAAGTTGGTTTGCTCCGTGATGTCGTTGATCACGGTGATGATTTCCGAAATTTCCAGGGAGCGGTCGCCGAGCGATTTGATCTTCTTCGCGCTGGCCTGCACCGAGGCGCGAATGCGCTGCATGCCTTCCAGCGTGTCGCGCACGGCCCGGTTGCCCTGCTCGGCGGCGTCCAGAGCGCGGCGTGCGGCTTCCGCGCTGGCTTCCGCGTTGTTGGACACCTGCTTCATCGAGACCGTGAGCTCTTCCACGGCGGAAGAGGTGTTGGTGATTTCCTGGTCCTGCTGCGTGGCGCCGGCGGACATTTCATCGGCCGCACCCAGAATCTGGTTCGCGCTGGTGCTGACGTCGATGGCGGCCTTGCGCACGCGCTCGAGGACCTTGGTGAAGTTGTCGAGCATGAAGTTCACCGAATCCACCACGTTGCCGAGCGCGTCGTTCGTGACTTTGCCGCGAATGGACAGATCGCCGCGCGCCACCTGGCTGATGGTGTTCAGCAGGTCGGTGATGCTGCGCTGGAGCGAATCCTGCGCCTGCTGATTGTTAACCGCATGAGCGATCTTGGCCGCGCTGCGGTTCAAGTTCTCGGCCACAAACGCAAACTCGTCGGTGCTCTCGATTTCCGCGCGCGCGCGCGAGTCCCCCGCCACCAGGCGCTCGGAGAAGCGGGCAATCTCGCCCAGCGGCTTGAGCACCCGGTTGCTCACCACCATGATGAGCGCCAGCGTGCTCACCAGCGCGAGAAGCACTCCCGCCGCCCACACAGCGTTCGCGCCGCCGGGCAAGGAGGCCGCCCCGGCCGGATTGTGCGCGGCATAATAGCCGAGGCCGAGGACGCCGCAGAATGAGGCGGCCGTCCAGAAGACCAGCAGCCACATGGTCGAACTCAAGCGAGATTTCATGACTTCCTCCCAAACGGTGCGCTCATCGCGCCAAAACTTTCGGGCGTTGGAGCCCGGCTGTCCCAATTTCCTGGGCGGGACGATTTCTCCCGCTCCGAGTACCTGAAATCCGCGACCCTAAATCACCGGCGCGGGAAACACGTCGACCAAACGCCGCAAGTCCACGACCAGCGCCAAACGATCCTCGTGCCGCAACATCCCGCGGCAGTGCGGAACTTCCTCGGCGGCCTGGTCCAGCAAAGCATCATCGCTGACCGAAAATGTGCCGATCACCTCGTCCGCGGCGATGCCCAGCCGGAACCCCGGCTCGTGTGCGTCGCCCTGCAGGGCCGCCACAACCACATGCTTTGGCAACAGGCCCGGTCGCCGGCCTTCGGTAAAGGCAATGTCGATCAGCGGAACGATGGTTCCGCGCAGATTGAACACGCCCATCAAGAACGCCGGCGCCAGAGGAACGCGCGTGACGATCGGCCAATCCACCACTTCCTCGACTTCCAGCACGGGCAGGCAAAACCTCTCGCGTCCCGCGCGAAAAACGCAGTACTGGCGTTCGGGCCGGTCTTCGGCGAGCGCTTCGCCCTCGATCAGGTCGCCGGCGTCGAAATCCATGGGCAGAGCCGGATTGAACGGCACATCGGCCATCAGGCGAACCTCTTCACCGCATTGACCAGTTCGTCCGGCGTGAACGGCTTGGCTACGTAGCCACTGGCGCCCTGCTGCTCGCCCCAGTAACGGTCGCTGGGCGCCGTCTTGGACGTCACCAGAATCACCGGAATCTTCGAATACGGATCCTGGTTCTTCAGGTCGCGGCACACCTGGAAACCGTTTCTTTGCGGCATGACCACGTCGAGCAGGATCACGTTCGGATGCTCTTCCTCGATGGTCTCTTCCACCTTGGTGGGATCGCACAGGCCCACGGAGTGAAAGCCGCTTTGTTGCAGCATCGAAAGCATCAGCTTCACTTCGGCTTGCGAATCGTCCACCACCAGAACCTTGGTCACCTCTACCTCCCCGCACACAAATATTCAGCGAGACTTAAGTGCAACTGCGCGGCCACGCGCGGTCCTCGTTGCGGACCCTGCAGCCAAAAGCGAAGCCCTTGCATGCGCAGAAGTTACGACCCCCGGACCGGGACGCGCGCACCCGCGGCGAAGGATTCCGTGGCCGATTGCGTCTCAGCTTGAGATTCTTTCTCATTGAGCTTCATCTCCGCGGCCAGAGACGAGAATCGCTGCACGATCTCATTGAGACGCAGCGCCATACTGTGGATCGTCTGTATCTGCTCGCGCGCGTCTCCCCACATCTGCCCGCCATCGAGCAGCAGAAGGTCCGCATTGCCCAGCACGGAGGTGAGCGCGTTGTTCACGCTGGAACGCATCTCGAGCATGTAGCGGCCGAGGGTCGCGTAGTTCTGGTTTTCGAGCGCCAGGCGCTCCGCTCGTTGGGCCCGCCGAACGGCTTCGGCGCGGCGCAGCCCCTCTCCGGAGACGGCGGCCAGGCTGGACGTCCAACCCTGTTGTTGCAGCACGAACAGCAGGTGGGGATGCGCGGAGTGCAGGGCGGCGCAGGTTTTCTCGTCGTTGACGACGCACACAGCGGCGAGGCCCGAAATGCGGTCAAGCGCTGCGAGGATGTTCTTCAGCCGGCCCTCGCGCACGGGCCCCACGATGACGCCCGCTTAGCCGTCTACCGCCGACGGATGCCAGACGTCGCTGGTCGCCAGCGTGAATTCCGGAACGTGATGCGCGTTCTGCCAGTTCGCCGCTATCGCGCGGGCAAATTCCGGATCATCGGAAATGATCAGAACTGAATCGTTCACCAGAGCCCTCTTGCACCGGTCAGGGCTGGAGTTTCTCCGCTTCCTCGACGAAGGAAAGCAGGCGCTTGGAGCTGATCCCCAGATTCACAGCTGCTTCCGTATTTTTGGCCCGCTTGGCTTGCTCCACACGGATCTGGAAATAGGCGAGTTCGTTACGCGCAAGAGCAAGAGCGGACGCCAGCGAAGCCCGGTCGCCCGAGCGTTTCAAGTGGTCCGTAGCTACGGCCAGCAGAGAGCGCGCCACCACGGCGCGGCGAAGGTCCTCCGCTTCCTGATTGCCTTCCGCCACGAATGCAGCCACTTCCCAGGAGGAGAGCAGCACCTTGGTGTCCTGCAGCACGACGGTGGACATCGACCGTCCGCGCGAGGGCGGCGCCGCGATCAACTGCTCCCAGATGGCCTCCATGCACTTCTCCGCTTCGGCCGCGCTGGTCGGCGTGGCAGCCAC
>JBJKQB010000357.1:0-19046 GCA_046705825.1 Candidatus Acidiferrales bacterium
CTTCCCGTACGGCGTCATTCAGGACGAACATCTTCCCGCGGTTCTGGCTGAACGCGAGAACTCGCACCCGAATCGCACCGCGGAATGCCCTGGCCAGTTCGGCGGTGTTGTCGCTGGATCCGTCGGACGCCACAACCACTTCGAGTTTGTCCGCGGGATAATCCCAGCCGGCTATGTTGCGGAGCTTCGCCTCGATTACCCGGCTCTCGTTATACGCCGGTATGATCACGCTCACGTACGGTTCAATCGCTTCTTTCCTCGCCGGCCGCTTGATGAATACGCCAAGGAGCAGCAGGACAGCAGGGTAGCCGATGTACGCATATACGATGGCGATGACCGATGCCCAGAATAGGACTTTCATCGATGCGCTCAACTTCGAGACCAGACCGCAAGCAGGCTATCGTTCCACGCGCCTTCCAGGATGAAGTCGCTGAGATCTGCTAGTGTACCTGACGCTCGCGCCATTTGCTCCCGCCTTGCCCAATCGGGGAATCTTTTTGCTCCCGGAAGTCTGTTCGCGCTCCCCCTCCCAACCCGACAGCGAGAGCTCGCCCCTTCGCGCCTCCATGCCTGGTGCGAAAATGCGATGACTCCGCGGGTCCGCCTCCGCGGGTCCGCTGTCCCCCCCTGTGATTCTGGCCTATCTCGTTTACTCCATTCGCGTTGCGGCGATACAGAAGAGAACCTAAATAGCCTATGCGCACGCTGCCCGGAAGGCCAGCAGACATGTCACAGCCGCGCGATCTATCGCTCCCATCGACAAGGTAACCGCCAAGCTCGGGGGCGTCTTTACTTCCGGCGTATTTCGTCCCTGCTTAATCCGCTTGATACGGCCGGACCATCCCAGTAAGATAATTTCCATGTTTTTTCCAGGAACGCCTCAGCGAACACGAACATCATCCTGTTGAACCGTACGGAAGTAAAAACTGTGCATGGAGTTGATGGTCCGGTGAACGCGAATTCTGTCGTTTCTCACCTCAGCATGTTGGAGGCTGAGAGCATTTATATATTGCGAGAGACCGCCGCGGAGTTTAGCCGCCCAACGTTGCTTTATTCGATTGGCAAAGATTCTTCGGTACTCCTTCGGTTGTCGCAAAAGGCCTTTGCTCCCGGCCCTATCCCTTTTCGCCTGCTCCATATTGATACCACCTATAAATTTCCCGAGATGATTGAGTTTCGAGACCGAATCTGCCGGGAGCTGGGCCTGACACTCATCGCTCACACAAACCGCGAAGCGATTGCTCAGGGAGCGAGCCCCTTCCATCTCAGCACCTCGCAATGCTGTTCTCTGCTGAAAACTCAGGCGTTGTTGCAAGCTCTAACCGCTCACGGCGTCGATGCTGCTATTGGAGGCGCTCGCCGAGACGAAGAAAAATCGCGAGCGAAAGAACGTGTGTTCTCCGTGCGGGACTCTCGCGGGCAGTGGGAACCCCGTAGCCAGCGGCCTGAACTGTGGAATCTCTTTAACAGCCGGCTGCAAAAGGGCCAAACGATGAGAATTTTTCCCCTTTCCAACTGGACGGAGCTCGATGTTTGGCAATATATCGACCAGGAAAACATTCCCGTGGTGCCCCTGTACTTCGCAAAGGAACGCGAAGTGCTCGTCCGCAACGGCATGCTGCTGCCCTTGGACCGTCCGATTCCGATGCTGCCGGGAGAAACGCCCCAGAAGATCATGTGCCGGATGCGATCTTTGGGCTGCACCTACTGCACCGGTGCGATTCGATCGACTGCTGATACTGTTCCAAAGATCATTGAAGAGCTCCGCGGTTTTCGCCGCTCGGAACGCGAGAACCGCATCATCGATCACGACCAGGAAGGATCGATGGAATTGAAAAAACGTGAGGGATACTTTTGAACCACCACAGTTCGTCCCGCAGCCTTCTCCGCCTTGTCATTGCCGGCAGCGTAGATGACGGTAAATCGACGCTGCTTGGCCGTCTCCTCTATGAAGCGGAAGGAGTATACGACGACCAACTGGCCGCGCTGCGCAAACTCACCGAGCCGGGAGGAGAAATTGACCTCTCCTTGATCACGGATGGATTGCAGGCGGAACGCGAACAGCGAATCACCATTGACGTTGCCTATCGCTACTTCGGCACGCCAAACAGAAAATTCATCATTGCCGATGTCCCCGGACACACTCAGTACACGCGCAACATGGTGACTGGCTCGTCGAATGCCGACTTGGCGGTCATCGTTGTCGACGTCAGAAAAGGAGTGCTCGAGCAGACCAGACGACACTTATATCTGGCATGGCTGCTCGGCATCCGGCACTTCCTCTTCGCCGTCAACAAAATGGACCTCGTCAATTTCGACCAGGCCACATTCGAAGGCCTCAAAGCCGAGTGCGTTCGGTGCCTGGCGCCTCTCGACGTCGCTAGCTGCCAATGGATTCCTGTAAGTGCGCTGTGCGGCGACAACATCGTGCGAACGACGGATCGGATGCACTGGTATAACGGCCCCTCGTTATTGTCAGCCCTGGAGACGATTGAACCGCCGGCGCGGACCGAATCGGAGAAATTCCGCTTCCTCGTTCAAAACGTCGTTCGACCCGATCAGGATTTTCGCGGCTATGCTGGACAGGTCGTGTCGGGAATCGTTCGGACCAACGAACAGGTGGTTGCCGTACCTTCCCTTCGGACTACCACCGTTGGCAGCATATTCCTTCACCCGAAAGAACTGCCCGAGGCCACTGCGCCGCTTTCGGTCGTGATCTCGCTTGCCGATCATATCGACCTCGGGCGTGGGCACGTGCTTGCTGCTGCCGGTTCCCCCCCTGGCGTCACGAGTCGCTTCACAGCCAAGCTGATTTGGCTATCCTCTACTCCCTCGGCGCCCAGTGCTCCCTATCTCATTCGCCACGCGACGCAAACGCTCTGTGGGAATCTCGTCCGCATTGTTTCAACCACCGATATCGGAACGTTCACGGAAGCGCCCGGTGGCAATCAGCTCTTTGAAAACGAAATTGGAACGGTTGAGATCGAAACCCACAAGCCGGTCTTCTGCGACACCTATCGGGAGAACCGAGCGACCGGCAGTTTCATTGTGATCGACCCTGCGACCAACAATACCGTTGCGGCAGGGATGGTGACTTCACTGGCGCCCACAAGAGACTCTGCCGTTTTCCGAAACAATGGAACACATCCGGGGCTCACCGTGTGGTTTACCGGTCTAAGTGGTTCGGGCAAGTCTTCGCTCGCCCGCGCTGTTCTAACGGAACTCCTGGTTCGCGGCATACGCGCGGAATTGCTGGACGCCGACGATCTGCGCCAAACCTTAAACAGCGAGCTTGGATTCAGCAAACTCGACCGTGACGAAAATGTCCGCCGGATCGGCTTCGTGTCGCGGCTGTTGAGTCAGCACGGCGTGATCGCGCTCGTCGCCGCCATTTCTCCATACAGGTCGACACGCGATGAGATTCGCCAGTCGAATGGTGCGTTTCTGGAGGTTTTCGTCGATGCGCCGATCGAGGAGTGCGAACGGCGGGATCCGCGGGGGCTCTACCGCCGGGCGCGCACCAAGCAAATAGTCGGTTTCACGGGCGTCGATGACCCCTACGAACACCCATTGCGTCCGGACGTTCACTGCGAAACGAGCGCCGAAAATCTTCGCGCGAGCACGGAAAAGGTTCTTTCCGCCATACTGGCAAATCTTGACGGAACCGGCGGTGCGGTCAACCCTGCATGAGGGCTGTCCGGCGGTTTCCTGCTATTCCGGCCGCCTCCCTTGGCGCAATCGGCGGGGAGTTGTATGTCCAGGGTTCTGGACGCGGCGGATCATGTTCGGGCGCTGCTCCCCACAATCGTGATGCCGTCCGAAAAGGAGCCCTACTTCGATGTTGGACCGGCTGAACCCGCCGCACGGCGGTCAGTTGATCAATCGGATGGCGGTGCCCCGGCGTGCTACAGAACTGAAATCCGCATCGCGCGAGTGGCCCTCCTGGGAATTGACTCCCCGGCAGTTGTGCGACGTCGAGTTGCTTTTGAACGGCGGTTTCTCGCCTCTCCAGGGTTTCCTGTCTCGATCGGACTACGAGAGTGTCTGTTCCAGCCTCCGGTTGAAAAGTGGCCTGCTGTGGCCGATCCCCGTAGTCCTCGATGTCACGCAACAGTTCGCGAAATCGATTGACCCCCACGCCACCATTGCTCTTCGCGATCCTGAAGGCGTCATGCTGGCGGCGTTGCATGTGGACGACGTCTGGGAACCAGACCGCCTTCGCGAGGTTCAATCCGTCTACGATACGGCCGATCTGGCCCATCCGGGAGTTGCGCACGTCCTGGAACGCATGAACCCGTTCTATGTCGGGGGCAGGATCGAAGGTGCCCAGTTACCCTCTCACTATGATTTTCGATCTCTTCGCCTTGGACCTGCCGAACTGCGCGCCGAATTTGTGAGCCGTGGGTGGCGTCATATCGTTGCATATCAAACCGGCAACCCGATGCACCGCGCTGACCATGAGTTGACTCTGCGCGTGGCCAAGGAAGTGGAAGCGAATCTTCTTTTGCATCCTACCGTCGGTCTGACGAAGCCGGGGGACGTAGAATATTACGTCCGGGTCCGCTGCTACGAGGCGCTCGTTTCCAAGTACCCCAAGGAAACGGTTCGCTTGGCGCTCTTACCCCTTGCGATGCGGACAGCAGGGCCTCGCGAAGCCGTCTGGCACGCGATCATCCAAAAGAACTACGGTGCGAGCCATTTCATCGTGGGTCACGACCACTCCGGCCCTGGAAACGATCGCAACGGCAAGCCATTTTATGAACCTGACGCGGCTCAGGATCTGCTAGGGCGGTATCAGGAAGAGCTCAACGTCAAAATGGTTCCTTTCAAGACCATGGTCCATCTCCCCGAGCAGGATACCTATGTTCCAGAAGACGAAATTCCGAACGGGGCGAAAACCCTGAGTCTGTCGGGCGCGGAATTGCGGCTGCGCCTGGCGGAAGGTAAGGACATCCCCGCCTGGTTCACTTTCCCCGAGGTTCTGCGCGAACTCCACCGCAGCAATCCTCCGCGATTTCGTCAGGGATTCACCGTGTTTTTCACCGGCCTTTCGGGTTCGGGCAAGTCAACCATCGCCAACATCTTGCGGGTGAAGTTCTTAGAGATGGGAGGCCGCCCTGTTACGCTCTTGGATGGAGATATCGTCCGCAAGCACCTTTCTTCGGAACTCGGCTTTTCTCGCGAGCACCGCGACATCAACATCCGCCGCATCGGTTTCGTCGCATCGGAAATCACCAAGAATGGCGGCATCGCCATCTGCGCTCCTATCGCGCCGTACGATTCCATTCGTAAGGAAGTCCGCGAGATGATCCAACCGCATGGCGGGTTCATTCTTGTGCACCTCTCGACCTCTCTCGACGTATGCGAGTCGCGCGATCGCAAGGGCCTATATGCGAAAGCGCGCGCCGGGCTGGTCAAACAGTTCACGGGCATATCCGATCCGTACGAGCCACCCGCGGATGCTGAAGTTGTGATTGACACCTCCGATCTCACGCCCGAGGAAGCAGCCCAGGCAGTTTTCCTGCATCTCGAGCGCAGGGGTTTCATTGGCGTAGGCGAGCAAACGAATTCGACTGCTGAATCCGTGTAAGGAGAGTGAATTCTTGCCCGGGTGTGCTGGGCCGAAGGAGAATTGGATCGGGAATGACATCGACGCTTCTGGACCCAGTCCTCACGCGAATCCAGGCAGCTCTACAAGCTGCCGGGGTTGCTTTAACCCCGTTTCTCACCGGCGCGGTGGCATCGTCGCAGAAATCTTGCGGCCGCGGCCCCGTTACGGAGGCTGATCGCCTCGTCGACCGCGTCCTTCGCGAAAATTTGCTTCGCGACGGAGAAGGTTGGCTTTCTGAGGAAAGTGCCGATGATCTCCGGCGTCTCGACAAGTCTCACGTTTGGATCGTTGACCCGCTCGATGGGACCCTGGAATTCATCAGCGGCATCCCGGAGTGGTGCGTCTCGATCGGATGGATCGAAGAAGGCCGCGCGGTCGCGGGCGGCGTGTACAATCCAATGACTCATGAACTCTTTCTCGGCTCTCTCTCATCAGGAATGCAATATAACGGTCGACCGGTACGTGCGAGCGAGAGAGAACAGCTGGCTGGCGCAACCGTTCTCGCAAGCCGGAGTGAGACCAAACGCGGCGATTGGGTTGCTTTCCAGAATGCCCCGTTCGTTATTCGCCCGGTCGGATCGGTTGCCTACAAGCTTGCGCTCGTGGCCGCAGGACGAGCCGACGCCACTTGGACTCTTTGCCCTAAGAACGAGTGGGACATTGCCGCAGGAGTAGCTCTGGTCAACTCCGCAGGGGGCTTTGCAAAGGGTCTCGACGACCGTCCACCAATGTTCAATCGCCGCACGCCACTTCTCTCCGGCCTCATTGCCGGCGGCTCCCGATTGCAGCCCGAAATTTGTGACCTTTTGAACGCTCGCGGCACAGCGGACAACTCTGTGGCAGACGGCACCTAGCGGCGATTTGTCGCTGTTCACCCCCGCGTTTATTCTCAGAGGCTATCGGGCTCCCGCGCTCGTAAGGATTTCCCGGCTTTTCTCTCCGGAAAGCTCTGTACAGACATAAGGTGTCAAAGTCTCCATCATCTGCTATCGACCTGCGATGCGGTCACCGCGCATCTTGGAATGTAAACGAAATCACCCTGTGAGCGAACATGTGCAACAATCTTCGGCACCTTCAACCAGTGCGAACGACTCCGAAAGACGTGAGCTTTGTTTCTCCTACAGATTGGCATAGCTGGCGACTGTGGATCGACGTGCTCTGGAGTTGGTTTCAACGGAGCGTGCATTAAGCAAGATGTTCAGAGGCCGGCGCGTACGGCGTCTGCGTTAAAGCGGAAGACTCCCTCTAGCGAATCCAAGGATATTCAGGAGGACGAATGCAAAGTGAGATGCTGAGTGATGGTGAGGAGCGCACATTCGTCCTCATTTTTCAGAGCGGCGAGAGTGTTGTCAGCGGTTTGCAGGAATTTGCCGAAACCAACGGCATTGCCGGCAGTCACTTCACGGCCATCGGCGGGTTGTCGGATGTCACGTTTGCCTGGTTTGACTGGAGCAAGAAACAGTATGAGAAGGCCGGCGAGATTCAGGAGCAGGTCGAAGTTCTTTCTCTAATCGGCGACATCGCGCTGGATCGGGGCAAACCAAAGGTGCACGCGCATATCGTCGTGGGCAAACGTGACGGTACTGCGCATCGCGGCCACTTGATGCAGGCACATGTCCGCCCCACGCTAGAGGTGATGCTGTCGCAAACCCCACAATCGCTCCGGCGCAAGCATGACCCTACATCGGGGTTGGCCCTCATCCGAATCTAACAGACGTGCCGCGGCGATCCTGCGCTGAAATCCTGCTGCAACCAATCCAGTGGAGCAATCCGACGCCCATATTGCGTTTCCTATAGGGTGAGTGACATGCTGGCACGGCTCACGCCTCGGCTGACTGCGCGTCCGCATGAAAGCTCGCAAGTGCTTGCGCTTCGTCTTCAAAGCTGGGAATGTAGTCGAACCACTTCAGCGCATCGAGCGCCGTACGGACGCGGCCACGTGGGCGAAGCAATTTCAGGCTCCCGCCCTGACGGCTGAGGCTAACGAAAGCCGCAGCGATTGTGCCGATGCCCGAACTGTCCAGTTGTGTCAGGTTCACAAGATTCAGCAAAAGATTGCGAGCGCCGCCAGCAATCAGCTTCCGCAGGAAGTTCTGCAGCAGGCTATTATCAGCGCCAAGAGTCGCTCTGCCGTCCAAGTCTATGATCGTGACGCCAGCGGATTCGCGACTTGAGATTTGAAGGCTCACAAAACGTTTCCGATCCGTTCACTGCCCGGCAGGATTTCGCCAAAGGACAGGACAAATTCAGAGAAGCCATTATATCGTGATCTCCGTGCGCAACGAACCGCTGCCGGCAGCACGAGCTTTCGTCCGCCGCTCGCCGGTTCACGAACTTGACAGTTTCAGTGTCCACGGCCAATACTTGCGTCGATGATGAGAACGCGATTCGTTCGATGAAGAAATCAGCGCGAACAAAACCGCCGGCGAAGGCTGTGGATACGCGCTCCGCGAGGCGGGCGTCTCCCCCGAAATCCAGATCGCGGCCGAGCAAGACCTCCGTTACTCCGGAAGGCGGCGCTAAGCTTACTTTCAATCACGCCATGATCTATGTGAAGGATGTGCAGCGTGCGCTCGGTTTTTATCGCGATCTGCTCGGTTTCAAGCTCGTTGAAGACTTCGTCTACGAGAGCAAGCCGGTGTATGCGCGTCTGCGAGCGCCAGGCGGCGACGCGACCATCGCCTTGCACCAAGCAGGTCCGGACGATTCGGTTTCGAGCGATGGCGTGCGCCTGTACTTCGAAGTCGGAGAACTCGACGCGTTCTGCCACAAGCTCCAGCAAAAGAACTTTTACATCACCAAACTGCCGCGCATGATGCCCTGGGGATGGCGGCACGCCTATCTGAACGATCCCGATGGCCACGAGATCAGCCTGTATTGGGCAGGCGAGAACCGCATGAAGAAAACGATGATGAAGGCGATGCAAAAAGCTGCTCGGGCTTGAGTTCGAGAGTTCTGGCGCAAGAGTGCGCAGCATTTGCGGAGCCGCGCCAGCCTTGCGACTCCTGCGCATCACTTCTACGCGATGATTTGTCCGGCCACAAACGTTCTTCGAGCTCGCAGGACGGACTCCTTATTCCGATAGCCGATTGTATTTTCTCAGCACCGCGCGCAATTCGTCGTGTGGCAACGCAATCACCCGATGGTCATTGATGCCCGTCATTGTTTCTGCCGCGACCATCGCATTCACGATGGATTCTTCGGTTGCGTCCACCACTCCTGCGAAGATCGGATCGAGATCGTCGTTCGGCATCATCTGCACATCATGGATTGTCCCTGGACTTTCTGCGCCGGGGTTCGCCGTCGAAAACGCGATGAAAATATCTCCCGATCCGTTTCCGGAAATGGAACCGTCGCGGCCAAGTCCTAGCGTTGCACGCCGCGCCAGCCGCTTCAGTTGCGTCGGCAGCAGCGGCGCATTTGTCGCGATCACAACGATGATGGACCCGCGATCTTGTTTTTCGAATGGCGCGGAAGCGTATGCGGCATCCTGCGGAATCTCCTTGCCAACCGGCACACCCGCAACTCGCAGATTCGAACGCGATCCGTAATTGCATTGCACCAGAACGCCGACAATGAAGTGTCCTTCTTTTGTTGTGACCACGCGCGACGAAGTTCCGATGCCGCCTTTGAATTCATTGCAAATCATTCCCGTTCCGCCGCCCACATTGCCTTCTTCGACCGGCCCCGAATGTGCGGTATCAATGGCATGAAACACATCCGGCGGCTTCACATGAAACCCGTTGATATCGTTCAGCCAGCCGTCCCACGTTTCTGCCACCACCGGCAACGACCACCAGTAACCCGTGGGATCCGGTTCGCCATGCGTCACGCGCCATTGAATCACGGCATCGCGCACGACTCCGACGCTATGCGTGTTCGTGATCATCACCGGCCCTTCCAGAAATCCCGATTCTTCCACCCATGTCGTTCCAGTCATTTCACCGTTGCCGTTCTGCGAAAACCATCCGGCAAAAACCGCATCGCTCATGGAATGTGTCCCGCGCGGGAGAATCGCGGTGACGCCCGTGCGCACCGGCCCTTTACCGATCACCAGTTTTCCTTCGCCGGAAATCAGCGTGGTGTTGCCAACGAGCACACCCGGAACGTCCGTGATTGCGTTGTACGTCCCCGGCGTGCCATCAAAAGGAACGCCCAAGTCGCGGGCTCGCGGTTTCCTGTGCGCATTTTCTTGCGCCGCGGCAAAACACGGTGTCAACAAAGCGCAAACGAGCGCCAAGAATGTGCCTGGAGAACGGCGAGTCATGATTGTTGATCGTATACGTTTCCCGGAGCGCCCAAACGCGAACCACTTCATAGAATTCTCCCGATCGGGATTTCTCGTGCCAGAGCAGAAGTTCTGTACGCTATTCGGGAGTTTAGCGCAAGGGCGTGCGCACTTTTGGAGACGAATAGAGCCTTGCGAGTGCTTTTACGACCGCCGCACTCTCGTGGGACAAACGGCCAAACGGCGCAGTTTGTTAATCGTCGAGGGGAGTCATGGTCGGGCTGTTAAGGATGCTTTCGAACCAGGAACTCCCGCTCTTCAGCAACCCGGAGCACCGGCCGCTGATAAAAACCGATTCCGTGGGCCGGCATCGTTCGGCCACGGCCAGTTTGCTGGGCCACGCAATGCAAGGGCCACCGGCTCGACCGCCGAGATGGGAAACTGCCGGAACGAACCCACCGAGGCCTTGATGGGGCCAAGCAGTTACGGACGAATGTCGCGAACCTCTTTTTTGAGCTGGCGACCAGCCGCTCACGGGGGAGGCTCCACTCACTGCCTGCCGCGGCCGGCAATACCGCAAAACAAATTCCGTAACACCCTGAAACTCAGCGACTTGCGATTTTGACGTGGAGAATCAACGGGTCTGGGTAGCGGGTTCCTGCAAGCGGTTCAAGATGGACTCGAGCAGCCTCTCTTTCCGGCGCAGGTCGCTCTTGAACTCACCGTGGTGCGTGTGCCAGATTTCTTTGAGGATCTCGCGATGGTTCTGCTCCACGATGCACAGCAGGAGTTCCTCTTCTTCGGGGGTCAATGTGAGTTGCATAGTTCACCTCCGAGGGAGCAGTGCAGCGCACGACCCGCGCTTGCTCGGCGATCGACGGACAGAAACATGGACCTCCCTTTTTCCGCAGCGAAGCCTCGGCGCGATCGGTTACGCGCGTGTCGGCCCAGTCGGTCTGCGAATCCCTCTGATTTTCGCCGGGCCCGGAGTCTCCATGGGTGGTTGCGAGCCCCTGCGCTGGGTCATTTGGCGATATTTGGCTGCGGAGTGACCCGCGGGCTTCCACGATTGTTTCGTCTTCATGGCTCCTCCTGTCCCCCTTGGTCCTGGCAACTGGTCAGCGGTTTTTTCGCTCACCGCTGGAGATCGACCCGCGTGGTGCGGGTCACTTCGGCGCTCAGCTGTGGGAGCGCATTCGCGAGGGCGATGCGGCGGCGTGCGCGCCCTCATGGGCCAACTCCGCGGCGCTGAGAATAATGGACACGGCGTGGTCCAAGCCCAGGTCCGAGTCCACCATCACCTGATACAGGTGAGGGTTCATCCAGTCCCATTTGTAGTACTGCCGGATGTAGCTTGCGCGCGCGGCGTCGACTTGATGGAGGACGCTTTCGTTCACGACTGCATTTGGATCGCGCAATTGGACTCTCTTCAGCTTTTCTTCCGTTGAACCAAAGACGAAAACGTGGAAAGCATCCGTCTGGTCGCGCAGGGCGCATTGCGCGCCGCGCCCGACGATGATGCAGTGTCCCAGCTTAGCCGCTTCCAGGATCACGATCTGAGTGAGATTGGCGAGGTAGTCTTGGTCCGTCACGTCCGACGGAGGCGTCGACCATCCGTAGTAGTTGCCGATCCAGAACGACTTCAGTGCTCGCGCAATCGCGGACGCAGGGTGCTCGTCCATGGGCATGATTTCGGAGGGTTGCATATGAGCGCGGCGAGCGATCTCGACGATCAGTTCGCGATCCAGAAGCTTCCAGCACAGATGGTCCGCCAGCTTCTGACCGATGGCCGCGCCGCCGCTTCCATACTCGCGCGAAACGGTGATGACTCGGACGGGCCTCATCTGCGTTCCTCTAGCGTAAGGCTAGCGCGCCGGGCGGCCAGACGCAGTGATGGCGATCACGCGTGGGGAAGCCCGCACCCAGATCGTGGGTGGGGCGCCGGTCAGAGGTCCGGCGCGCCGCTCCTCCGCGAGCGCCTGCTCTTAATCGAGGGATTTGTGGAACCGCAAGATGCTGATGGCTAACAAGATGGTCGCAAATGCGGCCATGAAAGCGAGGTTCGGCCAAAGCACCTCGAGCCCCACGCCTTTCAGGTAGATGCCGCGAAGTACGAAGATCACGTGGCGCAGCGGGTTCAAGTAGCTCAGCCGCTGGAAAAACTCCGGCATGCTGCTGATCGGCGTTCCGAAGCCGGAAACCGTTACCATCGGCATGAGGAAGAAGAATGCGGTAATCATCGATTGCTGTTGCGTTCGCGCCATGGTCGAAATGAGCAGCCCGAGCCCGAGCGCGGCCAGCAGGAAAGTCATCACGCCGATCGCGAGCGGCAGAACGTGGCCGCGGAAGGGAACACCGAACCAGAAGGTTCCAACCAGCGACAGCAGTGCCGCGTCGGCGCACCCGATCAGGAAAAACGGGAGCGTCTTGCCCAGGATGAATTCCCACCGGCGGATGGGCGTCACCATCACCTGCTCCAGCGTGCCGATTTCGCGTTCGCGCACGATGGCGAACGCCGTCAGGTTCATGATCATGATCAGCATCAGGTTGCCGATCACCCCCGGCACGAAATACCACTGGCTTTCGAGATTTTCGTTGAACCAGGGGCGCGGCTCGACGGTCACTTGAGGGACGAAAGCCGCGGCGGCCGGCGCGACCCGCTGCATCTGGTCCGTTTCATACTGTTGCGCGAACCTCGCGCCAATCTGGTTGAGGTAACCCAAGGCCACCAGCGCCGTGTTCGAATTGGAGCTGTCCACGATGACCTGCGCCGAAGCGCCGTGGCCGTTGCGCAGGTCGCGGGCAAAACCGGAATCAATCTCGATGGCCAGGACAAAATCGCCGCGGTCGATGCCCTCGCGAAGATCGCCGCGCGCGGCGGCGTACTTGCGGATTTCAAAGTAACGGCTTGCGGAGAAATGCGAGATGAGTTCGCGGCTCTCTTGCGTGTTGTCCAGATCGAGCACGGCCATCGAGACGTGCCGGATTTCCATCGTCGCCGCATAGCCGAAGATCAGCATCTGGATCAAGGGCGGGCCAATCAGCAGCCAGAATGTATGGCGGTCGCGCAAGGTCTGGATAAACTCCTTCTTCAGCATGTGACGAATGCGCGCGAACGATTCGAGCAGCCTCATTGCAGCCTCTTCTGAAATGCGCGCGTGGAAAAAAAGATCAGCGCCGCCGCGATGGCGCCCAGGGCCAGGGTTTGCCCGGCCAGCATGCGGAACGCGGTCCCTTTCAGGAAGACGTTGCGCAGGATCTCGACGTAGTACCGCGCGGGCAGGATGCGCGTGGCCCACTGCACGACTGCCGGCATTTGGTCGATGGGGAAAATGAACCCGGAAAGAAGGAAGGTCGGCAGAAACGTGGCGAGGATGGCCAGCTGGCAGGCTCCCAGCTGCGATTTCGCCGTGACGGAAATGTAGTAGCCGAGCGACAACACCACCGTCAGAAACAGCGCGGAACTGCCAAACAGTACGCTCCAGCTCCCACGGAAGGGCACGCCGAACCACCACAGCGCCACCACCGCGCACAATGCCGTATCGGCCATGCCGATCAAGAAGTAGGGAGCGAGCTTACCGATCTGGATTTCCAGTTTGCCCACGGGCGTGGAAATCAGCTGTTCCATGGTTCCGCGCTCCCATTCGCGCGCGATCGTCAGGGAGGTAAGGAACGCGCCAACCACGGCCATGACCATGGCTACGATGCCGGGGACAAGATTGGTCATGCTTTCCAGATCCTCGTTGAACCACGTTCGCGGCTGGAAGCTCACGACCGGCACGCGCGCGCCGCCAGGTTGGCGCGCTTGCCAGGAGGCCTGCACATCCGCGGAGTAGGTTTGCGCGATGCTCTGCGCGTAGCCCATGCCAACCATCGCCGTGTTGTTGTCGCTGGCGTCGAGCAACAACTGGATGCTCGTTTTGCCGGCTGAGCGCAGATTCTCCGAAAATTCAGGCGGCACGACCACCGCCACGGTGCACACCCCCTGGTCGATGCTCCGGACGATGCCCGAGTAGGAATCCGCGACGCGGGTGATTTGGAAGTAGTCCGTAGCTTGAAAATGCTTGAGCAGGTCCTGGCTCGTTTGCGTGGCGTCGCGGTCATACACGCAGAGCGGCACGTGTTGCACGTCGAGCCGCACGGCGTAGCCAAAAATGAAAAGCTGGACGAGAGGCATGAGAAAGACGATCAGCAGGCTGCGAGGGTCGCGCCAGACCTGGATGACCTCCTTGCGCATGACCGCACGAACGCGCCGCCAGCTCATGCCGCCCTCCGCTGGGACGCTTCACGCGCGGAAGTCAGAGACACAAAGACGTCTTCGAGGCCGGGCGGAATTTCCTCGACGCGGCGCACGATGTAGCCGTTGCCCTGCAGCAGCGCGCGAATGCGCGGAATCACCGCGCCCGCATCCTCCACCACCGCATGCACGCTGCTTCCAAAAACCGCCGCATCCAGAACACCGGGAAACGCTTGCAGCGCTGCGATTGACGGCCCAAGAGGTTCAGACTCGACCAGAACAAGGTGTCCCTTCATGTGCCGCGCCTTCAGTTCGCTCGGCGTGCCCATCGCCACGATGCGGGCGCGGTGCAGCAGCACCAGCCGGTTGCAGTACTCGGCCTCGTCCATGTAGTGCGTGGATACGAACACGGTGACGCCCTCTTCCACCATGCTGTGAATCAGGTCCCAGAACTGGCGCCGCGAAACCGGATCGACCCCGGAGGTCGGCTCATCCAGGAAGACGATGGGAGGGCGATGCAGGACGGCGCAGCCCAGCGCCAGGCGTTGTTTCCAGCCAACCGGCAGCGAGCCGGTCGCGGAGTTCTCGCGTCCTTCCAGGCCCGCCATGCGCAGCGCCCAGGCCAAACGATGAGGCAAGTCGGTGGCGGAGACGCTGTAGAGCCCCGCAAAAAAGCGCAGGTTCTCCCCCACGCGCAGGTCGTCATAAAGCGAAAATTTCTGCGACATGTATCCGATGCGCGTGCGCACGGATTCCGGGTCGGCCACCACGTCGATGCCGGCAACACGCGCTTGCCCCGCTGTTGGCCGCAGCAGCCCGCAAAGCATTCGAATGGTGGTCGATTTTCCCGAACCATTCGGGCCCAGGAATCCGAAAACTTCTCCTCGCCGGACATCAAAACTGACGTTATTAACGGCGGTGAAATCGCCGAAGCGCTTGGTAAGGTTCTCGACTGTTACCGATGACGTCCCGCCATTCATCGCAGCGCTTCCTCCAGCGCCGGTAGCGCGCGCTCCTCTACGGCGGAAACGAACAGGTCCTCGATCGTGGGCGAGCCTTGCTCGACCGAGTCGTATGGCACGCGCTCTTTATCCAGATAGGACCGCAGTTCCGCAAGACGCTCGGGCGCGTCGACAAACGCGTGAACGCGATCGCCGACGAGCAGCGTCCTGGGGAACGACCCCGAAGCCGCCAGCGCGTGATGCACGAATTCCGGGACGCGGCTGTGGATCACCAGCACCGCGCCCGGAAATCTCTTCTTCAACTCGCCCGGCTCATCGCAAAACAGCAGGCGTCCCTGATAGAGCAGGCCCACGCGATGGCAGCGCTCCGCTTCATCAAGATAGGAGGTGGAAATCAGGATGGCGACGCCCTGCGCCACCAGCGAATAAAGGATGCGCCAGAAGTCCCGGCGCGAAACAGGATCGACGCCGTTGGTGGGTTCATCCAGCAGGATGACGCGCGGCGTGTGGATCAGCGCGCAAACCAGCCCCAGCTTCTGTTTCATGCCGCCGGAAAGATGGCCAGCCAGGCGCGCTCGAAATTCCGAGAGCCCCGCGGCCTGCAGCAATTCGGCCGCGCGCGGCTCGCGAGCCTTGCGCGACACGCCAAACAGGTCGGCATAGAACCGGATGTTTTCGTCCACGGTGAGATCTTCGTACAAACCAAAGCGCTGCGGCATGTAGCTGAGTTGATGCTTGGCCGCTTCCGCATCGAGTCGAATGTCGCAGCCGCCGACGACGGCTTCTCCCGAATCGGGTTCGAGAACCCCGGCGAGCATGCGCAGCGTCGTTGTCTTTCCGGAACCGTCCGGGCCCACCAGGCCGAAGATCTCTCCTCTATGAACGTCGAACGACAGTGCATCCACAGCCCGCAATGCACCGAACTGCTTGCCCAGGCTTGCGAGATGAATCGCCACGGGGCTCATGGTTCGCCCTCACTTCGCCTCGATGTACGCGTCGGCGGGCATTCCGGGCTTGAGCTCGTAATTCGGATTGTCCAGATCGATCTTGACGCGATACACCAGCGTGACGCGTTCCTTTTCGGTCTGCACGCTTTTGGGCGTGAACTCGGCCTGGGAAGAAATAAACGAAATACGACCGTGGTAAGCCTTGTCCGGGTAGGTGTCGGTGCGCACCTCGACGTCCTGGCCCCAATGCACCTTGCCCAGATCTGTTTCCGGGACGTAGACGCGCAGCCACAAGTGCGCGAGATCGGCCAGCGTGATAATCGGCGTGCCTGCTGTCACCACCTCGCCCAGTTCCGCCTGGCGGACGAGAATCACGCCGTCAAACGGCGCGCGCAGGACGGTGTAAGACAAGCGGACGCGCGCCATATCCAGATTCTCGTGAGCCTGCGCCACGTTCGCGCGCTGTACGGCCAGTTCCTCCCTGCGCGTACCTTCCACCCGTTCGTTGTAGACCTGCTGCGCGCGATCAAATGCAGCTTGGGCGCGAGCCACGCTCGTCGCCGCCTGGTCGCGGATCTGCCCGGCAATCTCGCCTTTCTCGAACAGCATTTCGTAGCGCGCCAGGTCCTTCTTCTTTTCTTCGAGGTCCGCTTGCGACTCGAGCATGCTTTGCCGGCTGGCTTCGATGTCTTGCGCACGGCTCCCGGCCAGTCCCAGAGCCAGTTGTGCGCGGCGCACGGCCGCAATCGCTTCATCCACGTCCAGCTGCTGCCGGTAGTCATCGCTATCCAGGCGCGCAATAACGTCGCCCGCCTTTAGCGTCTGACCCTCTTCTACCGGCAGTTCCTCAACCCGGCCCGGCACTTTGAAGCCCACAAGGCTTTCGTGTGCTTCGATGTTGCCGGAAAGTTTCAGCGCATTCGTCTCGGTTCGCTTCTCGAACCACTCCGGCCAAACGTGAAGGGCAGCGCCCGTCAGGACGGCGAGGGCGGCGACACCGAAGAATGTGCGTTTCATGACTGTTCCACCCGCTCTGTGTTGGCTTCCCTTTCTGAGATTCCGCGCAGCGCGCGCAACACCAGTTGAACGTGCGCTTCCTTGTACCGTTCGAGGTCG
This sequence comes from Candidatus Acidiferrales bacterium, assembly GCA_046705825.1. GTDB lineage: Bacteria > Acidobacteriota > Terriglobia > Acidiferrales > UBA7541 > Palsa-295. The sequence goes on from JBJKQB010000357.1 coordinate 17,102, forward strand.
AGCGGACGCCGCTCGCTGAAAAGGATAGTCCACAGGACGGCCAGCACTCCCGGAGCGAGCAACAGCTGCGGAAACTCCGCCATGGCCGTCCGCGAAAAATCGCCGGACGAAACGCCCTTGTCCACAATGAGCCGGATCGTGCGCAGGCCCGGCTCGATCATGTCCTTGTAGTAGATATCCGATAATTGCGGGAACTTGCGGCTCTCGGCCACTAGCAGGCGCACAATGGACCGCGCCTTGCTGTTCTGCACCAGTTCGGAATAGTGCCGCGACAACAGTTCGCGAACCATCTCCTCCGGAGAAGCGGAAGAGCTCCGCGCGAACTCCTCGAAATCACTCAGAACGTGCGTAATCTGGCTGCGCAGAACCGCGCGAAACAGCGTCTCCTTGTTCTTGAAGTAGAGATAAACCGTTCCCTTGGCGATTCCGGCGCGGTGGGCCACATCGTCGAGCCGCGTGGCTTCGTAGCCACGGCTGGAGAACTCTTCAAACGCTGCTTCAAGGATGTCGCGGTAGCGCTCCGACCGCCGCGGCTGATTGCCGTGCGGTCTGTGGGGCATTCCAGCGGGTGAGGCGAAAGTGGCGGAGCGCATGGAGTCGGGCCTTTCAGCTGACTGAATGTTCAGTCATAGGCTAAGACCCTCCGGGCCGCCCTGCCGTGCGCCCGGTCACGCTTGCCTGTGACGCCGCACCGGCCCTCCCGTCCTCCATCTTCGCCACCGGGCACGGCTTGACCGCCGTATCGTCCTTTCCGCCCTGCGCCTCAATTTCCGGTCGGGGAGCTAACGTGATGCGGCCCGCGCCGCTCGATGCGTCTGCTTCCGCATCAGCAGGATCAGCGGAACGATCGCCAGAAACAGAATGCCCATGATGTGGAAGGCGTCTACATAACTCAGCAGAGACGCTTGTTGCTGAAGCGTCTGATAGAGCAATGCTTGAGCCTTGTGGCCTGCCGTCACCGGATCGAAGCCTCGCTGTTGGATGAGCTGCGTGAGCTGAGCGAGCTCGCTGCGTCCAAAAGGATGCGAAGCGTTCATGAAGGCTGAAAGCACGTTTTGATGGAACTGAGACCGCCGCGCCACGGAAGTCGTCACGAAGGAAATACCCATGCTCGACCCAACGTTACGCATCACGCTGTAGAGGCTCGTGGCATATCCCGTGTCGGCCATGGGAATTGGATCCATGGTCAGCGTGGTCAGCGGAACGAAGAGAAAGGCCATGCCCATGCCCTGATAGATCTGGTACCAGAAAATGTCCCAGGTGCCGGAGTCCAGCGTCATGTGGGAGTAGCCGAAAAAGACGACGCCCGCCGTTGCGAACCCCAGCGCAAGCATCCAGCGGCCATCCCAGCTTCGTCCCAGCAGATAGCCAACTAAAGGCATGCACATGGCCGTCCCGATTCCTCGCGGGCTGGTCCAAATGCCAGCTGTCGTAGCCGTCCAGCCCAGCAGCGTTTGCATGAACAACGGAAGCAACACCAGGCTGCCGTAGAGCACGAACCCCAGCACGGTGACCAGAAAAATGCCAGTCGCGAAGGTCCGATAGCGTAGAAGCCGGAAGCGCACAATCGGCTCATCCACTATGAGTTCACGAATCACGAAAGCCGTCAGGAACAGCACCGCCAGCGTGGCCAGCACGCGGATCAGGTCCGAGCCGAACCAGTCTTTCTCTTGTCCCTGGTCCAGCATGATCTGCAGCGCACCCATGCCTACGGCCAGCATTCCCAGTCCCCAGCCGTCCACGCGCAACGACCCGCGCCGAATGTAGGGGGGATCAAAGACGTAAAGATAGATCATGGTGATGCTCAGAATGCCGATGGGCAGGTTGATGTAGAACACCCAGCGCCACGAATACATGTCGGTGAGCCAGCCGCCCAGCGCCGGCCCCAGGATGGGCGCGGCGACGATTCCCAATCCCCAGAAGGCCATGGCCTTGCCGCGTTCCT
>JBJKQB010000358.1:0-8137 GCA_046705825.1 Candidatus Acidiferrales bacterium
ATTCCTCCGCCCAACCACTAGCCGCAGTTTTAGTACCTCCGCACTTTTTTGACAAACGGGAAGACCGGTCTTAGCTTCTGCCGAGCTTCGGTTGTTTACCGCTCTGGTTGCGGAATCGGAGAGAGGAGCAGCGAAGCAGAAAGGAGGACCGCAACGATGAAATTGAAGCTGACCGAAGCAGGGAGGCGAGCATTGGCGGTGGCGGCAATCTGCCTGGTCCTGGCAGGCCAGTATGCCTGGGCGCAGAACCTCGGGAGCCAGCCGCAGTTCAACGTGGCCGTACAGGGCCAGACCGGCGCCCAGCCCGAAGGCGCATTCCTGAACTTTATCAACTGGATCGGCAACGTTATCGCCCCCGTGGCGGCGGGCGGAGCGGTCGTGGCCGCGATCGTTTCTTGGATGCACGGACGCGGAGCTGCGCGGTGGCTCGCTGCCGCCGCGGGTTTGCTGGCTGTGTCCGGGCTGACCCGGTTGATTGAGTTTTGGATCACCAATGGCTCGGGAGGCGTGACGTAGACGAGGCGGGCGCCTCGAGTGCGGGACTGGCAGGCAGCCAGGGAAAGGAGATGAGAATTCGGGTAGCCTGCCAACCCCCGCTTTGAACCTCAACAGGTCCCTTGACCGAGAGAGCGAAGGAAGGAAAGGAAAAAGCCGTGTCTGTTCCGAAGCTATTGAACGACGTCACCCAGGTTCTCCTTAGTCTCGCGCCAGCGGCAGCGCTGGTCGGTCTCGTTCTCGCCGGGTTGAGCTTGTGGCGCGAGGGCGGAACGACTTTCCTCCTGGGAGGAGGGTTCACCAAATGGATGTTCTGGGTCGTCGTGTTTGTCACGCTCGGACCTTTGCTTGCTTGGTTCACGTCGTTCGGCGTGGCGGCTCCGCTGCCGTCCGGAGGAGTCGGGACTGCATGGCTCGCTTCGTTCGAGGCTGACGCTTCGAACTTCGTCTCGACTTTTGTTGTTGGCCGGCTGGTCCCCATTCTCGCGGCGTTTTTTGTCCTCCGCGCCATCCTGGATTCTGCTTCGGGCGGGCATCCATTGCCTTCGGTGCTTGCCGCGATGTTCCTGCTCGGAGTGCAAACCACCTATACGCTCATCGAGAGCTACAACACGGGCACGCAGTTTGCGACGGTGGATATCCTGGACAGCCTCTGGAATTATCTCGCTGGCACCATCATGCCCATCGCCGCTGGTCTTGCAATTGTCGGGGCCATCATCAATTTTGCGACCCGCCGCCCGGCCATGCGCCTGGTTGCGGTTGCGCTGGCCATGCTGTGCGTCTCAGGAATCTGGAAATTGGTTCTTTCCATGGAGGCGTAGGAGGAGCGATGTCCTTTACGCACGGAATTCTTCACCTTACGAACTGGGCGGGCAACGTGATTCTGCCGACGCTCGCCGGATTGTTCTTCGCCATCGCCATTTTGAAATTCTCCCGGACCGAACCGTACGCTGCCGCGATGTATGGCGGACTTCTTTGCCTGTTGGCTTCGGGACTGCTGCGCGCGATGGAGACATTCGCCTCGCAGCGGCCTTGGAACGATCCCGATGTCTACTGGATGTCCTTGGTCAGTTTGGTCAACTGGATTTGCAACGTGCTCATGCCCGTGTATGCCGGGCTGCAAGTCGCAGCAGGAGCGCTGCGCATGGGGATCATCACCCGTGTTCATCCCACCGAAGGCTGGATGCGCCACTTTGCGGCCGCAGGTTTGTGCCTGCTTTTGTCCGGACTCGTGCGCATGGCCGAATTTTTCGTTCTCCGGGGGACGGCCGGGGTGAGGTGACCTGCATGGCGCTCGATGTCACTCCCGTTTACCGCAACCTGAGAACACGCGTGACGTTCTTCGGTCTGGAAGCGGAAGATCTGTTCGCGATCCTGGCCCTCGCGGTCGTCGCCAATATTCTCGGACGATTCTTCGACCGTGAGATGTTCGGCCTGCCCATGAACATGGTCCTGCAATACATCGTGCCCGCGCTGAGCGTTCCCTCTCTGATGCTGTTCAAGTACGGCAAGCAGCGCGGCTATCTCCAGGATTGGGTGATGTTCCACTCGAAGCCACACGTCTACTCGGCACTCGAACGCGACCGGAAACTTCTGCGGGAGTACGTGCGGCAGGGAGATTCGTGATGCCCGTGACGGTCGAAGGGTTCAAGCGAGCGATGAGTGCCCCTCCCCTGTGCGAACAGTTGCGCCTCCGCGATTTGCTCGACAATGTGGCGGTGCAGATCGACGGATCCTTCGTCGCCGGCTATGAGGCAGGCGGCGTGCAATCGTATTACGCGAGCGACGAAGGGAGAAACCGTCTCAAGGGACTGCTCGAAGCGCTGGTGCGCTCTCTCCCCGAACGGTCCATGCGCATGCAGGTGCGCTTTGAGATCTCCGCGGGAACAGGCGATCTGGTGTCGCGCTACCTGCGGGAGCGCCGGAGCGAAAGTCCTGTACTCTCGGAGCTCGATCGGCTGCACATCGAACTGTGGAAGAACCGGGAATGTGCGGGCTTCTTTCTCCAGCATTCTCTTCATTTGTATTTCATCTGGAATCCCCGAATTCATCACCAGTCGCCGGGCTTCGAATGGAAACGAACGCTGAGGGACCGCGGGCGGCTGAGCCTGTCCGCCATGAAGTGCATCGAGCGCACCCGCGAGGAGCACGAGGAGCTTCTCGCTGAATTTAATAGCTTACTCGCGGGCGTCGAAGCCACGCTGGGGGCCACGGGGATGCCCATTCGCCGCATGACCCACCAGGACATTTTTCTCGAGATCAAACGCGCGCTCGACCCCGTCAGAAGTGACATGATGCCGTTTCGTTCCGCCGAGGAGTCTGTGTGGTATGAGAGCGCGCGAAGCCAGGCGGTCCACGTCAATTTGGAAGATGAGCAGGACGATTACCTCAAGATCGGGGGACTGCTCTATTCCTGGATCAGTTTGAAAGACCTGCCGGACGCCACCTTCCCCGGGCTGCTACGGGAACTGGTGGTCATGGACTTCCCGATCGTCATCAACGCCGAAGTATCGCTCCCGGACCAGGGCAAGGCGATCAAGCAATACAAAAGCCGCCTGCGCAAAATGCTCGCCGCCCAGAAGGATTTTCATGGCGGCTTCCGCATCAACGTAGACGCGCAAGTAGCCGAGCACCAGCTCGTTCGCGTGCTGCAGGACCTCATCTCAAGTTCCCTCAAAGCCTGCCAGATGAGCTTGATCGTCGCCGTTAGAACATCGCACCCTCCGCGAAATCGAATGGAACGGGAAGAAGCCGAGCGCATCCTGGCCGACCGGCGCCAGCGTGTTCTCCACGCCATTGCCCGCATGAACGGCGCACGAGGTATCGCCGAGACTCTGGCGCAGAAGCGACTGTTCTTTACCGGCCTGCCCGCCATGGGAAGCGAGAACCGGAGGGAGCTCGATCTGCTAACGCTCAACGCCGCGGACCTGTTGCCCGTGGAGGTTCCTTGGCGAGGCACGCCAAATTCTCCGCTCATGCTGCTCGAAACTCCCTACCGGCAGCTAGTGCCCTTTTCGCCTTTCGACGCGAGTCTCGGCGACGCCAACATGCTCATCATGGCCAAGAGCGGCGGCGGCAAAACGTTCATGGCGCAATTGTTTCTGCTGATGATGGCACGCGCAAATCCCCAAATCTCGATCATCGAGCGAGGTGATTCCTACCAACCGCTCGTCGACTTGATGGGCGGCCGCGTGATCTCCGTGGAACTCGATGGCAGGGAGACGCTTAACCCTTGGGACTTGCCGCGAGGAGAAACAGCGCCCAGCAAGGAGAAGATCGCCTTCCTGCAAAATCTTACTCGCCACATGATCGGTGATAGTCCGGGCTCCGATAGTTCCCTGGTTCAGAACTTACTGAGCGACGCTATTGCCCGCACCTATAAACGCTGCGCCATCCGCTATTCCAATCCCATCCCCACGTTCAACGACCTCCGGGAGGAACTGGCGCAGTGGCGGGACGAGGAGCGCATGCAGCGCACGATCGATGAAGCGCGCCTCGCCGCAATCAAGCTGCGGGCGTGGACGGGAGAGAGGGGCATCTACGCCAAACTGTTCGACGCCCGCACCACGATCCAGCTCGACAGCAACTGGCTGTTCTTCAATGTGGAAGGCCTGAGTTCGGATCCGAAGCTCGAAACCGCGATGAGCATGCTGATCGCCAATGCTGTGGCCTCGCGTGCGGCCGGCAAAGATGCGCAGCCCAGCATCACGGTTCTCGATGAGTGCTGGTTTCTCCTTGATTCGCCGGCGCTGGCCCCGGAAGTGGTGCAGCTCTTCCGCACGGCGCGCAAGAGAAATTCAAGTGTTTGGGGCATCAGCCAGACGGTCGAGGACTTCGTGGGAACCGAGTCCCAGCCCCGCTCGCACGGTCCTGGAATTCTGAAGAACGCGAGCACGAAGATCATCGGGCAGCAGCCTGGGGATACGACTCCGCTCGCGAGTCACCTTTATCTGAATCCCGTGGCGCTCAACGAGGTGAAGCGTTTCAGCTCTCCACGCAAGGGAGAATGGGCGGACGCGCTTCTGGTGATTGGAGAAAAGGCCGATACCACCCAGACGATTCGCATTGTTCCGACAGCGGTGGATTACTGGATCTCGACCACGTTTCCTCGGGAGCGAAGGTACCGAGCCTGGGCGCTCAAGCGGCTCGCCGGCCAGCCCCCAATTGAGATTTATAAGGAATTGGCGCGGAGGTTTCCCCGCGGTCTAGCGGATGTGCCGCTGTTGCCGGAGGAAATCTCAGGCCCGGTCGCAGGAGAAAACGTGTCATGAGAGCGCTTTGCGGAACGATGTCACCGCGGGCTGAAAAGCGGCTCCGTTTCTGCGCTTTCGCTGTGCTGATTTTGGCAATTCTGGCGAGCTTGCCGTTCTTGTTTCACATGTTGAGCTGTGGAATTGACTGGATGGCGGACTTTCCGCTGATCCGAGAGAGATGGTTGGAGAAACTTCTATGGACGCGCTGATCCACGTGCTGCTTGGTTGTTTGCTCGCATTCTTTTGCTACGCACTCGTGAGAGCACGAAGCCGGCGGCAAGTGTTGGCACTGACCCTCACCGGGGTGCTTGCCGTAGCCCTGGTCGGTCCGTCGCCCGCACGTGCGCAAGGAAGCCTCGTGGCCGCCATTCAGTCCGTGCTGAACGTCATCAACGGCCTGATCAAGACGGCGTTGAACTCGATCAATTCCGTGCGCAGCCAAATCAGCAACTTCTACCAACAAACGACTTGGCCGGTGGCGCTGATCAACCAGGCGAAGGCCATGGTGACCGAGATGATCGGCCAGTATCGGAATCCGATGCAGGCTATTTTCAACATCAATCTGAATAGCGCCACGCTGCCCAATCCAGCAGCACTTGAGAGCGTGATGCGCAATCATCAGATCAACGATTTCACCAAGCTTGCGACATCGTTTGCGGGCACTTACGGAGCGGTACCGGCGGCTACAGCAGCTAGCCCGGCCGACCGCACCATGGTGGACATGGACGATGCTTCGGCGCTCGACAATTTGAAAACGCTCAAAGAGAGCGATGCTGCCGATGATTTGACCCTCGAAGCGGCAAACAAGATCGAGAACGGCGCCAGCCAGGCGGCGCCTGGCTCAGCACCCTTCCTTACGGCCAGCGCCGTAGCGGCCTCCATTGTGAGCCAGGCGCTCACGCAGAAAATGCTTGCAGCGGAGCTGCGCGAGGAAGCCGCCCATCTGGCCCATGACAATGCCGTCCGAAAACGAGGGGCGGCGATGACAGGAGATGTGAATGCCGAGATTCTGAAACTGCTGGAACGGAAATAAGGGAGAGCGATTGTGATGAGAAAAGCGATCAAGGGCGTGAGACGCGGTATTGACTGGGCGCGGGCTCACAAGTTCCGCGCCGCGGTGTTGCTGGCAGCCTTCTCTCTCCTGACCCCGCTGCCTGCGCGCAGTCAATTCCTGGATCCTTGCTGTGCCATTCTCGCAGCCGGCCTGAGCACCATCGGCAACACACTCAGCAACATCATCGGGGGAGGTCTGAACAATATTTTATCGGTTGAGAAGAACATCTCGAACTTTGAGCGAAACGTAGTCTGGCCGCGCAACCTGATCGCCCAGGCGCAATCGCTGGTAGGCGGGATTCAGGGCATCTTCAACCAGATACAAGGCGCCATGCAGGCGCCCGTGAATAGCGGGACTCTGCCCGTGACGCAACGGTTCGAGCGGAACCTCCTTTCCGGCAATCCGAACCAGATCGCCCAGACTTCAGCGCTATACACGGCTGTATATGGGGCAGTGCCCAGCGCGACGTCCGCTTCGCCCGAGATGCGCAACATGATCGATATCACGGATGCCACAGCCGAGGCGGCAATGAAAAAGGCGATCGAGATTGATGCCTTGGCAGATTTGGAAATCCGGGCTGCGAACCAGATCAACCAAAGCGTCGAAACGGCTGCTCCAGGCAGCGCGCCGATCATCGAAGCGCAGGCGGATGCCTGGCTGGTGCGGGCGAACGCCTACACGCAGTCGGCCACCGCCGACCTGATGCGCGTCCGCGCCATTGCCCTGTCGAATGACAGCGAGAACCTGAAAAACGGTGCGAACAATGCGACGGCGGTTGGGCAGCAAATTTATAACCTCCTGAAGAGGCAGTGAGCTGTGTTTTATTTCGAACAACTCCTCCGAACCGCGCTCAATGGGATCGATAGCGCGAACGTGACGACAGCGGTGTTGGGCGTGGCTGGGGCGATCCTGCTCCTGAGTTTCCTCTATAGCGCATATCAGGCGTTCGCCTCCGGAGGAGATGTGCGCATGCTGGCGATCTCCGGAGTGAAGTATTTGATCCTGGGGCTGGTCTTTGCGAACTACGCCGCGGCGTTTCGCGACGTCAACGGAATGTTCAATTCTGTCGCCAATTTCATCTATAACTCGACCGGCGTTGGAGATGTGTTTGCGAATTGGATGAAGCAACTGGCGCAATACTGGCAGGCGAACGGCAACGCCTCGCTCTGGAATCTGGTGACGGGTCTTCTTTCGGGGGTCATCAGCTTGATGTTGATCCTGAGCGCGTTCGTCATCTTTCCGATCTGCTATCTGGTCTTTACCTTCTTCTATGCGATTTACGGCTCCGTGCTCTATGTGACGGGGCCCTTCGTTTTGGCGCTTCTCCCGGCGCGAGGTCTTGGGCAGTTGTCGCGTTCCTATGTGGTGAACCTGATGACCTTCGAGGCTTGGGGAATCATTTACGCAGTCCTGCAGGTGCTCATTTCGGCGGTGAATCTCGGGAGCATCAACGCGGTGCTGGGCGCGAATGGGGTACTCAACAGCTTCGTCGGTTCAAGCCAGATGATTCTGTTGGCGCTCACGGCCAGCATCTTTTCTCTCTCGATTGCGCTGATCCCGTTCATTGCGAGCCGCGTTGTTCGCGGCGACATCGGCAGCACCATGATGACCATGATCGGCGCTATGACCATCGCCGCGAGCAGCGCTGCTAGATTGGCCGCGGCCTCATTCATTGGTGTAGGAGAAGGAGCGTTAGCTTCCCAAGCAGCAGGGGGAGGAGCGACCGCGTCATCACCTCCGCCTCCCCCGGCACCACCCGGGGATTCGAGAGTAGCCCTGGCCGCTCCGGTTTCCGCGGGCAGTGGGACTTCGGAAGGTGGTCCTTCTGCAGCGGCCATCGCCTCTACTTCGATGGCTCCGTCGCCGTTGCCCGCGGCTCCAACCAGTAGCCGAAGTGTAGGTCCTTCCAATCAAAACATTGGCGACATTCCTCCCTCAGCCTCACCTTGGCGCGCTTCGTCCAGGCCAGGTCAGTATCAGAAATTCAACGTTCCCCATGCCGCCGCCTGGTACATCGGCTACTCGCTCGGATCCGCTTATCGCGGACTGAAAGGAAGGGACTAACGGATGGACGCGGCCAGCCGTGCTCGAGATCTTCCCGAAATGACGCGCTACACCAAATACTACGAGCACGACGGCATGCTTCGCGCCTACGCTAATCGCGCGATGTTGCTGGCGATGGTTTTCGGGGTGCTGGCCGTGGGCTCCCTGGGCTTCGCCATTTATGTCCGCATCGAACCGCCCACGGTGATTCGCATCGATAAGGACGGCAATGCTTCGGTCGTGAGTGGGCCTCGTCGCGGCCGCAGGCCAGAAACGCTCAATCTCTCAGCAG
>JBJKQB010000359.1:0-4159 GCA_046705825.1 Candidatus Acidiferrales bacterium
GCCGAGCTGTCGGCTTGTGTAAAAGCGTCAAAAATCATCGACTGCTTTTCTTTCGCGATTCCAATGCCGGTATCGCGCACGCGAAAGTGCAAAACCAATCCGGTCACGTCCTCTGACTCTTTTTCCACTTCGACGACGATTGCGCCGCGCTCCGTGAACTTCACCGCGTTTCCCACAAGATTCACTAAAACCTGCCGCAGCCGGTTTGGGTCGCCTTTCAGCACCTCCGGTATGCCGGGCCCGATGCGCCATGCCAATTCCAGTCCCTTTTGGCTGGCGCGCATACCCAGGACCTTCACTGTTTCTGCCAGTGCTGGCTCGAAGCGGAAATCTATTTTTTCGATTTCGAATTTCCCCGCCTCGATTTTCGAAAAATCGAGAATGTCGTTGATCAACGCGAGCAAAGAATCTGCCGACGACTTCACCATCGTCAGATACTCGCGCTGTTCGGTGTTGAGCTTGGTGTCCAGCGCCAATTCAGTCATCCCGATGTTGCCGTTCATCGGTGTGCGGATTTCGTGGCTCATGTTCGCCAGGAACTCGCTCTTGGCGCGGTTCGCCGCTTCGGCGGCTTCTTTCGCCTGCAGCAGCGCTTCTTCCGCGCGTTTACGCTCCGTGATGTCTTGATACAGCAGCACCGCTCCGGTGATCTTTCCCTCAATCACCAGCGGTACGGAATAGGCTTCCACGTCCACCAGCGAGCCATCGCCGCGCTTTCGCCTGGTCACCACATGCGTAATTTGCCCTCGGACCAGACGCTGGCGATTGGTAGGAACCTCGGGATCCAGGTCCGGCGCCGACAGCAGCTCATAGAGGTTCTGTCCGCAAATCTTCTTCTGGTGGTGTCGGAACAGCCTTTCGAATGCCGGGTTGCACATCTGCACGGCATCCTCGTTGTCGATCGCCACAATACCGACGGGCGTATTCTTAATCAGCGAGTCAAGAAAAGTGCTTCGCTCTTCCAGGTCTTTCTCCGCCTGCCGCCGGTCGCCTACCTCTTTCTGCAGTTCGCGTGTGCGTTCCTGTACCCGGATTTCCAGATCGTCGTGGGCTTTTTGCAAGGCCGCCTCGCGAGCCTCGATCTGATCGAGCATTTCATTGAAGCGGTCTACCAGCGAACCCACTTCGTCGTCGCTTTTTTTCGTTGCGCGAATCGCTGCGTCTTTTTGGAGTGAACGCGCAAACGCCACCCGCGCCAAATCCAGGATTGGCGCTGAGATCGACCGCTGCAGTCGCGAAGCCATCACGTACGCGATGACAAAGGAACCGCAGATGACGATCAGCACGACTTGCGTGGAACTTCGCACCCGGCTGTAGAGCCGTCCCAAGTCCGACCGCACGTAAATCGTGCCGATGCGGTCCCCATTCAGGAAGATCGGCTCGAACACCGTCATACTGCGGAGGCCCGTCCGTACGCCAATGGGCCCGGGCCGCCGTGGCACGGATTCAGACGCACGCTCCGGCGCGCGCATGTACGATGCAAACACGCTCCCATTCGACCGGTACACTCCTGCGCTCACCACGTTTCGTTGTGCCTTCAAGGAGCTCAATTCTTCGCGTACCGCGCTCGCGTCCAGGAACGACAGCCCCGCGCTGGTATTCGGCGCCATCGTCTGAGCCGTTTGCACCAGTTGGTCCGCCAGTTCTTGGCGCGAGGCAATCACGTCGTAAGTCGCCAACACCGCACATGCCATGAGGATCGACACGCCGCACGTCGCCAGCACGATGCGCGTCAATTTCTCCCGAATTGAATGAGCGCCGTGCACGAACTCAGCCTTTTCCGTTGGGCACGGAGCCGTGGACGATCGTTGCCAGCGACAGAAGCTTCCAACTGACACGCAACCCTGCCCGTTCCGCGGCGTCCGGGTTAATCGAAAAACGGACGTGGTTGTCGTCCATCTGAAATTGAATTGCGCCGCCAGCCGCTGCGAATCCGGGCGATTCGCCCACTAACAGCACGCTGGCTCCTCGGACGCTTTGCAGGATTTCGTGCAGGTGATGCTGCTCCGAAGAGGCAACGAACGCCACTTGGCAATGCCGCAGTTGCGTTAGCTCCTGCACCCGCTGGATGCTGACCGCGCGTCCCCGAATCGACTGTCCTTTCAGAGTCGAATCGATGGCGCCACCAAACGGATCGTCGCCAAAGATGCAAATCGAAAACGGAGCCCCAGGCGTGGCAAAGCTGCTCGGCGGCCAATCCACAAATTTGGCGAAGTTAAAAAGAAATGCCGCCTTTAGCTGATACTCGGTCGGCGGCGCATCCTGGGCCGCAACGCGTCTGCACGGAAAGGCCAGGATTGTCGCGACGATCGTGGCGGCGCACAACAACCGGCGTGCCACAACTCGCGGCGTTGACCCATGGCCGAAACTCTGCTGATTCCTCATTCGCGCACCGGTCCTCCGAAGCCGCTGGCCCGTTCAGAACCGCGCCGTAAATTTCACATATGCGCTGCGCTTGATCAGCGTTGAGCGCACGGTCCCAAAGGTATCCACGAACTCTTCGTGATGATCTTGCGCCAAGTTCTCTCCGACGAAGCTCACTGTGGCTCCCTCTCGGACGGTCCACGAAAGCTGCGTATCCACGCGGGTGTAGGAAGGCACTGCAGGCTCCGTCAACCGGTCAACGAAATACGCCGAAGCGTCCCACGACACGCCGCGCCACAGTTGCAAGTTCGAACGCAGCTGCGCTGAATGCACTGGGCTGGCCCCTTCGGCACCGGCAACGGAGGTTGTGTCCTGGCTGCCCGGCGCTAAGTGCATGTGGATCTGCTCAAACGCGTAGCCCGGGCTCAGAGTCCACCTGCTCTCCGGGCGCCATTTCGCCGATGCTTCAATGCCATGCGCTTCCCCATGCATCAGATTTTCGTAAGTGAAGGGCAACACCAGATGTGGCGGTCCGGGCGTGGCTTCAAAGAACGGAGCGATCGGCTCTCCTGTTTCTTGGTCGTCGTAGTCGTTGTAATAGCCGGCCAAATCGACCGTTAGGGTCGTCGTCAACATCGCGCGATAGCCCGCTTCGTATGCCGTGAGACCCTCATCCAGCACCTTCGGATTGCCGATGAAAGCGATCAGATCAAGTGTTCCTCCCGGTCCAGGAAACGACGCGACATTCGCTCGGAGGTTGGTATCCACTTCGGATGGCGTTCGCACCGCGCGAGAAACTGCGCCCCAGACGGTATTGCCCGAGTTGAGCGACCAAGCCACCGTCGCGCTCGGCATGAAATTAAATCCCGAAAAGTAGTTGTGCTCGACGCGTCCGCCCAACGTAACGATCAATCGTTCCGGAATCAGCGACATTTCGTCTTGCGCGAAGCCGCTGTAAAGATTGGTATTCAGGTCGGCGGGCGTATATGAAACAAGTAACGCACCTCTGGACATCGAAGTCGACCGCCGGTATTCGCCTCCCCAGAGAAAACTGTGCCGGCTGCCCAACTGCATGTGGTCCTGAAAATTCACATCCAGAGTTCCATGGTCATCATGAAGCTCATCGTTGCGTTCGTATCGATCGTACGAAACTTCCAGTGCGGTGTCCGACCGTGCCGACGTTTGATGCTTCCACACTCCCTGCATAAAGCCGCCGCCAATGTTGAATATGTCTTCGACCGGAATCGGCGCGGGCGTCGTGACCGAAGGCATCTCGAATGTTGGTGATCCTTCCTTGACGAAATACAGATCGCCTTGCACCATCAGCGTGTCGCGCGTCGTCAGCTGGCTGTCCGAACGGAATCCGCCGCGGAGTGCGTGCCACCCGTCGCCGCCATTCCCGCCGGTTGCGTCTGGCAGATGCCCCTCGTTGAAGTACTTCGCAAAAACCCGGAAATCCGTCGTTTTGCCCGCTGCTCCGCCGTACTGCACCGTTCCAAATCCCTGCTCTTCCGTTCCTCCTCCGCCCACGATCATCCCGCCCTTCGTTTCGGATGCTTTCTTCGTGATGATGTTGATCACCCCGTTCACCGAGTTCCCGCCCCATACCGATCCGCCCGGCCCGCGAATCACCTCGATTCTCTCGATGTCTTCCAGCGGCAAATCCAGCTGGTCCCAGAACACCCCGCCGAAACTGTCGGTATATACGCTGCGCCCATCCACCAACACCTGCAATTCATTGGCGAAGCGCGCATTGAAACCTCGCGAGTTAATCGCCCACGTGTTTGCATCGATC
>JBJKQB010000360.1:0-3073 GCA_046705825.1 Candidatus Acidiferrales bacterium
AACGGGAAGGACGATTCGGATTGGGGCAGCGCGATAAGGCAAAGCAGCAAAGGCGAAAGACGTTACCGCAGAGGCATCTATGAAGGCGGCGGTGTTGTCAAGGCGCACGGGTAGTGTGTGCGAAGCGGGCGTGGGGTCAAGGGCGGTGCGGCGGGTTTGGCCGCACCGTTCATCGCAGACCCTTGACGCCGCGCACGGTTCGCCAGAATGGTTAGAGGGAAGCGCGAGCTTCCCTAGCCCGGAAACGGTTTGCAGGCCGACCAAGGCCCGACTCCTTCCGAATCGTGCGGTGGATTTCCTCCACCAGACATCTATCCGATCCCCGCACAGCGGGACCAGGATTCACTGCGAACTCCCTCGAGCCTTTCGAGGGAGGCAGGGTGCTCAATCACAGAGTCGATGCGTGCACCACGCCTCTGCCCGAGCTGTCCTGCATGGGAGCCGGCGGCTGCGGATGGTTCTGCTCGAATTTCCGCAACTGCCAGTACATCTGAACCGCCAATTTTCTCGCCGCAGCCACGACAGCGACTTTGCGTCCGCGACGAAAAGCCAAACGCTGATAGACGCGCCGGAGATCCGGGTTTTTGCCCACGGCCACCCAAGCGGCTTCGACCAGCAGCCAGCGCATCATGCGATTGCCTTGTTTGCTGATGTGGCCAAGCTTCTGAGGACCGCTGCCGCTGCTGTGCTCGGTGGGATTCAGTCCCAGGTAGCTGGCCACCTGCTTGCCGCGCGGGAAACGCCGGGCCGTGCCCAGGGTCAGCAGAAAAGCCAGGCTGACCACGGGGCCGACGCCGTCGAGTTCCATCAAGCAAGCGGCCTCGGGGCGTTGCCGGGCCTGCTGCTCGACCTGGCCGGTGAGCTCAACGATTTGCGGTTCGAGCCGGTCGAGCAAGCCCAGCAAGTCCTGTCTCCGGCGAGCGGCCCAAGGATCGAGCGGGAGAGATTCGAGCCCTTGGCGGAGTTGCTGGGTCCAGCAGCGACGGTGCGCGAGCAAACCCTGGCTGCGGGCGAGCGCGGAAAGCTGGTTGCACAACTGAGTGCGCCAGCGCACGAGCTTCTGCCGATGCCAGAGCAGTTGCCGCAGGTCGCGTTCGGCCGGGCTGGGCAGCCAGATGCGGGGAAAACGGTTGCTGAGCAGCAGATCGAGCAGGTGGCGTGCGTCGCGTGCGTCGGTCTTCTGCTTGCGTACGGCGGCAGCGCGAATGGCGGCCGGATCGCCCACCCACAACTGATGCCCGCAACGTTCCAGCACACGTTCGAACCACGGCAGCGGACCACTGGCCTCGATCCCAATGACCGCCCCGCGCGGCAAGCCCGCGTAAAATCGGAGGACCTCGTCACCCAGATGGCTCAAGCGGTGCTCCTCGATCGCGCCCGTGCCCGGATCGAGCGCAGCAATCTGTTGATACCTGGAATGCACATCACAACCTATAATCCAGTTCATACGGCTCCTTCCTCCGGGCCTTGGTCGTTCTGCAGCAACCAATGGTACTCGGTCGCGAGGAGCCGTCGCCTTCATGGAATCACGGAGAACGCAGAGAAGTGCAAAGCAAGAATCACGGCGCCAAAAAAAAAGCTCACCACGGAGAACACAGAGAAAAGCCAGAGAGCACGGAGAAAAGCAAAAGTCGGAGAGCGCGGAGGAGAACAGAGCGCGAGATTAGCGGTGGAGGGATCGGGACGAAGAGGCGAGGCGCGCTTGCGCGGCCGAACGGCGAGCCGGGGCGGCGGCGTAGTGCCGGTAGGTGGGGAAAACCATCACGTGGAAGCAAGGCTCGTGGAATTCTTCCACCGGATAGAGATAGCCGGCAGCCTTCATGTGGCGCAGATAACGGCGCATCCACAGGATGCCGCGATAGCTCATGGAATGCTTGGAAATGTCGAGGGTGGCTCCCGTGAGGTGCGAAGAGCGGTCCGCGCCCACCGCATCGGCGGCGTTGGGATTCCAGCGGGTCAGGCGGCGCTGCACCTGAACGGTGCGAAGCATGCTGGTGATGCGCAGCGGCTGGTGAAAGCGCGCGTAGTACTCGCGGCTGAGCTGGTCGAGGAAGAGCTTGCTCCAGGGGCGCAGGTAGCGATATTTGGCGGGAACGTCGTGAAGGTAATAGTAGGGCATGCGCGAAGGAACGTAGACGAGAAGGCCCTCAGCGCGAAACTGCTGGACCATGGCCAGGTTGCGAAGTCGGGCGAGATGGAATTGATTGGCGCGCTCGTTCTGGATGGCTTGCGAGGAATCCGTGGCGATGAGGGCGGCATCGTCCGCGCGCCAGCGGCCCCAGCAGAGGGGCGCGGCGAGCAGGAGCAGCAGCGCAACGCGGGCCATGGGTGAAGTGCGCATTGACGAAGAGCCAGAGTAGAGGCTGGACAGGAGGCGCTTCAATGGTCCGTTTGGCCCAGCGTGTCCAAAATGGAAATGATTTTTGGGTGTTCGACCGAGTTCAGCGCGCCTAGAGCTTCAGGGAGCGGAGATAGGCGCGGAAATCTTCGCCGAACTGGGGATTGCGGAGGGCGATGTCGACAGTGGCTTTCAGGAAGCCGAGCTTGTCGCCCGCATCGTGGGTTTTGCCATCGTAAATCTGGGCGTAGAGGCCCTCGTGTTTGGCCAGCATGCGCAGGCCGTCGGTGAGCTGGATTTCGCCGCCCGCGCCGGGCTTGGTTTGTTCGAGGTAGTCGAAGATTTTTGGGGGGAGAACGTAGCGGCCGGTCACACCCAGGTTCGAGGGTGCGTCCTCGGGCTTGGGCTTTTCGACCAGATCGCTGACGCGCAGGAGGCGGTCGCCCCAGCGGGATTTCTTAGCGGGGGCGGCGTCGATGACACCGTAGAAATGCAATTTGTGGCGGGGAACTTCCTCGACCGTGATGGCAGCGGCGCCGAGGGTTTCGTAGACGTCGATGAGCTGGCGTGTGGCGGGCGGGCCGTCCATGATGACATCGCCGAGGAGGACGGCGAAAGGCTCGTCGCCCACGAGCTCGCGAGCGGCCAGCACGGCGTGGCCGAGGCCGAGCGCTTCGCTCTGGCGCGTGTAGCTAAACTTCAAGCCGCCGCTGATCTCGCGGACCATTTCGGCTT
>JBJKQB010000361.1:0-2982 GCA_046705825.1 Candidatus Acidiferrales bacterium
GAACAAATATGTTAGACAAATGCAGCAAAAAGCTGGCGTTGAGATTCGGGCGTTACGTCTTCGACAAATACGTGATGACGAACCTCGCAGAGGACGCGCTGGAAGGATACCTCAAGGCGCTTCTCGACCTATATATCCTCGACCCCGAGCACTGCGCCGACATCGTAGACGAGTGTGCAGTGGAACTTGTGGAGAACCGTAAGTCTATTGACTTGCTGGGTTACTCCATCGCTCGCCGGATCGAGCGGATGAAGCGGAAAGCTGGAAAAAAGCAACTCTAACCGCAGCGTGATCGACAGCAGCAATCCCTGATTGATCGCGTCCCGTGCCCATCGGGTTCCGAGTTCTTGATCAATTGGTCTTGCTCTCCGGCGGCAACCGATACAGACTCAGCCCTCGCACCGGACGCAAACTCATGCGTTCTCTCACCCTTCGTCTCGGATTGGCCGCCGCTGTATTCACCTTGCTCTCTGACGCTCCCGCACACGCTTCGGTACGTGTGTTGGTGAATCAAGTAGGCTATGAACCAGGGGCACGGAAAGTGGCGATCATCGAGGGGAATCCCGGCGATCATCCCACTCGCTTCGAGCTGATCGACGCGATTAGCGGGCTGGTGGTGCTGAGCGGGCAGCTGCGGCCGGACGGGCAGGTCGATGACTGGCAGCAGCGGCTGCCATCGGGGGAGGACCGCCCGTGGTTATTTTGGACAGCGGATTTTTCCGCTTGGCAGCAGAAGGGAGATTACATTGTGCGGGTGGAGGAGGCGCAATCGTGCCCATTTGCGATTGAGCAGGATGTACTGGAGCGCGATACGATCTCGAACGTTATCTATTATTTCAAGGGGCAGCGTGCCAGCGGCAGCTTCGACCAGGCGGATGCGCATTTACCTGATCCAAACCATCCCGGTCATTTTCTTGATCTGCGCGGCGGCTGGTATGACGCTACGGGCGATTACGGCATTCACCTTGCCGAGTTGGGTTTCACCAATTATTTTGATAACCAGCCGGTTCCGCTGAGCGTTTGGAGTCTCCTGGCGACGTACGACGTGCTGAAGTTGCGCGGAGACGCCAACTTCACGCAGTACGAACGGCGACTGCTCGACGAAGGCCTCTATGGCGCCGATTTCCTGGTGCGGATGCAGCGACAGGGGGAATCATTCCTCGATGGCATCAGCGCGCCGGGAGTTCACAAATCGGCGGCGGACCGGCGATTGGACAACCCCAATTACCGCCCCGAGATCAAGACCAAGCCGACCAGCACGGGCGGTGTATTGGCCCAGGCTGCGCCGGGAAACCGGTACGAGTACCAGATCAGCTTCCGCGAGGGCGCAGGAATGGCCATTGCGGCGCTGGCGATGGCCAGCACCATGCCTCGACGCGCGCCTGACGGGCATTTCCCGCCAGCGCGCTACCGGGAGGCGGCGGAATCCGCGTTTCAATTTGTACAGACGCACAACCGGCAGTTGAATGGCGGGCCGCCGAATTTGCTGGACGACTATTCCGCTCTGCTGGCGGCAACGGAACTGTACAAGGCGACGCATCAAACAGCATATCTGGCCGACGCCAACCGCTGGGCCGACGCGATGACGGCGCGGCTGGTGGACCGCGGGACCTACCACGACTATTGGCAGGTGGCGAGCGGGCCACGGCCGTTCTTCAGCCCCTCCGACGCCGGACTGCCGGTGGTGAGCCTGGTGCAATACGTTGCGATTGCGCACCCGGCCAATCGCCGGCGCGCCCTTGATGCGGTTCGCCGCTCGCTCCACTTCGAACTCTCGGTCACCCGGCAAGTCAACAATCCTTTCGGTTACGCGCGGCAACTGGTACAGACGGGGCCTCACGGGGAAATTCGCGCGGCGTTCTTTTTTCCACATAACACGGTGGCGGCCCCCTGGTGGCAGGGGGAGAATGCTCGGCTGGCGTCGTTGGCGGCGGCGGCACGGCTGGCCGCGCCATATTTCAACAATGATCCGCAGTTCCAACGGGAATTGGAGCGCTACGCGTGGGACCAGCTGGACTGGATCCTGGGGCGAAATCCGTATGCGGCGTGCATGCTGAACGGCAGCGGTCGCGGCAGCGCGTCGTACATGTTATTCGGCTCCTGGCAGTACACCAGCGCACCAGGCTCCATCGTCAACGGGATCACGGCGGGTTTGCACAGCGAGGACAGCATCGCCTATAACTTGGGCTACGCGATTACCGGCAAGGATACGGACTGGCGGTGGACGGAGCAGTGGCTGCCGCACGCAGCTTGGTATCTCTATGCTGCCAGCTTGCCGCATTAGGCGAGTTTTTGGACGAATTCTACGCGGCCGTCGAGCGCCAGCTTAAAGAAGAGGGCATCGAGGAACGCGACTGCGAACTGCAGGCGATGATTGCCCCCCCAGCCGCCATTCACGGGCACGCTGCCGCTCGACGCTGCATCGGCGGCGTCAGGAGGCCCGCGCTGGAGTCTGGCGATACTGGCGTGGGTGGAGGATGGTCGGCGCTTCCTCGCCACATTTTCACCGAACCGGAGCCACTGCGGTGGGGCAGATTCCGCCGGAGGCCCCCAAATGCCCCCGTTGTAACCTCGTCTGGGTCAACCTTCGACTGGAAGCACCTCGGCGTGCACCCCCATCCGCGTCACGCGTCTATCGCTTTTCAGCTAGCCCTTAGCTTCCGCAGATAGGGCACGCTCGCTTCCATCAGCGGTAGATTCATCTCAACGAAGTAATTCGTAATCCCGCCGACTTTCGCCGCGTCAAAAATCCTTTTCCAATCGAGCGTCCCTTTGCCCACGGGCACGATCTTGTGGGTCTTCGCGTTCCAGCCCTGTGCGTGCATCGAAATGAACCGGCCTGGATAGCGCGTGAAGTAATCAGCCGCCGAGAAGCCGTACAGGATGTTCGAAACCTGGAACTGAAATTTCACCCACCGCGGATCGAGCAAATCGAACAGCAAATCATAGGTGCGCCGGCCATCGACCGACGAGCACTCGAAG
>JBJKQB010000362.1:0-7538 GCA_046705825.1 Candidatus Acidiferrales bacterium
CGCGCCACGCACAAGCTGCTGAATATTTGGACTTTCGTGAACGAGTGGCTTTCACAGATTGCTGCATGGACCACTTGATATGCTCCATTTGACGGTCGACAGCACGCAACGTGCCCCGGACCCGAAGCCGCGGGCGTTTTTCGCCGGGGCCTCGATTGTGTGGACGCGGCAGCGCATTCTCTGGGCGATTTTTGTCGTCAATCTGCTGGTAGCCTTTGCCGGAGCCTCCGGCGTGGCGCACAACGTCGGGGAAAACGGCGGCGCAGCCCTGAACCACAGCATGGAGTCGGCGCAACGACTGGTTCACGGCTTTGACGTCTCGGCGCTGGCGGAACTCAGTTCCCTGCCCCAACAGCCGTTGCGGGGCATGGGGACGATGTTCATCTGGCCTTCCTTGTTCTTCCTCGTCTTCATGATCTTCATGACGGGCGGGATCCTGGTTTCCTACTACGACGATCTGCGGCTAGACACGGCAGGCTTTTTCGAGGCTTGCGGGCGGCATTTCTGGCGCTACGTGCGGCTGGCCATCTATTTCCTGATCGTCATGATTCCGCTGGCTTTTCTGGGCTCAGCCTTCGGGAAGATCTACGGCAACATCAATGATACGGCGGTTTCTCCGTATTCGGCGGTGATTTTCGGGGCTGCGGCGACAGTCTTCATGCTGTTCCTGCTGCTGTCCGTAAGGCTCTGGTTCGATATGGCGCAGGTCATTTCCATGGCCAAGAACGAGCGGCGGATGTATCGCATGCTGGCCCGCGCGGCAGCCCTGGTGTGGAACAACTTCGGATCCCTCTTTTCGCTCTATCTGCGCATCAGCGTGATCGGGTGGGTGCTGTTTGGCGCTGGACTGTACGTTTGGATGATGCTGCTGCGGCCGGAGTCGATTGGATTGGCGTTCCTGCTGGGACAGGCCATGGTTGTCGTCTGGCTGGGGACGCGCCTATGGCAGCGTGCATCCGAAACGGAGTGGTACAAGCAATACCGCGTATCGCTGTACCAGCCGGTGCCCATGCCGCCACCGCCCGTTCAGCCAGCCGTAGTGGAAACTCTAACCCCAAGCTGACCCGCCTCTACGACCTCAGCAGCCTCAAGCGCCTTCGGGACGCATCATCTTCGCGGCGGCTTTGGCAACGAAGCGGCGCGGCGCAAGGCGCTCCGCTTCCATCATGAGGCGGTTCATGGCGCCGGAAATGACGCAGGTCTTCCCTCTTGCCAGAGCCTCGAGGCCCGTTCGGGCCACTTTTTCGGCTGTTTCGGCAACCTTGAAGGCGCGATCAGGCTGTTGCGCAACGCGTTGAAACTCAGTGCTGGTCGGGCCAGGACAGACCGCGCATACGTTAACGCCGAAGGGGCGGAGCTCTTCGGCTATTCCTTCGGCAAAGAGCAGGTCGAAGGCCTTTGTGGCGGCATAGGCCGAATTGAAGGGCACGGCTTGAAAAGCCGCTGTGGACGCCACGATCAGGATGTCGCCGTGGCGCCTCTGCACCATCGCCGGGGCGTAGAGCCGTGTCAGATGGAGCACCGCAGCGCAGTTCACCTGAACCATATCGAGCAGGCGGGCTTCGGGGATGTCCTGAATGTAGCCAAAGGACCCAAAACCGGCGTTGTTGACCAGCAACTCGATTTCGCGCGCCTTTTGCGTGGTGAAGGCCAGAATCTCGGCAGGCGCTTCGGGGCGGGCAAGATCGGTGGTAAACACATCAATGTTGACTGGGTGCTTGGCCGCCAAGCCGGCAGCGAGCTTCTCCAGGCGTTCTGTGCGACGCGCCGCGAGGACCAGGTTCGAGCCCGCAGCGGCCAGTTGTTCCGCTAAGGACCAGCCAATACCGGCGCTGGCGCCCGTCACGAGCGCCCATTTATTGCGCCAGCGGCTTCCAAGGGAATTGGTGGAACTGTTGGGCACGGGATCCTCCGGTATTGGATAGCGTCGCTGCGCTGTGCCACTCGTCGCCAACGGACAGTTGAGCGCCTGCGGTAGCTCACAGCCAGGAGAAATGAGACCACAACTCGAAGGGTTCGAAAACGGAAAAATCAGGTCGAAATGGTACGGCAGACTCCGCCTGCTAGGCGCGGTGGTCGGCGGGCGGGTGGGCGCGAAGGAAAACGGCGTCGCGGACGCGCACACCCTCTAGTTTGATGCGATCCAGAAGCCGGCGGGCCCAGACGAATTCAGCAGCCAGAACACCAAGTCCCAGAAGAATCATCACCCAGCCAGGACCCGGAGTGAAGACCATGATCGCGCCAAGCACGAGCAACGTGAACCCAAAGATGATCTTCAACCAACGCTTGGCTTGTTGCATGGTCTTAATCAGCATCGACGTTATCCAATCAGCTAACTCCCGCGCCTCAGCTGCCGTGGCGTGCTGGGGCGCACCCAACAGATTCGATGCGGTACTTACGAACACCATTCTCTGAGCACGCCAGATTCCAATCTCGCGAACCCTTGCGAAGCGCCGAAACGACGCTAATAATGGGGCTTTCGCGCGGGTCAGCTCGATGAGCCGCTTTGGCCGGTTTCCAAATCCGGGAACTTTTTACCGCCGGAAGGATAAAAGGGATCACAAAACATGGATACGCGAACCGTCCGAATGCAAATTCCGCAAGAAGCAAACCTGATTCTGGGCCACGCGCACTTTATCAAGACCGCGGAAGACCTTTATGAAGCTGTAGTGAACACCGTGCCGGGCGCGAAGTTCGCTGTAGCCTTCTGCGAGGCGTCCGGGCCATGCCTGATTCGGGTGGAGGCAAACGATGCCGAATTGCGCCAAGCGGCCGTCGCCAACGCGCAGGCGATCGGCGCCGGACACCTTTTCGTGCTGCTCGTGCGGCAGGCGTATCCCATCAACCTGCTGGGGCGGATTCGAGACTGCTTCGAGGTGTGCACGATTCACTGCGCGACGGCCAATCCGGTCGAAGTGATCGTGGCCCAGACGGAGCAAGGAAGGGCCATTCTGGGCGTCGTGGACGGCTCTTCGCCGAAGGGAGTGGAAGGGGAGGAAGACGCCAAAAAGCGGCATGAATTCGTGCGGAAAATTGGGTACAAATTGTGAAGGAGAGGAAGTAAAGGATGTGAAGGAGGTAAAGGAGAAAACCTCCTCGGGACACTTTCGATTGAACTTCCCGTTGCTGCAGGGCACGAAGCGCCTCGGTTGGTGAAGCGGGACCGGGTCCCGCCAGAGCGCACCCCGGTTTGTCCTTCACTTCCTCCACTTCCTTTACCTGCGGACTCCTGGCGGGGTCATAAGAAATGCAGGAACGGCAGGAGCGAGCCGGATAAGCCGGCGGCGCTGGGCTTGAAGATGGCCACGTAGGTCAAGATGAACGTCAGGATGATCATGATGATGCTGGAGGCCCAGGCAATCACGTTGAAAAGCACGGTGTTGGTGTGCTCGCCCATCAGGTCTCGCCGATTGATCAGGAGCAGGATGAAAATCAGGACGATGGGCAGCCAGATTCCGTTTCCGACCTGCGAGTAAATCAGGATTTTCCAGAGCGGTGCCTTGGGAATCAGGATGATCCCGGCGCCCACCACGATCAGCAGGGTATAGAGCGAATAGAAAAAGCGCGCGTCCTTGAACTTGTTGTCCAGCCCCGCCTCGAAACCGAGCCCCTCGCAAATAACGTGCGCGGTGGACAAAGGCAGGATCGAGGCCGCGAACAGCGAAGCGTTCAACAAGCCAAAGGCGAAAAGAAGGCCCGCCCACTTCCCTGCCAAGGGGACCAGCGCCATAGCGGCTTGGCCGGCACTCGAAATATTGGTCAGGCCATGAGTATTCAGGGTCGCGGCACAGGCTACGATGATGAAGAAGACGATCACCATGCAGGAGATGCTGCCTACCAGGACATCCCATTTGGCGTGCTTGTACTGGCGCGGCCCCACCTTTTTTTCGACGAAGCCGGCCTGCAGATAGAAGAACTGCCACGGCGCGATCGTTGTCCCCACCAGCCCGATCAGCATCAGCAGGTATGGCGCGTTTACATGGACAGGAGGCGTGATCGTTTGCCGGGCAGCAAGAAGCCAGTTGGGCTTTGCCAGCAAGGCCGAAATGACGTACGAGACATAGAAACCGCAGGCCACAAGGAAAATCTTCTCGACGATGCGGTACGTCCCGTAGATCACCAGCAGCCACACCGCAATGGCCGCCAGCGGGACCGATATGTACTTGCTGACGTGCAGAACCTCCGAGGCTTCCGCCACCCCGGAAAACTCAGCAACCGTGTTGAAGAGGTCGATGGCCAGCGCAGCGACCATGACGAAGAAGGTTGAACGGAAGCCGAATTCCTCCCGGATCAGGTCGGAAAGGCCCTTCCCGGTGACCACGCCCATCCGCGCGCACATTTCCTCGCTGACGTACAGAGCGATGGTCATGGGTATCAACGACCACAGCAGGTGATAGCCGAACTGGGCGCCCGCTTGGGAGTAAGTGCCGATGCCACCCGCATCGTTGTCCACGTTGGAGGTGATCAGGCCGGGGCCCACGACTGCCAGGAATATAGCAATGCGGCGGCGCCAGGTGCGGCTGCTGCGCCCAAAGTTCCGGCTGCGCGTCTTCAAAGACGACAGCGTCTCCGTCAGTGTGGTTCGCGAGGTCATGCCAACGGTTCAAGAAGTCCGCAAAGGCTGCAAGTCCTAGATTCTGGCGCGCAGGCGATTCACCACGTCGTCCACCGTAATCGCTCCGATGGGGTGATTCTCCGCGTTGACGACGGTCAAGCTGCGCAAATTGTACTTGTCGAACAGATCGAACACCTCTTTGTCTTCCGTTTCCGGAGCGACCGAGAGGCGCGGCTCGAAGACCAGCTCCGAGACGCGCTGGTCCGAACCCGCCAGCAATAGCCGCGAAATCGGCACCACGCCGGACAGAACGGCATCGCGGTCGATCAGGATGATGTTGTCGATCTGGTCGGGCGGGATTTCGTGGAAGCGGATGTGGTCGACCACCTCGCCGCGCGTGGCGTCCTCGCCCACAACCACTGTTTCAGTTGTCATCATGCCGCCGGCGGTGTTCTCGCCGAATCGCAACAGCTCTTCGACCTCTTCCGCCTCGCGATGGCCCATTTCCTGCAGAACCTCCTCAGAGGTCTCCGGCGCCAGGCTGGCGATCAGGTCGGCGGCGGCATCCGGACTCATCTCCTCTAGAATTTCCGCGGCCTTTTCGGGATTCAGTTTTTCGACTACCTGTGTTTGCAGCCGCTTGTCGAGTTCGGCCAGGGTCTCCGCCGCAACTTCCTCGTCCAGCGAATCCATGATCGACTGGCGCTCGGCCGGCGAAATCTCCTCCATGAGATCGGCCAGGTCGGCCGGGTGGAGTTCCTCCAGCTTGTCGCTCGAAATGCGCAGCTTCACCCGCCGCATGGGGTCCGGCTCGATGAGGTTAACGAATTCCCAACGAATCCGGTTCGAGGGGACACGCTGCTGGAGCCGCCGCAGCGCCGTCATGGGCATC
Source organism: Candidatus Acidiferrales bacterium (assembly GCA_046705825.1). Classification (GTDB taxonomy): domain Bacteria; phylum Acidobacteriota; class Terriglobia; order Acidiferrales; family UBA7541; genus Palsa-295. Next base: position 5,448 of record JBJKQB010000362.1, read on the forward strand.
ATCCCCTTCAGCAGCCGTCGCAGCGCTCCCGATAGCCCCACATCGACGTCCTCCAGGCGCAGTTCGGTATTGCCATTGGTGCGGTAATCGCCCAGGTCCACGTCGTTGACGCGCACCACCTTGCGCCCGTGCGTATCGATGATTTGCTGGTCCAGCAGGTCCTTCTGCACCGCCAACCATGCCTCATTCGGGTGAAAAAGCTCCAGAGCGGACTCGTCCGTGGTGAGATGAATGCGGCCGGGCGCGACTGTGCCGATCTGGTCGTGGCGCGCCACCAGGGGACGATACCGGCCCCGGCTCAACAGCAGCCGCGACACGCGGTTGGGCTGCTCGGAAGGCACTACGAACAGCTCCTTCACGCGCCCGACAAAATGGCCGGCGGAGTCGTACGTTGTCGCGCCCAGCAGTTCCGTTGCATGCAGCATAAGAAGCCTCTCAATTAGCGAGACTCGAAGCTGTCAAAACCCCGAATCCCTGCATTTCTCTCGGCGAATCCGATATCAAGGCCGCATCCGCCGGTCGGGCATAAACCGTCCGGCGCTGCGGTTCACGAACCAAAAAAAAAGCCCGAGCCAGCGGTGCGGCCGGGCTCGGGCAAGGCAGAAAACCAGGACTACTTCAGTCCAGGCCTTGCCTCCCTGTTACCCCGCGCCCATTCGGGAACGGGTTGGTTCGAGCCGGAACAGGCATCCGCATAGCGTCGCGCAGCGGGTTCGGCACGTCCCGCAGTGCGAGAAATGGTTCCCAAAACGACAGGCTGGCGGCTATACCTGGCTGTCAAGCCGCGCCAACCGCCCGGTTCCGAATTGGGTAAAGCGTCCATGGCCTCAAGAAATTTGATGCGAAAGACTAGTTAAGAGCAGTTGCGAAGATTGTCAAGCGAAGAGTGCAGATCAGCGGCGATTTTTTTTCGAGAAGAGCATGTTTTTGGGCTTTCGGCCGCGCCGACGGCAGTCCGCAGCGTAAATATCCCAATAGGTGCCTCGAATGTAGTCGCCTGGCGTGTAGCCCAGTCTCCGGGCCGTGCGATCGATCGCCACTGGGCGTCCTTCCAGCTCGAGGAATGTGCCGACGGGCGTCTCGTCCAGATCGAGATGAACGCCGGCGAGGCGAAAGCTGCTGCGGTACTTTTCGTACCGGAAGGATGGACGGAGTCCAATCGTTTTCAGGAGGCGAGCCACGCGGGCCGGATCGCGAACGTCCACTTCCCTTTCGAGCTTTTCTTTATGACGCGGAGCCGAATTACTGCGCCGGCGCTTCGCGCGGTCCTCCGGCGGAGGCGCCTTGGAGGTCAGCTTGGCTCGCCGCTGGCCGGATCTGGAGGTTTCGATGCGGAGCCGAACGAGGCGGCCACGGCGCCGAAAATCCTCGTCGGGGGTGTCGTAAAGCGTGTTTTCCTCGAACGTGCGGCCGTGATCCCGCGCGCCAATCTGGCGCAGACGGCGGAGGAGGTCCGGCGTGCTGTCCACGCGCAACTTGATTTCGATTTCGAGGTTCGTGGCCATAGCAGCAGTATAAGGCCGCATCGAGCTGGAGCGGACGTGGCCAGCGCAGGGGTGTCCAGGCAGCCCAACGCGTCAGCGAGGCCGCGGAATCCCAGCGCGCGTCCAGAGCTTGTCCCAATACCAGATGGGGTAGATCTTGGCTGGGTCGACGCGGTAGCCAAGCTGATGCGCCAGCATCAGGATTTGGCCGCGATGATGAGCCTCGTGGCCAAACATGTAGGCGAACATCGTCGCGTTCGCGGACCAGGTGGGCATCCAGCTGTCGCGCTGGAACGTCCGGATGCGGCGCTTTGGATCGAGGGAAAGAGCCTCGGCCAGCATCTTCAGGCACTGTTCCCCGCTCTTTTCCAGAGCGGCGGCGGCCTGCTTCAGCGTGCAGCGATGCGGATCGAGCGGCGCAGGACGCTTCAGGTGCGGCGCATTTCTCCTGAGCCACCGCAGGCGAACGTTGTGCAAGTGAGCGAAAACAGCGCCAATCGTGCGCCCTCCCGGGTCTGCTCCGGGAAGCTTCGCGCGCCACGCCTTGGGATCGAGGTGCGCCAGAATGAGCTGATTCATCGCGTCGTTGATGGTGTAGGTGGCGAGA
>JBJKQB010000363.1:0-4472 GCA_046705825.1 Candidatus Acidiferrales bacterium
AGCAGCCGCGTTCGTTCGTCATGGACCACGCCTACTGGGGCCCGGCCTTCTCGCCCTCCGCTCTGCGCATCGCGATCGGTAACTCCGAGCTTTCCTCGGATTACGCTACCATTTCCGAATTGCCGGAGCAGCCGCTTCTCGAAGCCACAGCGCGCGCTATCGCCGCCGGAAAAATTGTTGGCTGGTATCAGGGCGCGGCCGAATGGGGACCTCGCGCGCTCGGCAATCGCAGCATCCTCGCCGACCCGCGTCGCGCCGAAATGAAGGATGTGCTCAACCGGCGCATCAAGCACCGCGAGTCCTTCCGCCCGTTCGCTCCTTCCATCCTGGAAGAAGCTGTCGGCGATTTCTTCGAGCGATCGCATCCCTCGCCCTTCATGACGTTCGCTTATCCCGTCCGCCCGGAAAAACGTGCCGCGATTCCCGCGCCCACACACGTCGATGGCACCGCGCGCCTGCAGACCGTCAGCCGCGAAGCCAATCCGCGTTTCTGGAGACTCCTGCGCGCGTTCGGCGATCTCACCGGCGTCCCCGTCGTCTTGAACACTTCGTTCAACGACAATGAGCCGATCGTCTGCCGCCCGGAAGAAGCCCTCGACTGCTTCCGCCGCACGCAGATGGACGTCCTCATCCTCGGGAATTATTTCTTGGAAAAGAAATCGGCGGCCGCGAATGGCCAAACCGCGGAAGAAGGTCTTGCGGGCCGCACCGCCTGACGCATGCACATCCTGCTGCTGAACGAATACTATCCGCCGGACACTTCGGCAACCGCCAAGATGGCCGCGCTCGTTGCAGAAACGCTGGTCGAGCGGCATCGCGTCACGGTCGTCGCTGGCCGGCCGTCCTACGATCCCGACGAGTTTTATTCCTGGTCGCTTCTGCGCAAGTCCATTCGCAACGGTGTTACAGTCGAACGTGTTGGCTCGACCGCCTTTCCGCGCCACGATATGCGCAAGCGCGTCTCGAATTACCTTTCCTATCTCGCACTCGCTCTGCCGCGCGCGGCCGCGCTGCATCCAGACGTGATTCTGGCCATGACCGATCCGCCCGTCGCAGGAATCGCCGGGGCGTTCCTGGCGCGGCTGACGCGCCGCCCGTTCGTTTACAACATTCGCGACCTCTACCCGGAAATGGCGGTGGGCGGCGATATCGTCAACCGCAGCTCCTGGACCGACCGTTGGGAGCGCCTGCATCGCCGCGCCCTGCGCCAGGCCGCGCGCGTCATCGTCCTGGGCGATGACATGCGCGACCGCATCGTGGCTAAGGGCATCGAGCCGGATCGCGTTCGCATCGTGCGCGACGGAGCCGCGGCCATTTCCTCCCCTGCGCCCGGCCACGACGATCCCGTCGTCCAACAGATACGCTGCGGCTTCCCCTTTGTCGTCTTGCATGCAGGCAATCTCGGTTTTTACGGTGCCTGGGAGACTCTCCTGAAGGCGGCGGATATCCTACGCAACGAAAATGTGGGCTTCGTGTTCATCGGTGAGGGCGCAAACCGCGCCACCCTGCAAGCCCAGGCCGCGGCTTTGCCCAATGTTCGATTTCTGCCGTTTCGCCCGTCCTCGGAAATACCGCACGTGATGGCGGCGGGCGATTTGCACGTGGTCACCGTGCGTCGCGGCCTGGAAGGAGTCGTTGTGCCCAGCAAACTCTATTCGATCCTGGCCGCGGGCCGCCCGGTCCTGGCCGTCGCTCCGGCAACCGCGGATGCCGTTCGCATCATCCATGGCTCAGGCTGCGGGGTGTTTGCCGATCCTGACGATCCCCAGGCGACTGCTGCGGCGATTCTGGCGCTTCGCAATCAGCCCGCGCGCCTCGCCGAAATGGCTTGCCGCTCGCGTGAAGCCGCCGAAAAATATGCTAGAGTAAGAGAGCTGCACACGTTTCTCGAAATCGTCGAAGAACTGAAGATCCCAGCTAAGAATGGAGGGGGCCATCTGGTCTCATAAGAAAGTCCTCGTCACCGGCGGAGCTTCCTTTATCGGCTCCCATTTGGTGGACGCCCTGCTCGAACGCGGTGCCCAGGTGCATGTGGTCGACGACCTTACCAGCGGGCGCCTCAGCAACATCCAACATCACATCCAGGCTGGCCGCGTCACTTTCACCGAGGCTGATTTGCGCGAGCCCGGCGTGACTCGCCGCGCCATGCAGGGCATCGAGGTTGTTTTCCACCTCGCTGCCGATCATGGCGGCCGCGGCTACGTCGATTTGCATCAGGCCGGCCCCGCCTCCAACCTTTTCCTCGATGGCCTCGTCTTCTGGGAAGCAGTGAAAGCTGGCGTGCAGAAGGTCGTCTACGCCTCTTCCGGCTGCGTCTACCCGAATTACATGCAGACCGACTCGAAGAGAGAGCTCTATCTGCGCGAGCAGGATGTAAAGCCGCCCCACGACGCCGACAACCTGTACGGCTGGGCCAAGCTCATGGCCGAAATGACGCTGCAGGCCTACCACCGCGAATACAACCTTGGCGCCGCCTCCTGCCGCTACTTCACCGTGTACGGCCCGCGCGGCGTGGAGAACCATGCGGTGATCGCCATGATCGCGCGCGCCTTCGTGCACCAGGATCCCTTCGACGTGTGGGGCGATGGCACCCAAATTCGCAACTGGACCTACGTCGACGACATCGTCAGCGGCACCATTCTCGCCGGCGAAAAAATCAACGATGGCACTCCCGTGAATCTGGGCACCATGGAGCGCATTCGCGTGATCGACGCCGCCAAAATGGTGACCGAGTACGCCGCCGGCAAACCTGGCGGCGAGGGCTACCATCCCCAGATGCGTCTGCTGAAAAACATGCCCACCGGCCCGCTCAATCGTGTCGCTGACAATCAGTTGGCCAAAACGCTCCTGGGCTGGGGGCCGAAAACGTCCTTCGGCGAAGGACTGCATAAGACCATGGACTGGTACTTTTCGAGCAAAGAGCGCGAGCAGGTTCGTGATGTCCTCGAAACCATGCTCACAGCTCGCTAGAGGCATCGCTCGCATCGCCGGCTTCGCGCCGGCGGTATTCTTGCGTTGCATGCGCGCGTGGGGCCTCTCAAAGCGAATGACCCCGGATGCATCATTCAGGCGTTCGGCAAACGCATAAACGGAACGCGGCCCTCGCCGCTAAATCCAAACCTCCGAACCCAATGTCTTACGAAGACAGCTCGAAATGAACCTTCCTCTTGATCTGATCGCCTTTTCGGTTGCTCTGATCGCCTCGCTCGTGCTGACCGTTCCGGTCCGCCGCCTGGCTCTGCGCTTCGGCATGGTCGACCGGCCCGGCCCGCGCAAGGTTCACCTCAAACCCATACCGCTCCTCGGCGGCATCGCCATTTACCTCGCTTTCGTCATCGCCGTTCTGTTCACCCTGCACGGCGTCCCCGAACACCAAATCGTCGGAATCTTGGCAGGAGCTAGCCTCGTCGCTATCGTTGGTTTCCTGGATGATGGCGGTCTGTTGCATCATCAGGTCAAGCTCTTCATCGGTATGCCCATCGCCGCCATTTTTCTCGTCGTGACCGGCGTGCGCGCCTCGCTCTTTTCTGCCTTCCTTCCCGGCCGCTTTGGAAACCTCCTCGATATCGGATTCACCGTTTTCTGGGTTGTCGGCATTACGGCCTCGTTCAGCATCCTCGACCACATGGACGGCCTCTGCGCCGGCATCGCCGCCATAGCTTCGGCCTTCTTCTTCATGTCCGCCGCACTCAACGGCCAAACCATGGTCCTCACCCTCGCCGCTGCCGCGCTCGGCGCCGCTCTCGGTTTTCTCCGCTGGAACTTCAACCCTGCCAAAATTTTCATGGGCGACGGCGGAGCCATGCTTCTCGGTTTCCTGATGGCCACCCTCGGACTGAAGATTCGCTCCGAAGGCGCTCCCATCGCGGCTGGATGGCTGGTGCCCGTTCTGATTCTCGGCGCCCCGATCTTCGATACGACCCTCATCTCCATTTCCCGCGCGCGCCGCGGCCTGCTCCCCTTCACTTCGCCCGGCAAGGACCACACCGCCCACCGTCTCTCGAATCTCGGCCTCGGCCATCGCGGCGCCGTCCTCGTCATGTACCTGCTGGCCACCGCCTTCGGCGCCTGCGCCCTGGCCTTGCCTTGGCTCTCTTCGACTGTCTCCTATCTTTTCGCCGCTATTCTGGTGGTCGCCGCGGTTTTCGCTGTATATCTGCTGGAGAGTGTCCCGTACGAGCGCCAGGTCAAACTGCCTAAGTCCTCCTCCGCTGCTCAAATCTAGCTCTCCCTTGCGGGCGCGATGGGTTCTCCCGCGTACTCTGGATTCCCGCTCTGCTCCGGATGTGGTAGGTTTTTTTAGGGCGCCCGTGGCCCGCGGTGCCGGTTTTTTCCTCAGCCCTGACAAGCTCAGCGTGGACCAGAAATTCCGTCCCATCGTCCGCAAGGATTCCGTCGCCACTATTGAAACGGAAGGCATGGTGGGGAACAAGTTCGTCAACATTGCCAAGGGCAGCCCGAATTCTCCCCAA
>JBJKQB010000364.1:0-10269 GCA_046705825.1 Candidatus Acidiferrales bacterium
GTCGAGGACTGCGCCAAATACTCGGAGGGCTTCCCAAACGGCATTCAGCTTGGGCCTGCGCGTGCTGCCAACCGCAACAATGATCTTATTCATGAGCAGGAATTGTAATCGGGAAGCACGTTCTGCCCAACGGGGAGTTTCGGCGCCCGCGACTGGAGTTCGCAGTTCCTGGAATGTTTGCAGAACCGCGCCGCCTAGTGCCGTTTCGCTCGCATCTGCCGGAACCGCGTCATCATGTCGTCAAATGTGGGTTGGAGCTGCGCGGGATCGAGCACGCATCGCTGGAAAATTGCGCGCGCATCCAGGCCGCCCGGCATGCCGCCAGCCCAATTCTTGTACGCGTCGGGAAGCGGCGGGCCGCCCGGTTCTCCTGCTGCAGGGATTGTGGCCGGCAACCGAACCGCATACATGCTGCCGCCGGCAAGCGCATCGTGCGGATAGCTCATGAGCCAAAGGCAGTTATGGCCATCTTCGATCATGCTCGCTGACACGATTGCCCAGCGGCCTGCGTCGGAGGGCGATGGCTCCTGGCAATTCCAGAACTCTGCGCCAGGCACGTAGACGGTCGGGTCGGAGAAACCATACTCATCGATCGGCACCTGCTTGATCCCGTGCTGCTCGGCGAAACGCGCCGCTTCCGGCAGCGCTTGATTCCAGTCCAGATTGGAATCGTTGACCAGCGCGTATCCCGGTTGGCCAAAACTGAGACTGTTCAGGAAGGGAATGAAATAGGGGTAGGCGCGGACTGCGGTGATCACCGAGGCGAACGCCAGCGCGGTAACCATGCCGCTCACGATCCACCACGCTTTCCCGCGAGATCGCGAGAAACTTGCCAGCATCTGTGGAAGCGGAGAAAGCAACAGCATCATCAGCGCAATCGGAACCGTGAAATGCCGGATGCTGAGATCCAGCCGGCTCAGCATGCACGCCGCCACGAACACGACCCCAAAAACCCATATCGCCCGCCAGTGAAACTCGAATCCGCGGGAAACAACCGAGCCCGGCGGCAAACGGTGCTTGGCGACCAGCGCGACACCGGCCGCCAGCGCCAGCAGCGCAAGGAACGCCAGCGGCGACTTCAGCACAAACAGCACAGGAAAATAAAACCACACTCCGTGCGGGTGCGAATGGCCGAGAATGAACGTTGCGCGGCTGGACTCCATCACGAACACAGCAAGCCCCCGCAGATACAACAACGGCGGCATCAGCAACCGCCGCAGCACCAGAACCGCCGTTCCGGACCCTAGCCGCTGCAACGAATCCGTGGGCTGATTCCAGGACAAAACAAAATACACGATGTACACAACCAGCGCGGCCAGGAGAATTCCCTTCCAGAGATATCCGCGCCGCACGCGCCGCCACTCCCGTAGCGAATCTACATCTCTAGGCTGCACGGGCAGCGGGGACCAGCGCAGCGAGAGCGCAAAAGCGAGGAAGCCGAACAGCAGCAGCCCCGCGGAAAATTTGGAGAGCAGCGCGCCCGCCAAGGCCAGCCCAAACCGCACTGCCGTAGCGCGGCCCGGCGCTTGCCACAACGCGGCGAAATACCAGATCGTCAGCACGCAGAAGAGCGTCACCGCAATATCCGTGAGGATCAGCGGCCCAAACGCCAGAAACGCCGGATAGCTCGCGCAACAGGCAAGAGAAAGGAGTCCGCCCCAGCCCCCGCCCAATTTCGATCCGAACGCGAAGATTGCGAAGCCAAGCGCAAGAGTCAGCAGAAGCATCGGGAAGCGGCCCCACAGGAGCGTGGACCGCGGGTCGTTCCAGCGCAGCAACAGCGAATGTCCCCATGTCCATTCACCCAGCAGCGCTTGAAAGAAGCCGCCGCTGAATGTCCAGGAAACATCCGAATAGTCCGCGTGCACTCCCCGAATTACGAGCGGAGCCGCCGCCAGCACTTTCGCCAGCGGCGGATGCTCCTCATTCATGCGGTAATCAAGCTTTTGCAGATAGCTGACGCCGGCCCCAAGATGCGCGACTTCGTCAACCGTGACCGATTCGCGGCGCGCCGCTCCGCCGGCCAGGACGGCCATCAGAGTCAACACCAATGCGGCGAGGACCCAATGGACTCGACCTGTGGGCTGAATCACGTTGACCTCTGCCATTACATACGAGCGGATAGCCGAAGGAGTTTCGCAGGCCGATGAGCTTCTGAAGGCGCCGTCCACGCTCTAAGAGCGGCTTTCAATAGCTGCGCCAATTGTGCAGCGCTCGCAGCATCGCTCAGGTTTCGCAGCGCGCAGTGCCCCCGCGCTACTATCGTAACTGATCAGCGAGAGGCGCCGCCCTGCGTCGTTCTCTCTCCGAGCACCGCCGCAATCGTTGACCCGATTTCCGCCGGGCTTTGCACCGTGTGGATTCCCGCTGCGCGCATGGCTTTGTACTTGTCGGCGGCGGTGCCCTGGCCTCCGCTGATGATCGCGCCCGCATGTCCCATGCGGCGACCGGGAGGCGCGGTTTGTCCCGCCACAAATCCCACGACCGGCTTCTTCACATTTGTCCGGATGAACTCGGCGGCAATTTCCTCCGCGTTCCCGCCGATTTCGCCAATCATGACGATCGCCGACGTCTCCGGATCGTCGTTGAACATCCGAATCACATCCAGAAAATTCGTGCCGATGATCGGATCGCCGCCGATTCCCACGCACGTGGATTGGCCAATCCCGAGCAGGGTCAACTGGTGCACCGCCTCATATGTCAACGTGCCGCTGCGGCTCACCACTCCGACGTGTCCTTCCTTGTGAATCGAGCCGGGCATGATTCCCACTTTGCATTTTCCCGGCGAAATGATTCCCGGGCAGTTCGGTCCCTGCAAGCGCGTCTTCGAGTTTTTCAGCGCCGCCGCCACGCGCACCATGTCGAGCGTCGGAATGCCCTCGGTGATGCAGACAACAAACGCCACTTGCGCGTCGGCCGCTTCCAGAATCGCGTCGGCGGCAAAGGCCGGCGGCACGAAAATGATTGATGCGTTCGCGCCCGTTTCGCGCACCGCCTGCGCCACCGTATCGAACACCGGCACGTCCAGGTGTTTCGTTCCGCCCTTGCCCGGCGTGACGCCCCCGACCACCTTCGTCCCGTACGCCATCATCTGCTGCGCATGAAAACCGCCTTCGCGCCCGGTCAGTCCCTGCACCAGCAACCGCGTCGTTTTGTCAATGAGGATGCTCATCGCGCACCCCCGGCGAGTTTGACCGCTTTTTCCGCTCCATCTTTCATTCCATTCGCCACCGCGAAGTTCAAACCCGAGTTGCGCAGAATTTCCTGCCCTTGCTTGACGTTCGTCCCTTCCATGCGCACCACAATCGGAACCTTCAATGCCAGTTCCTTCGCCGCTTTCACGACGCCGCCGGCCAGCACGTCGCAGCGCAATATCCCGCCGAAGATGTTGACGAACACGGCGCGCACGTTAGGATCGCTGATCAGGATGCGGAACGCGTTCTTCACCTGCTCTTCCGATGCGCCTCCGCCCACGTCCAGAAAATTCGCCGGGCTCCCGCCGCTCAGCTTGATGATGTCCATCGTAGCCATGGCCAGGCCCGCTCCGTTCACCATGCACCCGACATTGCCGTCGAGTTTGATGTAGTTCAGCTTGAACTTCGACGCTTCCACTTCCAGCGGCGTCTCTTCGTCCAAATCGCGCAGCTCCTTGTATTCCGGATGGCGGTAGAGCGCGTTGTCGTCGAAATTCACTTTCGCGTCCAGCGCCACCAGCCGCCCGTCACCCGTCACCACGCACGGATTGATTTCCAGCAGCGACGCGTCCGTCTCCAGGAACGCGCGATACAGCGACTTGAAAAACGTGGTCGCGACCGGCAGCATTTCCGCCGGCAAGCCCAGCCCGAACGCGATCTTCCGCGCGTGATACGCCTGCATCCCGGTGGCCGGATGAATCGTTTCTCGCAGAATCGCTTCTGGATTGGTTTTCGCCACTTCCTCGATTTCCATTCCGCCTGCGGCGCTGGCCATGAACACGGGCACGCCCGCCACGCGGTCCACCAGAATGCTCATGTACAGCTCGCGCTTGATGTCCAGCCCCTCTTCGATCAGCAAGCGCCGGACGACGCGCCCTTCCTCGCCGGTCTGCGGCGTCACCAATTTCATTCCCAGAATCTGCTCGGCCAGTGACGCCGCTTCGTCAACCGACTTGGCCAGCTTCACGCCGCCCGCCTTGCCGCGCCCGCCTGCATGAATTTGCGCCTTGACCACCGCGATTTTGATCCCTAATCGTTCGGCTGCTGCCCGGGCCTCCTCCTTCGTGAAGGCGACTTCCCCGCGCGGTACGGGCACTCCGAACTTCGCAAGGATTGCTTTGGCCTGGTATTCATGAATTTTCATCGGATGTCCATGAGTGCTAGAATTTGCGAAACGTGCGAATTCAGCAGTTTACTTACAACCGGCGGGGCGGGCAAGCAACGTCTCCATGAGCGCGCGAATTAGTTTCGACGTGGCCATCTTTGGATTCTGGAACGCAGCTGGCTCCGCTCCTGTTTCCTGTCGTTTTCTGCGCCAGTAAGGTGCAGCCGCGCGCCGAGCGGAAATCCGAGCCGTCGATGATTCAACAGACGCTGGAAAAATTGCTGGCTGGAGAGGATTTGACGCGCGCCGAGACCGAGTGTGCCATGGAGGCATTCCTCTCCGGGCAGGCTAGCGCGACACAGTTCGCAGCCTTTCGCACCGCCCTGGAAATGAAGGGCTGGACCAAAGATGAACGAGCCGCGTTTGATGCCGCGTTGGCCCGCCATCCTGACTACCGCCTGGCCGCTCCTTTCTGCTCCGCGCCGGACGAACCCATTCGGTTCAGTGAGTTCGTCTACATGGCGGCCATGTACGCCACGCGGGGCGATGATATGTCGCGCCGCGAGGCCGAAAACGTCATGGAAGAAATCCTCGCCGGGCGGGCCGATGAACCCACGATCGCCGAACTTCTGACCGCGCTTCGCTTCAAGGGCGAAACGGTCGATGAAATTGTTGGCTTCGCTACCGTAATGCGGCGCCACGCCCCGCGCATCTTTCCCGACGGCCATCCCATCGCGGAAGAAGCGCTCGTCGACACCTGCGGTACCGGCGGCGACGCCCGCGGCACATTCAATATCTCCACCGCAACGGCCTTCGTGGTTGCGGGCGCGGGCGTGCGCGTCGCCAAGCACGGCAACCGCTCGCATTCGTCCCTTTGCGGATCCGCCGACGTTCTCGAAGAATTCGGCGTGCGCATCGATCTGCCAGCGGACCGCGTCGCACGCGCCATCGAACAGGTCGGCATCGGGTTTCTCTTCGCCCCCGCCATGCACGCGGCCACGCGCCACGTTGCGAAAGTACGCCACGAACTGAAGGTTCGCACCGTGTTCAATCTTCTCGGCCCTCTCACCAATCCCGCTGGCGCTTCGGCGCAGGTGGTCGGCGTCTATGATCCCGGCGTTACCGAATCGATGGCGCAGGCGCTGGGCGAACTTGGCGTGCGCCGCGCCTTTGTCGTTCACGGCGAGGACGGCCTCGACGAAATTTCACTTTCTGGCGAGACGTACGTTTCCGAACTGCGTAACGGTTCGGTCCACAACCATTCGATCATCCCCGAGGACTTCGGCTTGAAGCGAGCGCCCCTGGAGGCGATTCGCGGCGGCGATGCCAAGCACAACGCCGAGATCATCCGCGCCGTTCTCACCCCCGGTACACATCGCGAACCTGAACCGCATCGCGACATCGTTCTGGCGAACGCCTCCGCCGCCCTCGTCACTGCGGGACATGCGTCCGATTTGCGCGAAGGAGTCCGCATCGCCGCCCAATCCATCGATTCCGGCGCCGCCCGCGCAAAACTCGACAACCTGGTCGCCTTCTCCCAGGCCGAAGATCACTCCGCTCGCTCCGCGTAGCCGTTTCCCTCGGTGGTTTTCTCTGCGCCCTCCGCGCCTCTGCGGTAAAACAGGCCTGCGCGTCCTCGATTTCTACTCCTGATTCAACGAATGCACCGCATACGAAAAACATGCGATTGCGAACGCGACGAATCCTGCCGACTCCACGACCAGCGCGCGTGGATGCCCTAATCCAATCGACCCATACCGCAGCAGATCGATCTCCCACGTCAGCGGATTCGCCAGCGCCACCCAGCGCAGCAATTTCGGCAGGGGCGCCAGCGGATAGAACATCGAACTGAAGAACAGAAACACGAAATACATCGCCGAAGTCACGCTGTTGAACACGTCGTTCCGCCGGATCTTCAGCGCCAGAATCGTATACAGGAAAAACCAACCCGCTGTCCCGATTACGATTCCGGCCGCAAGAAACCCGAACAGGTCGGTGCGCAACGAGATTCCCAGCGCCGCCGCTCCGATCCCAATCGTCAGCACGGCCTGCACCACCGCAATCCCGATGTTGAACACCAGTTTGCCCAGCAGATATTCCGCGCGGCTCATCGGATACGTCAGCATCTCGTAGAAAATGCCGTTGTCGCGGTCGAGGAAGAACGACCACGAGCTGTTCGACGCGATCGCGAAGCTCGCCATGCCCAGCACTCCCGCAAGGAAGAATGAGTTGTAGCCCACACCCTCGGTCGAGCGCGGCGAACCGAAGGCTGCCGTCAAACCCACCCCGAATACGAGCAGGTTGAACAGCGGATAACAGAAATCCCAGAACATGAACGTCACATTCGTCGCGCGGATCTTGCTTTCGCGGTACAGCATTGCCGTCATTGCCGCCATGTCTGCTTCTCCTCCAAGTCTCCCGTGACCGAACCGGATCTTCCATCCTTCCGATCAGCGTGCCGATCAGGGTTCTTCTCTGCGTCCTCTGCGCCTCGGCGGTGGACCGGGTTTTCGGGAGTTGATCCCGCTGGCAGCTATACCTTCGCTGTCAGCTCCACAAAAATGTCCTCCAGGCTCGCGCCGCGTATCTCGACGTGCCGCACGCGCCCCAGCTTGGCCAGCTCGCCGACAATTTCGATTGCGCCCGCCTCTTCCGTCTTCACCGACAGCTCGATCGTGTTCCCGTTCGTTTGCGATCGGATCGGCTGCAGCGCGGCAACCGCAGGATCGAGGCCAGTCGGCAGCGCGTCGAAAGTCATCACCACGTCGTAGACGCCCTGCGAAAGCAGCTTCAGGTCGTGCAAATTGCCGCGCGCCACCTGCCTGCCTTTGTGCAGGTTCAAAATGTCGTCGCACAATTCCTCCGCCTCGCTCAGAATCTGCGTCGTCAGGACGATCGTGCGCCCGCGCGCCGCCTCCTGCCGCAGCGACTCCATCACCGCGCGCTTCAAGATCGGGTCCATGCCGGTCGAGAACTCGTCCAGGAACAGCACCGGCGTGTTCACCATGAAGACTTTCGCGACCTGCACGCGCCGGCGAAACCCGCCGCTCAGGTCCTGTACTTTGCGCTCCAACTCGCTTCCCAGCCCGAACAGATCGATCACACGGTCCGCGTGCTGCCGCGCGTCTCTCGCTTCGATCCCGTGGAATCGGGCGAACGTGAGCAGGTTGTCGCGCACGCTCAGGAACATCTCCACTGCGGTCTCCTGGATCACGGTGGCGATGCGCCGGCGCGCCTCGAGCGGCTCGCTCAAGGCGTCGACTCCTTCAATCCGCACTCGCCCGCTGGTCGGCTGCAGCAGCGTCGACAGGATCTTCAGCAGAGTCGTTTTGCCCGCGCCATTCGGCCCCAGCAGGCCAAAGATGATTCCGCGCGGGACGGCAAAGCTTACGCCGTCAAGCGCGCGAACCGCTGCGCCAGCGCTCCGGAGCAAGCGGCGCTTGGCGCGGTATGTCTTGACGACGCTTTCGACTTCGAGAGCAAATTCCGGCATACGGAATCTCCCAGGGGCGCGCAAATCACGCGCGAAGGTTCGGGTTAGCTGGAAACAACAGGAAAGAACGAGCCGTCCGCGAAAAACGAGAATCGCGGAACGACAGCACGGCGCTCGCGGCCGCTTTCGGCCGCACGCGAGTTATTGGAGGGAAATGATGCGCATACGGCAACTCCAGGAAACACCTGTACGCTACCGGACGCTGCGGTTCAAGTCAAGCTGCCGCTTTATGCCACTTTATGCAAAGGGCAGCCTCGTGGAATCAAGAGGGGATTGCCGGCCAGAAGCACGTTCGTGGCGGTGGTTGGCGGTGGTCTGCCCGGGAGGATGCGCTATTCCATCAGGGCTGTTTCAGAGCGCGTCTCCGGCGCAGTACCGGCAGGCTCTTTGATGGGAACGGTTGCGGTAACCGTAGTGCCCAGGGGCGTCAGCGTCAGTTCCAGTTTCCCGCCGAGTTGCCGCATGCGCTCCCTCATCCCGCGCAGTCCCACTCCCGGAGAACGCGTCCAATCCCGTTTCCCCGCCGCCGCGGCCAGGCCCTTGCCTTTGTCGCTGACTTCCAATACGAGGTTGTGGTCGCGAATCGCGATGCGCACCGCTGCCGTCGCGCTCGCCGAATGCCGATGAACGTTGGTCAACGCCTCCTGCAGGACCCGAAAGAGCGCCGTCTCGGTGTCCCGGGACAGTCGGCCCAGATCGGGAGCGACGCTAAGTTCCGTCTTGATCCCGCTGCGCTGCGCGAAACCATCGACGTACCACGAGATGGCCGACCGCAGCCCCATCTCCTCCAGCATGGGAGGATACAGCAAATACGATATCGTGCGCACTTCCTTGATCGCCTCTTGGGCGACGCTGGCGCACTCCTCGAGCACCTGCCCCGCTGCGCTGCTGCGTTCTCCGTTCATCGCCGAAAGCTGCGAATCCAAAGTCATTTTCAGGAACGACAGATTCTGCCCCAGGCTATCGTGCAGCTCGATCCCGATGCGGCGGCGTTCCTCTTCTTGAGAGCGGAATAGGTGCAGGGACAGTTCGCGAAGCGATTTTTCCGATTCCTCGAGTTTACGCTGCGCGTCCTGTTGCGCCTGCTGCGCCAGCATTCGCTCGGTGAAATCCCGCGTAACCTTCCCGAAACCATACAGCCGGCCCTGCTCGTCTCGCAGCGCCGTGATAATCACGTTGGCCCAGAAACGCGAGCCGTCCTTGCGCACGCGCCAGCCCTCATCCTCAAAACGCCCGTCTCGCGCGGCAACCTCCAATTCCCACTGCGGCTTGCCGGCGCGAACATCCTCCTCGGGATAAAAGCAGGAGAAATGCCGGCCCAGAATCTCGCCCGCTTCATACCCTTTGATCCGCTGCGCGCCTTTGTTCCAGCTGCTGATGCGGCCCTCCGCATCCAGCAGGATCAAGGCATAATCTTGCACCGCTTCAACGAACAGACGGAAGCGCTCCTCACTGCGCCGCAGCGCCAGTTCCGCCAGCAGCGACCGAGTGCTTTCCTGAAAGTAGGTGACCGTGCGCGAAGCCTTCTCCTCGTCATCCCCTCGCGAGCCCGCGCCCGGATTAATCGACGAATGTTCCGCGCATATTCTGAGGAAGTCTTCGCCATGCTGCTTGCCGTCAAACGCGCTCATGGGATACGCGCAGTGCAGGGAAAAACTCTGGGTTTGCGCCAGTTGGTTCCAATACTGCTCGATCTGCAGCACCGCCTCGCGGTTCCCTTCCGCCCACAGGAGCGCCACCAGTTCCCCGAATATCGCGACGGGCCCTTGCGATCGCGAAGCTGCTTGCGCCCGCGCGATCTCGCAGCCGACGGTTTCTTCGAAGGCCCGCCAGTCGGGCCGCCCACCGCTCATGACCCGCGCTTGAATTTCAGCCGCGTCCAGCTCTACCAATCGCCCTTCCCGCGAGAGCTTTGCCACTTCCAAGCCCCGCCTGCTCAGCCCCAGGCGAATGCCCTCGCGATGCCCTGCCGCCGCCAGCACGATGGCTGCATCGCCTGCACCCAGAGCGGCGCCAATGAAACGGCTCGCGCCCTCGAGCATCTTCTCCTCTTGCCCGTAGAATTCGACGGTATGTGTCTGTGCGACGGTTCCCGCAATCCTTCGCGCGCCTTCGGCTGCTCGATCAGCCGCACGTGTTGGCCTGTCTGACATCTCCGGAATCATCCTTCACTTCAGAGTCTTGATGAATTGCTGTCCGGCAGAAGTACCTGGGACATCGTCTTATCTCAGCCCAGCCGCAGCGTGCTCGTCCATACCGTGAACACCGTAAACCGCCAGGTCTCACCCTGCATCTGAATTTGGCCCGGCCCTTTTTCCACAGGTTGGTACGAGGCACTCCAATTCGTCGCGCGCAAACCGGCCAAACTCGCCTACGAAGAGAGCGTGCGTAGAAACAGATTGGCGGCCCCTCGATTACGCGAAAGGCCGCCACCCGAAACTGGAGGAAAAAGCCTGCAGTTTCTCTGCGACGTTAGA
>JBJKQB010000365.1:0-6682 GCA_046705825.1 Candidatus Acidiferrales bacterium
ACAGGGCCTGGAAAATGCGCGGGCAGATCTTCTCGTTCCGCGATTTGGCCAATAAATCAGCGGAGTCCGCGTCGGCGATTGGGAACAAGATTCTTCCGGCGCCGCACGATTCGCCCCAGGATTTAGCATCAGCCTAGGCGAATGCAGGCGAACACGAGCGCCAAGAATCAGCGCTAGGACGAAGCTGGAAACAGCGTCGGCAACTCTTCTTCGCGCTTGCGAGGCGCAAGCGCCGCCGGATCAGGGTACTTCGCCTCACGCAGCGTAAACGCAAAAATTACAAACAAAACCACCAGCAGCACCACGCACAGGAAGCTGCCTTCGGGTCCAACGCTGCCTCCGGAAAGCCAGCCCGCTCCGGAAATGGCCGGATTGAAGAGGTGCCCGCGGCCCATCGTGCCGCTGTCGGGAACGCCGTAGAAATACGTTTGGCCCCAGTCCCAGGCGGCGTGAAAACCAATTGGCATCCAAAGATTCCCGGTCCGGCGCAGCAGCAACGCGAACAGCAAGCCCGCGCCACCCGCCGTGGCTAGGCCGATCCAGTCTTCACCCGAATTGCCGTGATGTCCCAGGCCAAAAAGGATGGATAGAAGAATCGCCGAGGGCCAGAAAGTCATGCCTGTGGTCAGGGTGAAAAGTGGATAGCCGCGAACAAGGTATTCCTCCAGAAAACCGACACCGAGCATAGCGACGCCCCACTCGGCCCCGTATTTCCAGATGGCGAAACCGTGCAGCGCGAGCGAGCCGAAATGAAATACTCCGGCGATCCTCATCGCGTAAAGCAGCGCCGTGATCGAGGCAAAACCGAAAACGACTCCTTGCCAGAATTGGGCGCGGAAGGCGCCGCGCAGCGGCAGGCCGTAGTCGCCGATCTTGCGCCGCTCCATTCGGGACATGATCCATGCCGCGAACAGCACGAGAAAAAAGGGAATACCTTCCGCCGCAATCGTCGCGACGGGAGTCATCACCCCGCCGGGCGGCGGTCCCGGCTCATGGTGAGTCACCGCCACGATGGTAAGGGCTAGCCCCGCGAAGAGAGCCACCACGATGATGACGAAAATAGCCAAGCGCCAGCCGGCTCGAATGCCCTCGCGACCGATGAATATTTTCGTGACGAATGCTTCCAAAGGTTCCGGGGGCGGCTCGGGAGGGCGCGGCGAGGACGCGCCCGAATCGGGCGGAGACACGGAATTGTTTTCGCTCATTACGATCTCCGATCGCGGGCCCGCGCGCCCCGGGCGCATTCCACCGAGCCGCTAGCCCAGCGAGACGAGAATCTCCACTGTAACGGAAAGGATCATTCAACGGTGAGGACAATCTTGCGGCGGCCTTATCCCGCTTGAACGATTTCCCGCGCACCGCGCGCTTCTGTTGAGAAGCAAACGGGAAATGATTGCTCGATCAGCGGAGAAACGGATTGCTTTCGCGTTCCGCGCCAATCGTGGTGGCGTCTCCGTGGCCCGGATAGACGGCCATCTCTTCCGGAAGGACGATCAGTTTTTCGCGGATCGACCGAATGATCTGAGGAAACGAGCCGCCCCACAAGTCGGTGCGCCCAATACTGCCCTGAAACAGCGTATCGCCTGAAATCAGCCGAGGCTCCGCGGAAGAGCGTTGCTCCGGCGGATGTGACCCGGGCGCTTCAGCCTTCGCGCCATCGTGTGACCCGGCAGCTCGATCCACCACGAGGCAAATGCTGCCCGGCGTGTGGCCCGGCGTGTGCAACACGCGCGCTTCGAGCCCGCCCCAGCGGAGCGAGTCGCCTTCCTTCACGAAATCCTCGATGCGCGTCACCTCCGGCGTCGGAATGCCAAGCCACTGCGCCTGCACGTCCAGGTGACGATACAGCTCGAGTTCGCTTTCGTGGATCAGTACGGGCGCGCCCGTCGCCTGATGCAACCGCGCCAGCCCGCCGACGTGGTCGATGTGCGTGTGCGTGCTGACGATCGAGCGCACTTTCAATTCGTGCCGGCGCAGAATCTCCACGATGCGCTCCACCTCGTCCCCCGGATCGACCACGATCGCGTCGCGCGTTTCTGGATCGCCCAGGATCGAGCAGTTGCATTGCAACAGCCCCACGGGAATCACTTCGTGGATGAGCGCGGCGGGCACGTCCCGAGTATAGCAGCAAGGATCGCGAATCCTCGCGCGCGCAGCGGGCATCCAATTTGGCTGGCGCGAGAGACAGCCGCATTTCCACGACTCACTCCGCTGCCAATCAGAGCGGGCGAATTCGCTCAAGCTGGATGGAGATGAACGCATGATTTGCCGCATGTGGCGCGGCTGGACCTCGCGCGCGAACGCCGCTGGCTACGACGCGTACCTGAAAGGCGAACTGTTCCCCCGGGTCAAGCACGAATTGAAAGGCCGTGGCTATCGCGGTTTCCACGTGCTGCGGCGCGAGCACAACGACGAAGTGGAATTTGTCACGCTCGTGTGGTTCGATTCGCTCGACGCCGTGCAGGGCTTCGCCGGGCCCCGCTACGAAACACCGGTGATTTCCGAGAAAGCCCACAAGCTGCTGGCGCGCTATGCGGACCGCTGCGAACACTTCGATCTCAGCGGTTCCGACGCAACCCTGTTTGCCGCGCAATGAGAGGAGAAATGCAATCCAAAACCCAGTGCCGCTTTGCGCGGGCCCTCTGCGCCATGTGGGCGGCGCATTCGTTCAAGATGAATGCTATGCTACCCTTTGCCATGGATGATCGCGCGATGAGCTCTCCGAAAATCAATCCGGTTCCGCAGCGCCAGCCGATTCCTTCGCAGGTGGTGAAGGAAGACGAACCCAAGCTGGTCGCCGCCGCGCAGGCGGGCGAAATCGAGGCGTTCGAAACGCTGGTCGCGCGCTACGAGCGCAAAATCTTCCGCCTGACCCTGAACATCACGCAGAATCGCGAGGATGCGGAAGACGCCATGCAGGAGGCGTTCCTCAAGGCCTACGAGCACCTCGCCGAATTCCAGGGCAATTCGCGGTTCTACACCTGGCTGGTGCGCATCGCCGTGAACCAGGCGCTCATGAAGCTGCGCAAGCGCCGCCCCAACCAGGTCTCGCTCGATGCCGAGGTGGATACGGGCGAGGACACCATCCCGCGCGAAGTTGAAGACTGGTCTCCTTCTCCCGAAGACCGCTTCGAGCAGACGGAGCTCTCCGGCATCCTTTCCGGGGCCATTGCGGAACTCGATGAACCGTTCCGCGTCGTCTTCCAGCTGCGCGACATTGAAGAATTATCGACGGAAGAAACAGCGGAGGCGCTGGGGCTGTCCGTGCCCGCGGTGAAATCGCGTCTGCTGCGGGCGCGGCTGAAACTGCGTCAAAAACTTACACGATACTTTCGACGGAGCGATAACCAGTGAATTGCAAGACACTCGTGATTGAACTCGAGAACTACCTGGACGAGGAGCTGGATCCGGCCATTCGCGCGTCGATCGAAGAGCACCTGCTGAAGTGCAAGAAGTGCCGCGTCATCGTCAACACCTGCAAGAAGACCATCGAGATCTACTGCAACTCGGAACCCGCTCCGCTGCCGGAAGAAACGCGAATGCGGCTGCATGACGCCTTGGCCAAACGTCTCCGCCGCGCCAATCCCTAGCTTCCCTGGTCAAGAATTTCTTCCCTGTACCGCCCGCGATGCCTCCTGGTTCCACATCTCCACTCGCGTTCCCACTCCGCGCTCGAGAGCCAATTCGTAAACGCGTCCGGCCACGGCGATGTCCTCGCTGGCAATCCCGCTGGATTTGAAGAGAGTGATTTCGCCCGCGCCGGTCCGTCCCTTTACTTTTCCCGCGACCACTTCAGACAGCTCGCGCACCCGGCCCCAGCCCGTGTCATCGTCGCCCAGCGTATCGATCAGGTCGCCCGCTTCCATTCTCGACTGTTCGCGCGAATCCACGACGATGCGATCGCAGCGCCGCACCGCCTCATCGTCCAGTTCGCGCTTCTGCGGGAAATTCGCGCCAATCGCGTTGATGTGAGTTCCCGGCGCAAGCCACGCGCCTTGTAGCACCGGCCGCGTCGAGGTTGTCGCCGTTACCGCAATTTGAGCATCGCGAATCGCGCGTTCCGCCGAATCCACCGGGATCACGCGAACGCCCAGCCGCGCCGTCATCTCCTCGGCGAAATTCGCGCGCCGCGCTGGATCGCGGCCGTACGCGCGAATCTCTTTGATCTTGCGCACCGCTGCGATGGCCTCCAGTTGCGTGCGCGCCTGTGAGCCCGTTCCGACGATGCCCACAATCGTCGCGTCCTCGCGCGCGAGATATCTCGTCGCCACGCCGCTGGCGGCTCCCGTGCGCACCTGCCCGAGGTAGTCCGCCTCGATCAGCGCGAGCGAATCGCCCGTCTGCGCGTCGAACAAGGGAACCAGGAATCGCAACCCTTCCCGCGAGGTGGTGTAAATCTTCATCCCCATGTAACCCGCCTCGGAGTCCGCCGCGGCCATGTAATGCAGGTAGCTCTTGCCTGGAACGTTCAGCCGCCGCCGGGGCTGCACCAACCCGGCGCCATCCGCCAGCCGGCGAAAAGATTGCTCGACCGCCTCGAGCGCGAGATCCGTCGTCAGCAGCGCCCTCACGTCCGTCTCCCTCAGCAGCAATGGCATGACGCTCCTCCCCAGGCCCTGACGATAGCAGAGCCCTGACCGCTAACGGAAAAATTGCTTGGCACGAGAAAGCAGAAACTCCGGAGCGGCGGATGCGCATGCCTAGAAAGGACCAATGCTAAAAATTGAGGTGGTAGCGAAGCACGCGGCAGGCGGCGGAATCGAGAATGAACAGGTCGCCATGCTGGCCAAGCGCGAGCGCGGGAGGGGCATGGGCGGTGACGAGTCTGGACGAAAGGTCGAAATCCAGTTTAGGCGAGCCGTCGAGATTCCACACGTGCAGTGTCGTGCCGTTCGCGTCCATGACGAAGATGTAGCTGCGCGAAACGGCGAATTGCGTGCTGATCCGGGGCTTGGCCGCGGTCCCTGCGGTTGACTCGGCGACCGTATTCACTCCCGCCGCGTTCGCCGGAATTTCCGCCAGGAAATGCCCGAGGTGATCGAAGCGCAGCAGGCGGTTTGCATCGGGATCGGCGACGTACAGGTTCCCATCCCCGCCGACGCGAATCGGCCCCATGGAACTCGCTGCTTTCCTGGACGCGTACCGCAGCGGCGAGGGAAACCACGATCGGCGCAATCGCAGCCGCGGGTTGTAGGTGAACACGCGGCCGGCATCCTGGTCGAGCAGGTAGATCATGCCTTCGTCATCGACCGCGACGCTCAGCAGATTTTCGCTGCTCCCCCGTCGTCTGAGGCGCAGCACGCGATGAGAGTCGTGCTCGCTCCGGGGGAAGACGACATACAACATGCTGCGCGCCGGGTCCGTGATGTACATCGCTCCGCCGTCATCCACGGCGATGGATTGCGGATCGCGCAGGTCCGGTTCCTGAAACGAGAGGAGGGGAGTGCCATCCGCCGCGAACTTGTCGATGAAGCCGTTGCCCGCGTCGGCGATGTAAACATTTCCGACGGAATCGACGGCGATGGACTGCGGATCGTTGAGTTGTCCGGGCTCCTCGCCCTTGCTTCCCCACTGGCTCACGAATTGCAACGGCGCCGGCGCGGCGTTCTGCGCGTGCGTTGGCGAACTCAGCCGCGAACTTCCGGAAAAAAGGAAAAGAGAGAGAAGGGAAACCGCAAGCGGGAGCCTGGGCCGGTTCGTCATCGACCGGAATATCCTATTCACTTCCCTCGCGCCGTGCAATCCAACTTTGCGAATTCTGCGAAGAACTGAGCAACCGAGAAACCGATCTGCGCACGTCCGCCGGCCTCAGCGAATCCCTTGCGAGCGTCACTTGCCGGGACCTTCGATCCGCCGGTCTCCAATCGCTAGCCCTCCGCCGCTTCGGAGCCGGTGTATCGCCGGTTCACCGCGTCGATGACCTCTTTGCGGCTGCCGCGGGCCGTCGCGCGCGGGTTGTTCTCGATCTCGGCCACTTCCGACGCCAGCGCATCGTCCTTGATGGCTTTTCGCATCCATTTCGAATAATCATTCTGCCGCAGATGGAACATCCAGGTCTCGTCGTCCACGCCGTCCGCGATTTCGTTGAACATGATGAGATTGTGGGCGCGCAGGTTCAGCTTGCCGCGCGGGCCCTTGAAAAAGAAACTCGTTTCAGGCGACAGCCGCCCTTGCGCGTACTTTCGGCGGTGGCGCCGGATTTCCGCCGCGGGCGGCTGCGTGCGAACGCGCAGCAAGCCGCGCGCATCGTCCGGGAGCCACAGGAACATCTCTCCGGTAGCCGCCGGAAGCGGCGAGTGAACCGGGGACGGTCTTCCAATCGCCGCGCTGAATTCCTGAATCGTCTGTTCGGGCGATGCGCCGACCGCCAGGATTCCCTGCATCAGCTTCAGCGCCGATGGCAGCACGGCGGAAACGTGCACTGTGATCAACAGAAGGTTCGTGAAGGTTGCGGGAATCGAACCGGTGGCTGCTTCCGAGGAAGCCGGGAGCAAATGATGCGCCTCGTCGACCACCAGCCAGTGCGGCCGCCCGGTCTTCGCCCGCAATTCCAGAATTTTCGGGAGCAGCGAGGCGAAGAAGGCAGGACGATCGCGAAACGGCAGCCCCAGCAGGTTTACCGCGACAGACGTTTTCGGATTCTGCAAGGCCGCCACGATCTCCGACACCTCCGGCGCGCGCG
>JBJKQB010000366.1:0-27173 GCA_046705825.1 Candidatus Acidiferrales bacterium
AACTCGGCTGCGCTGGCCGCTTCCAGAACGGGAGGGCAATGCGGATTTCGTATCCCCCTCCGCACTGCCCACTGGAAGCAAGGTTGTTAATGAAGATGCCCTACGGTTCAGTTCGACTGGCGGCAGATTTGGATTCGACTCGTCTTCGGTCATGGATGGGACGGGGCCGAATTTGAGTTTGGCTTGGCGATGGGCTTCAGCGGGGGACATGCCTGCGCGAATGTTTTCGTCGGTTTGCAGGGCGATGTGGTGGGCGATTTCTTCGCAGAGGCGGTCGGAGAAAGCAGTGGCGAGCGGCCCTTCAGCCGCTTCGGGCGGCTTCAGGGCAAGTGAGTGGCGAGTGGCGAGAAAAGGCAAGACCTGCGCGAGGGAATTGCGGATGCGAGTTAGAAAGCGGCGCGGGGATATCATCGATTGCGCTCCGTCAATCGTCCCTCCGGGACTGAAGGATATTTCGTGATCCGAGTTTACCCGGCACTTTCACTTCGCCCGCTGGGGCGGGCTCGTTCCGTGCCGGGCTACGTACAATCGCCGCTGCGTGGCTTGTGGGCCGAAGAGAGATTCTTCGCTACGCCTGTCTGCCGACAGGCAGGCTCAGAATGACAACCGCTGCGGCCGCGAATGGCGCGTGCGCGCTCGGAGTGACAACCGTTGCGGCCAGGGCGCGAACTCCGCGACGAGCGCGGGCCAAGGACCGGGACAAAGCGGCGGCAAGCCGCCGCACTCCAAAGCGCCCTGCGGGCGCAGAAAGCGTCATCGGCGAGCGAGACGCAGGCGCAGCAAGGCTTCGCGCGTTCAGGCCAAGGCAGCGTCCCTGCAGCGGCAACAGCCGGCGTACAATCGCCGCTGCGTGGCTTGTTGCGCGAAGAGAGATTTCTTCGCTTCGCCTGTCTGCCGACAGGCAGGCTCCGAATGACAACCGCTGCGCTCGGTGTCCGATTCATCGCAAATCCTCGGGCTTGACTTCGAAGAAGCGGCCGATGATGGCGGCGGTCTGCTCCCACTCGCGCGTTTCGGCGCGCAGCTGCTTGCGCCCGGCGCGCGTCAGGCGATAGAAGCGGGCGCGGCGATTGTTTTCCGAGGCGCCCCAATCGGAGGCGATGGCGCCCTCCTGTTCGAGCTTGAGCAGGACGGGGTAGAGCGTGCCCTGATTGACCGCCAGCAAATCGCCGCTGATCTGCTCGATGCGGCGGGCAATGCCGTAGCCGTGCAAGGGGCCGAGGACGTCGAGGGTCTTGAGGACCATGAGCGCCAGAGTGCCCTGCTGGACGTCGGATTTTTGTTTCACCAGGCCGCCATTTGGGCTACCAACAGGAAGAGCATACGCTTGTTCTGTGGGAAAGCAACAGGAAAAACCTGAAGAAAACTGCGTCCGGCGGGAGGGCCGAAAGACGTACCGCAGAGGCGCAGCGCGGCGGGCCGCAACCGAAGTGCGAGGCAAAAGCAGATCCCTGCCTGCGGCAGGCAGGGCCTCACCCCCATTCCCGCGAAGGCGGCGGGACTGGGTTCCCTTCGTGCCTCAGGGCGAGCGGGATGACAGTGGTGGTATTCGCGCAAAGGCGGCGGTGCACCCATTCTGCTGCCGGCCGCGTCAAATAGGCGGCAGTATTGCGAGACCGGCAGACCCGGCCTGTCGAAGCAACGACGTTTTCGGACACGCTCGGGATTACCATAGAGGGCCAGCGAAACTTCTCTGATGGAATATCGACGGACACACTACTTCTGCGCATGGGCGTTGGCCTGCGCGCTGGCCGGCGGGATGGTTACCGGCGGTTGCAGCCATTCCGGGACGCGCAAGACCGAATCGGCAGCCGCGACGCAGCCAAAGCCGAAAATCAAGGCCCAACGGCCCACTCCACTCGACGATCCGCCACCTCCGCCGGCTCCGCCGGAGGTTTTGACCTACCACAACGACGTGGCGCGCACGGGACAAAACCTGCAGGAGCGCATCCTGACGCCGCAGAACGTGAACGCGAGCGATTTCGGGAAAGTCGCCATGCTGGCGGTGCAAGGCAAGGTCGACGCGGAACCGCTGTACGTTTCGAACCTGCAGGTGAAAGGGAAGAAGCGCAACGTCGTGTTCATCGTGACGGAGCACGACCTGGCGTATGCGTTCGATGCCGACACGTACCAGCAGCTCTGGCGCGTTTCGCTGCTGGGACCGGGGGAAACGCCGAGCGACAAGCGCGACTGCGAGCAGATCGAGCCGGAAATCGGAATCACGGCGACTCCTGCGATCGACTTGAATGCGGGGCCGCATGGAACCATGTACGTGGTGGCCATGTCGAAGAACGCGCGCGGGAAATATTTCCAGCGTTTGCACGCGCTGGACATCACCACGGGCGCCGAGCGGCTTCCGGCAAGCACGATCACGGCCAAGTATTCCGCAACCGAATAGAACGGGCATCGCACGACCGTCGTATTCGATCCGAAGCAGTACAAGGTACGGGCCGCGCTGCTGCTTTCGCGCGGTGTGATCTATACGACGTGGTCTTCACACTGCGATCACGACCCGTACAACGGCTGGGTGATCGGCCTGAGCGCCAAGACGCTGAAGCGGGTCAGCACGCTGTGCCTGACTCCGAATGGGACCGAAGGGGCCATCTGGATGACCGGGAACGGACCGGCGGCGGACGCGGCGGGCAATATTTATCTGCTGGTAGGGAACGGGACGTTCGATCCTGCGCTGGGCGAACACGGTTTTCCCGCAGAGCGCGATTTCGGCAACGCCTTCGTGAGGCTGGAGGCGCGGGGGAACTACCTCGGGGTCCACGATTATTTCACGATGCACAACACGGCGGCGGAATCGAATGGCGACGAGGACCTGGGCTCAGGCGGGCTGCTGCTGCTGCCGGACATGAAGGGCGCGCAGGGAAGCGTCGAACATCTGGCCGTGGGCGCCGGAAAAGATCAGGCCATCTACGTGGTGAATCGCGACGCGATGGGGAAATTCAATCCGGCGAACGACAGGGCGGTCTATCAGGAGTTGAGCAATGCGCTGGACGGCGCGGAATTCGGGTCGCCCGCATATTTCAACGGGGTGGTCTATTACGGCGCCTATTTGGCGCCGCTCAAGGCTTTTCCCATCGTTCACGCGCGGCTGGCGGATTTGCCTTCCTCGGAAACAAAGGCCCACTTCGATTATCCCGGGACGATCCCCAGCATTTCGGCAAACGGCTACGCGAATGGAATCGTATGGGTGGTGGAGGCGGTGAACAGCGATAAAGGAGTGCTGCACGCCTTCGATCCGGCGAACCTGGCGCACGAGTATTACAACAGCAACCAGGCTCCCAACGGCCGCGACCACTTTCTGAGCAACAAATTCATCACGCCGATGATTGCGGGCGGCAAAGTGTTCGTGGGCACGCGAAAAGGGGTCGCGGTGTTCGGCTTGCTTCACGGCGAAAAGAAGTAGCAGACTTACGGAATGCCGTCGAGCGCGAGGTAATCGCGCGCGTTCTGGAAACAGATGCGGCGCACGACGTCGCCCAGCAGCGATTCATCTTTCGGCAATTCGCCGCGCTCGACATCCCGCCCCAGAAGGCCGCACAAAATCCTGCGGAAATATTCGTGCCGGGGAAATGACATGAACGAGCGCGAGTCGGTGACCATGCCGATGAAGAGCCCGAGCAAGCCGACGTTCGAGAGAGCGTTCAGCTGCGATTCAATTCCTTCCTTCTGATCGAGAAACCACCAGGCGCTGCCCAACTGAATTTTTCCGCGAATCGGGGAATCCTGGAACGAGCCCAGGGCCGTAGCCAGCGCGCAGGTGTCGGCCGGATGGATGTTGTAGACGATGATGCGGGGCAGGGCATTTTCGCGATCGAGAAGGTCGAGGTAGCGGCAGAACGGCTCGACTTGCGGCTGGTCGTTCATGCAATCGAATCCGGTGTCCGGGCCGAGCTGCTCGAGCATGCGCGTGCGGACATTGCGCAAGGCGCCGAGGTGCAGTTGCTTGGTCCAGCCGCGTTCGGCGTCGAGGCGGGCGAAAAAGAGCATAAGAAAGGAGGCGAACTGCTCGCGTTCCGCAGGATCAGCGGCCGCGCCCGCGCGCACTTTTTCAAAGATCGCTTTCGCCGCGGCCTCGCTGCAGGGCTGCGCGTGGCAGCGCGGGAGGCCGTGATCGGAGAGCCGCGCGCCCTGCGTGTGGAAAAAATCGTGCCGCTGGCGCAAAGCGTCGAGAAAGAGGGGAAAGGAGCGAATCTCGATATGGCTGGCCCGCTCGAGGCGCGCGGTCCAGGAATTGAAGCGATCGGGGCGGCCGACTTCAAGAGCCTTGTCGGGTCGAAACGTGGGAAACAGCCGGAAATCGTTTTGCGCCTGATTGGCTTTGCGGTGCTCGGCCAGATCGTCGCAGGGATCGTCGCTGGTGCAAATGGCGCGGACGCGAAACTTGCGCACGATTCCTTGAGCCGAAAGTTCCGGGGAGGAGAGCCGCGCGTTGGCGCGCTCCCATATGGACCGGGCGGTGCGCTCGGACAGCAGGTCGTCGATGGCGAAGTAGCGCTTTAGTTCGAGATGGGTCCAGTGATACAGCGGACTACGCACGGCTAAGGGCGTGGTTCGAGCCCAGGCTTGGAATTTTTCGTAGGCGGGCGCGTCGCCGGTGCAATAGCACTCGTCGACGCCGTTCGCGCGCATCAGGCGCCATTTGTAGTGGTCGCCTTCCAGCCACAATTCGGTGAGATTGCGGAAGCGGCGGTTGCCGGCGATCTCGGCGGCCGGCAAGTGCGAGTGAAAGTCGAGGATGGGCTCGCGCGCGGCATAGTTGTGATACAGGCGGCGCGCCATGTCGGAGTGCAGCAGAAAATCCTCTTCGATGAAACTCAACCTGAGCTCCCGCGGAGAATCACGCTGACGTACATGAACAATTTGCCATAAATTCGCGGAGCGGCCGCTGGCCTCGCGCCTGGATGCGCCTTCTTGCGCGAAGGTTCTTGCTCCACGCCCGAGCGTGCTCCGCTGCGGAATCCGGGCGCGCTAGTTTGTCGAATTTCATTTCGACAGTCAAACAAAGAGGGCGGACGCGGGGCAAGTGTCCCGGGGGAGGCAGGGAATACGCGGCACGCGCTCGAGAGTAGAAAATACTTGACAAAGCTCCTGGAGGCAGTCTCATATAGTTCGCGCGGCGAACTATATTCTACCTCCGGATCGGGTGCGGCAGTGCGGTCTCCAGCGAGGAGATCGCGTCCGGCGGGGCGTCAGGGAGAAGATGCGCGCGGTCAACTTCACGAACACACACGTGGCGACCAGCGAGACGGCCCGGGGCATCAATCGAGGCGTGGTGCTGAATCTGATTCGCCGGCGGCAGCCGATCTCGCGCGCGGACTTGGCGCGTGTGTCCGGATTGCAGCGGAGCACCGTCTCATTGATCACCGAGCAACTGATCCGGGAGAAATGGGTACTGATGGGCCCGGTGGGGCGTTTGCCGCGCGGGCGCCGGCCCACATTTCTGCGGCTGAACGACCGGCGGGCGATACTGGTGATCGACCTGCGGCCTCACCGGACGGCCATCGCCGTCGCCGATGTGAACGGACGATTCCTTTCTCACGAGGCGGTGAACACGCCGGCCGACGCGCAGAAAGCGCTGGGCATGCTGGCCACGCGGATTCGCCGCCAAATTCGCGTGCATCAGGGCCTGACTTACGAAGGCATCGGGATCAGCCTGCCCGGGCGTTTCAACGAGGCGACGCAGCGCGTGGTGTTCGCGCCGAACCTGAAGTGGCCGGAATTCGAGCTGGCGCGCCCGCTGGAGGACGCCACAGGACTGCGTGTGGAAATGGAGAACGCCGCGAACGCATGTTTGCTGGCGGAAATGTGGTTCGGACACGCCGGCGGCGTGCATGACCTGGTGGTGGTGACGGTATCCGAAGGCGTGGGAACGGGCATCGCCATGAACGGGCAATTGGTGAGGGGCGTGACCGGAATGGTGGGGGAGTTCGGGCACGTTTCGCTCGACTCGAGCGGCCCTCCGTGCAGTTGCGGGTCGCGCGGCTGCTGGGAGGTGTACGCGTCGAATCGGGCGGCGCTGCGTTACTACCAGGAATCGCACAAAGATCTCGACGGCCTCGGATTCAACGATTTGCTTTCGCTGGGAGATGCCGGGGATTCGCTGGCGCTCGGCGCGCTCGACGAGATGGCCCAGGGCATCGCGCGGGGCATGCGCATGATCATTGCGGGTCTGGCGCCGGAAGAGATCGTTTTCGTCGGCGAATTTACGCGCCAGTGGGGCCGGTTCGCGCCGGTGATCGAAGCGGCAGTGGCGAAGGCGACTCTGGTGGGAAAGCCGCCGCGCGTGCGTCCAGCCTCGGCGGACCCAAGCGTGGCGCGGCTGCGCGGGTCGGTGGCTCTGGTCCTGCAAAAGCATTTCGGGCCATTGCAAGACAAGGCGGCAACGGAGCAGGTGGCGCGAGCGGGCTAGGCCAGACTTTTCGTGTGGGGCTTGGGTGGCGCCGGCCTCTGCTGCAGAGCAGGACCGGCGTGGGCGGAAAAAAACAAAGGTGGGTTGGAGGCACTCCATGTTTGAGGAACGCTGCAGGAAAGGTGTTTTGCGGCCATTTAGTTCGCGTCTCATACTAACTCTCAACCTGGCGGCGATTCTGGCCCTGGTGGCCGCGCCGCTGGCCCTGCGAGCGCAGGTGTTGTACGGCTCGCTCACCGGAAACGTGACCGATACGTCCGGCGCCGGGATTCCGAAGGCCACGGTGGTGGCCCTGAACACCGGCACGGGCGTGACACAAACGGTGACTACGGACAGCGCGGGGCTTTACCGGTTCAACGCGCTGCAAGCGGGGAGATACAAGGTCACCATCACAGCGAGCGGGTTCGCGTCGAGGGTCTTCGATAACATCCCGGTGGCCAACAATACGGTGCAGCGCGTGAATGCCGAACTGACGGTCGCGACGCAACAGGAGAGCGTCACCGTAACCTCCCAGTCGCCGCTGTTGCAGACCGACAAGGCGGATGTGCACAGCGACTTATCGTCGCAGGAGGTGGAAAACTTGCCCACGGCAGGCAGCCAGGGACGAAATTTCCAATCGCTGCTGCAGATCATTCCCGGGGCCGGAGTAACCTCGGAGACGAACTCGCTGGCCGGCAACCCCGAGCGAGCGATGAACACGAACGTGAACGGGCAATCGAATCAAACGGTCAACACGCGAATCGACGGGGCGCAGGACGCGTATCCGTGGCTGCCGGCGAACGTCGCGTACGTGCCGCCGTCGCAGGCGATTCAAACGGTGAACGTGGTGACGAACTCGTTCGACGCCGAACAGGGGATGGCGGGAGGCGCGGCGGTCAACGTGGAAATCAAGTCGGGGACGAACCAGTTTCACGGCAGCGCCGAGTGGTTCCATACCGACCAGAATTTCATGGCCCGCAACTACTTCGCTGCCGGTCAGCCCAAGAACAGAAATAACCAAAACCAATACGGCGGGACGTTTGGCGGCCCGATCAAGAAAAACAAGTTGTTCTTCTTCGGAGACTACGAGCGTACCACGCAGCGGCAAAAGGCGGGTCCGGACCAGCGCACGCTGCCCACGGCAGCCATGTTGACCGGCGATTTTACCGGCCTGCCGGGAAATCCCATAATTTACGACCCTGCCACCGGAGATTCCCATGGCGCAGGGAAAACGCAGATTTCCTGCAATGGCGTGTTGAACGTGATTTGCCCGAACCGCATCGATCCAGCGGCGGCGGCATTGGCCAGCCTGCTGCAACCCAAGGTCCAGCAGGAGTTCTCGACAGCCACCGGTCTCGGCAACTTTTTCGGGAGCGGAACGGCGCTGTTCAACCGGGACAATGCCGACATCAAAGTCGATTTTGTGGCGACTCCGCAAACCACGACGTTCGCCCGCTACAGCCTTTCGCGCATTCTTGTGTACGATCCGCCGCTGCTGGGCGCGGCGGGAGGCGACGCCACGAATGGCGGGCAATTGGGCAACGCGCCGGGCCTGATCCAAAGCGTGGGCTTGGGCGGGACGCACACGTTCACTTCCAGTTTGCTGTTCGACTGGAACTTCGGGTTTACGCGGCAGCGGCTCGCAGCGGAATTCGATCTCGGCTCCCCGTCGGGGCTCGACGTACTGAAAATTCCGGGGACGAACGGGGCCGGCGACCCCGGCGCCAACTTCCTATACAACGGTTTGCCCGCATTCCAGATCAATTCCGGGGAGGCGAGCCTGAACCTCGGCAATCCGAATACCGGCAACCCGTACCTGTTCCGCGACAACCAATTCGTCGGCGGCGGGAACCTGAGTTGGACGCACGGAAAGCACAACTTCCGCGCCGGCATCGAGTGGAACCACACGATGATCAACCACTTCCAGCCGCAAGGGGGCAGCTTCCAGACGGCGCGCGGGAGTTTCCGATTCACCGGAAACGTGACATCGCTTCCGGGATCAACTCCGAGCTGGTACAACTCGGTTGCGGATTTCCTACTGGGCTTGCCCAGCGAGACGGGCAAAGCCTACCAACTCTTCAATCCCATAGCGATGCGATGGAACCAGTGGGCGTGGTACGTCCGCGACCAGTGGCAGGTGCTTCCGAATTTGACGCTGAATCTGGGCGTGCGCTGGGAGTACTACCCGTTCGGCTACAGCGATCACAACACGGGCCTGCGCTGGTTCAATCAGAATGACGGGAATGTGTATATCGGCGGATATGGGAACGTGCCGCAGAACGATGGCATCGACGTCGGGCACGGGCAATTCCTGCCGCGGGTCGGCGTTGCGTACCGGCTGACCAACTCGACGGTCATCCGCGCCGGCTACGGCATGAGCGCCGATCCGAACAACTGGCGGTACTTCCGGAACGCGTATCCTTCGGCAGTCATCTCGGACAACCTCAACCCGACCGCGACGTCCGCCGACTATACGCCGGCGGCGAGCCTCACCGGTACGAACGGAACCGGCTTGGGCGGCGGAAGCTACAGCGTGCCGACGGGCCTGGTGCTGGTGCCGCCGCCGGACATCAGCAGCGGCGTGATCCCGCTTCCGAAGAACGTCGGAACGACGACGATCCCGAACCCGTTCGACCGCGGGTATATCAATTCATATAACCTGACGGTCGAGCAGGAATACAAGCGGTTCACCATCTCGGTGGGATACGTGGGTACGCGGGACATTCGACCGCTGGTCAACATGAATCTGAACGCCTCGTTGCCGGGGACGGGCGCAGCGGGAGGTTTGCTCAGCCAACGGTTCGGGGAAACGTACACGGGCACCGTGAATGGAGAGGTGCCGTTCAAGAGCAACTCCTATGACTCGCTGCAGACGAAAGTGACGCGCCACTTCGGTTCGTCCACGTTCGGCGTGGCGTGGACGTGGTCGAAGGCGCTCGACTATTCGGACGATGAGGAGCTGAATTACCTGCTCTTCCCGTATCCTACTTACTGGTCCAAGAACTATGGATACGGGAGTTTCGACCGCCCGCAGAACGTCGAGATTTATGGCGTGCTGAATCTGCCCTTCGGGCACGGGCAAGAATGGGTGACCCAAGGAGTAGGCGCTCGAATCCTGGGTGGATGGCAGATTAGCCCGGTGATCAGCATCATGAGCGGTGCGCCGTTCACGGTGACCGCGGACGCAAGCAAGCTGGCCGCGAATGGCTCGACCCAAACGGCCGATCAGGTCGGCCCCTTTCACATCATCAACGGGCAGCCCCTGCAGTCCGGGAGCTGCCAGGCGACGGACCTGTCCTGCCACTACTTCGACCCAAGCGCGTTCGCCGTGCCGAGCCCTGGGGTCTACGGAAATACGAACCGCGATCAGTTCCGCGGGCCCGGATTCTTCAGCATGAACCTGAGTCTGGCTCGTGAGTTCAGGCTGACTGAACGGTTCCGGTTCCAGTTCCGGGCCGATGCCATGAGCCTAACCAACACTCCTCTCTTCAACAATCCGAACTCGCAGGTTGGCACCTCGACGTTCGGCATCATTACCAGCACGCTCAAGCCGGCGGGCGAGGGCTATTTCGGGAACGATCCCGGAAACCGGGTCATCTGGCTTGGGGCTCGCCTGCTGTTCTAGCCGTTGCGGATAGGGCTCTTTCCATTCGAGGGCGCCGTGCGTAGTATTGAGCGGCGCCCTCGCGTTTTCCGCTGGGGCAGCGCGCGCGTGCCGGAGCGAGGAATATGAAAACGAGAATGGCGGTTTTGGCTTGCCTCTTCTGCCTGGCGGCCTCGGCCACAATGTTGGCCCGGACGAAATCGGGCCGGCAGGAGAAAGTGGCGGCCTACAAGAATGCGAACCTGCCGATCGCGGAGCGGGTCAACGACTTGATCTCGCAGATGACGCTGGAGGAGAAGATTTCGCAGTTGACGCACGTGGCCGCCGGCATTCCGCGGCTCGGCGTGCCCGCCTACAACTGGTGGAATGAAGGGCTGCACGGCGTGGGGCGCGCGGGCTACGCCACTGTTTTTCCGCAGGCCATCGGCTTGTCGGCCACGTTCGACGAACCGCTCATGCACCATATCGCTACGGCGATCAGCACGGAGTTTCGCGCCAAGTATTACGCCAACCTGCACGCGGACGGCTCGAGCGACTGGTACCACGGCCTGACGGTGTGGTCGCCGAACATCAATATTTTCCGCGATCCGCGCTGGGGCCGCGGGCAGGAGACCTACGGCGAAGATCCCTATCTCACTTCGCGGATGGCTGTCGCGTTCATCACCGGGATGCAGGGCGACAATGCGAAGTACCTGAAAGTGCTGGCCACGGCGAAGCATTTCGACGCGTACAGCGGCCCGGAGCCGGCGCGGCACAGCATCGACGTGAAGCCCTCGCGACACGATCTGGAGGACACCTACCTTCCGGCGTTTCGCGCCAGCGTGAGGGAGGCGAAGGTGGGATCCATCATGTGCTCCTACAATGCGGTCGATGGAGCGCCGTCCTGCGCGAACTCGATGCTGCTCGGGCAATATCTGCGCAAGGATTGGGGATTCAAGGGCTACGTGGTATCCGACTGCGGCGCGGTTCAGGACGTCTGGGACGGGCACCACTACGCGAAATCCATGGAACAGGCGGAAGCCGACTCGTTCAAGGCGGGGACGGATCTCGTTTGCGCGTGGCCCGAGGAGCAGATCACGTTCAATCGCGACACGCTGTTGAAGGCGGTGAAGCAGGGGCTTCTGCCGCAAGGGGACGTGGACAACGCGCTGCGGCGGCTGTTCACCGCGCGCATGAAGCTGGGGATGTTCGATCCGCCGCCGATGGTGCCGTACTCGGGCATCAAGCCATCGAAAAACGATACGGAGGCGCACAGGCTGCTGGCGCTGAAGGCGGCGCAGGAATCGCTGGTTCTGTTGAAGGATGAGAATCATTTTCTTCCGCTGAAAGGCACGTACAAGACCATCGGGGTGATCGGTCCCGATGCAGACAGCCTGGACGCGATCGAGGGAAACTACAACGGGACGCCGTCAAAACCGGTGACCGTGCTGGCTGGGATCCGCCAGCGTTTTGCGGATTCGAAGGTGGTGTACTCGGAAGGTATCGGGCTCGTCGAGGCGTCCAAAGCGGGCACGCCGGACCCGATCGCCACCGCGCGAAACGCCGACCTGGTTGTGCTGGTGATGGGGCTTTCTCCGCGGATCGAAGGTGAAGAAATGAAATTCCAGGCGGATGGCTTCCTGGGCGGCGATCGCACGAAGCTTTCGCTTCCCGCGCCGCAGGAAGAGCTGGTGAAGAAAATCGCGGCGCTGGGCAAGCCGACCGTGCTGGTGCTGATGAACGGAGGCGCGCTGGCGGTGAACTGGTCGGACGAGCATCTGCCGGCGATTCTCGAAGCGTGGTATCCCGGAGAGGAAGGGGGAACGGCGGTGGCGGAAGCGCTGGCGGGCGATTTCAGCCCGGCGGGACGCCTGCCGGTCACTTTCTATACGGGCGTGGCCCAGCTTCCGCCGTTTGATGACTATTCGATGGCCAACCGCACCTATCGCTACTTCGAAGGCGAGCCGCTCTTTCCGTTCGGGTACGGGCTCAGCTATACGACCTTCGCCTACAGCCACGCGGCCGTGTCGAATCCATCGATCGCGGCGGACGGGACGGGAAAGATTTCGGTGAACGTCTCGAACACGGGCGCGATGGCGGGCGACGAAGTGGTTGAGCTGTATCTGACGCACCCGGGAGTGCCGGGCGCTCCCCTACGCGCGCTGGAAGGATTCCAGCGCATTCACCTGAAGGCGGGCCAGCAGCAAACCGTGTCGTTCACGCTGCGCAACCGGCAATTGAGCACGGTCGATCCGGGGGGAACGGGGCGCATCATTCCGGGCAAAGTCGAAGTCTGGATCGGCGGCGGCCAGCCTGTCAGCCGGCCAGGGCTGCCGAAAGCGGCGGGCGCGGCGACAGAATTCACGATCACGAGCGCGGCAACGCTCCCGGATTAGCGTGTCGGGAGCCGGCTAGGTGGACCGCCGCAGGTCCGCCGCGATCTGCGGGATGACAGCGCGGAGTAAGGCTATGAAGCGGCCTTTGACGCGCTCGGCGGTCTCCAGCACTTCGGCGTGGCTGAGCGGCTGATCGAGGATGCCCGCGGCCATGTTGGTGACGCAGGAAATTCCCAAGACGCGCACGCCCATGTGCCGCGCTGCGATCACTTCCGGAGCGGTGGACATCCCGACCAGATCGGCGCCAATGGTGCGGAGATAGCGAATCTCCGCCGGCGTTTCGTAGCTGGGGCCGGGCAGAGCGGCGTACACGCCTTCGTGAATTTCGATGGCGAGCCGCTCGGCCTCCGTGATGGCGATTCCGCGATAGGTCTTACAGTACGCTTCGGTCATGTCGGGGAAGCGCGGCCCGAAGCGCTCGTCGTTCTCGCCAATCAGCGGGCTTGCGGGCTGCAAATTGATGTGGTCGCGGATGACGACCAGCGCGCCTTGGTTGTAGTCGCGGTTGATGCCGCCCGCGGCGTTGGTCAGGATGGCGGAGCGAACGCCCATGCGGCCCAGGACACGCATGGGGAAAGCGACCTCACGCGCAGAATAGCCTTCGTATAAGTGGACGCGGCCCTGCATTGCTGCCAAGGCGATGTCGCCCGCCTTGCCGATGACGAGGCGGCCGGCGTGGCCAATGGCGGTCGAGCGCGGAAACCCGGGAATTTTCTCGTAGTGGATGCTCACGGCGTCGGTCAGGTCGTCGGCAAAGGCGCCGAGGCCTGAGCCGAGAATTACGGCGATGCGGGGGCGGAGTTTCGTTTTCGAGAGGACGAACTTTGCAGCGCGCTCCGCCCGCGAAAATTCGGCTGTGCGATTGGCAGAGCGACCGCCTAGGGAGGTGATTTGTGCATCTCGCCGGGTGCGGTCTGAAATCGCCAAACGTTTCCTCCAGAAAGCGCGAGAGAGCCAAAAGCAGATTCGCCAATCAAAGCGAGAGCAAGCTCTCGCACTCCAAAGCGGCCTGCGGCCGCCGGAACTACGTCCCGATTTCCTCGCTCGTGATGATGAAGTCGTCGAGCACGTTGATTTTGTCACAGGGAAAGCGCAAGACCGTCTTGCGAAACGCAGTGGATGCCTTGCGTTCAAACCACGCTGCCGAGCACCAAGGGTAATTCGCCGCCAGCCGCGTCAGCCCGTGGTGCACGGGGTTCTCGTGAACATATCGCAGCCGAGCCAAATACGATTTCTGATAGGTGAGCTGCGAATCCCAGAATTGAAACCACACTCTTCGTCCAGGCGTGCCATCAACGCGATTGATTTCGGTAGCCGTCACAGAATGGAAATGCTGCAGGAAGGCATGCAGCCTGGCGGGATCATTTACGCCGCCGACGAAATGATAGTGGTTGGGGAATATGGCCCATGCCTGAAGCACGATTCGGTGTTCGGTGATGAGTTCCTGGAAATGGGCGAGCAGAAGATCGAGCCGCTTGCGGGAGCGGAAGACCGGACTCTTGAGATAGGTGGCAGCGGTGACCATGTAGGTTCCCGCGGTGTCAATGCGGTGGGACGGCGAATGCGCCCAGTCGATCATGTTCGCAGGGCGGATTTTACCCGCGAACCGGGGAATTTGCGAGCCGCTGTGCGGCCGGAGGCCGCTTTGGAGTGCGAGAGCTTGCTCTCGCTTTGGTAGCAGACCCAATGGCGAGGAAGGAGTCCTTCGGCCAATGTCTACGACCGCGGCGTCATCGGAGCATGATGCCGACGATGGAGGCGGACATCAAGTTGGCCATGGTGCCGGCAAGCATGGCGCGGATGCCGAGGCGCGCCAGATCGGATTTTCGATTGGGGGCGAGCGCGCCGATTCCGCCAATCTGGATGCCGATGGAGCTGAGGTTGGCGAAACCGCACAATGCGAAGGTGGTGATGGTGAAGGAGCGCGGGTCGAGAACCTTCGCGCCGAGCATGGGGCCGAGGCGCTGATAGGCGATCAGCTCGTTCGTCACCATGCGCAGCCCGAGAAGATTCCCGACGATAGGCGCTTCCTTCCAGGGAATGCCGATGAGCCAAGCGATGGGCGACAGGATCCAGCCGAAAATTTGTTCGAGGCTCATCGGAAACCACAGCAGATGCGCGTGGACGGCGCCGAAAATGCCGTCAACGAGATAAATCAGCGCGATGAAGGAGATGAGCATGGCCGCGACGTTGACGGCGAGGTTGAGGCCGTCGGTCGTGCCGCGGGCGATGGCGGCCAGCGCGTTGGTGTCGCGTTCCAGTTTGGCCATTTCAACGCGCCCCGCGGTCAGCGGCGTTTCCGTCTCCGGCACGAGCATCTTCGAGAGCAGAATAGTTCCTGGGGCGGTCATGATCACGGCCGCCAGGAGATGCTTGGCCTGGATGCCGAAGGCGATGTAGGCGGCCATGATTCCGCCGGACACGTGGGCCATGCCGCTGGTCATGATGGTCATCAGTTCCGATTGCGTAACGTCGAAAAGATAGGGACGAATGGTAAGCGGCGCTTCGGTCTGTCCCATGAAAATGCTGGCGGCAACGTTCAGCGATTCCGCGCCGCTGGCGGCCATCAGCTTGGTCATGAACACGGCGGCGCCGCGAATGATCACCTGCATGATTCCCAGGTAGTACAGCAGCGCGAATACCGCCGCGATGAAGATGATGGCAGGGAGAACCTGAAAGGCAAAAACCAGGCCCCAGGGATGCGTGTTCTGGGCCAGCGGGCCAAACACGAAGGTTGCGCCGTAGGAGGCGAAGCCCAAAAACCAATTCACTTTGTCGCCGAGCCAGGCGAAGGCGGCGCGCCCCCCGTCCCAGCGCAGGACCAGGAAGGCGAAGACGATTTGCAGGCCCAGGCCCCAGGCCACTGTTTTGTAGCGGATGGCGCGGCGATTGGTGGAAAAGGCGAAGGCCAGGCCCAGCAGCACAATCATTCCGAGAATGCCGATGAATCGATGCATTCAGTCCTTTCCGCGAACGGTTCGTCCTGGTCCGTAATGATTCAGCGTCGAAATGCCAGCGCGAGGCCTCAGCGCTACAGAACGGCCAAAACGCCGGCGAGACGCCGGCGCTACGAGACTCCGCCGATCACCTTGCGCACGAGCGGCGCCGGGTTCGGCGCAGTATCTCCGATTACGAAACAGTTGGAGAGCAGCGCCATCGCTTCGGCCAGGCGAGCGTCGGAATTGTAGTGAACGGTACAGAGCGTCCCTTCGGCCTCCACCGCCTCGCCCACTTTGCGTTCGATCACGAGACCCACCGCCGAATCGATCACATCCTCTTTGCGTTCGCGCCCGCCGCCCAGAAGCATGCTTGCCACACCCACCTGCTCGCAGCGAATCGACGCGACAAAACCGGCTCGCGGCGACTTCACCTTGGCCCGATTGCCGGCCTGCGGCAGGCGTCCCGGGTCGTCGACGGCGGCCGGGTCGCCTCCTTGCATGCGAATGATCTCGCGGAATGTATCACGAGCGCGGCCGGATGCAATCGTTTCTTGCGCGAGCGCGCGGCCTTCGTCGAGATTCGTCACGCGGTCACCGAGGGTAAACATCCAGGCCGCCAAGTCGACGCAGAGTTCGCGGAGGTCGGGAGGGCCGCCGCCGTGCAAAACGTCCAGGCACTCGTCCACTTCGAGAGCGTTGCCGATTTTGCGGCCGAGGGGCTGGTCCATGCCGGTGATCAGCGCGACCACGCGCTTGCCCACGCGCGTTCCGGTGTCGACCATCAATTGCGCGAGTTGTTCCGCGTCGGCTTGCTTCTTCATGAAGGCGCCATCGCCTGTTTTCACGTCGAGGACCAGGGAGTCGATGCCTTCGGCGAGCTTTTTGCTCATGATCGAGGCGCAAATCAGGAAGGGGCTCTCAACCGTGGCGGTGACGTCGCGCAGGGCGTAGAGTTTTTTGTCCGCGGGCGCGATTTCGGGAGTCTGGCCCATCAAGGCGCAACCCGCCTTTTCGAGCACTCTGCGAAACGCGCCCAGCGAAAGATTCACGTTGAACCCGGGGATGGATTCGAGCTTATCCAGCGTGCCGCCGGTGTGCCCCAGGCCGCGGCCGCTGATCATGGGGACGTAGACGCGCTTGCGGCCGAGCGGGACGTCCCAACCCGCCGCGGCGACGACTGGGGCGACGATCAGGGAC
The DNA here is from genome assembly GCA_046705825.1 of Candidatus Acidiferrales bacterium. GTDB lineage: Bacteria > Acidobacteriota > Terriglobia > Acidiferrales > UBA7541 > Palsa-295. The sequence goes on from JBJKQB010000366.1 coordinate 16,516, forward strand.
GTCTTATCGCCGACGCCGCCCGTCGAGTGCTTATCGACCTTGCTGCCGCGCAAGGCGGAGAGGTCGAGCACTTGTCCGGAGCGCAGCATGGCCTCGGTCAGAACGGCCGTTTCCGCAGGCGTCATGCCGCGCCAGACGACAGCCATCAGAAAAGCAGCGAGCTGGTAATCGAGGATCGAGCCGTTCGTGGCACCCTGGATGAGGAACGCGATTTCTTCGGGAGTCAGTTCCGCGGCATCGCGTTTTTTGCGAATGATGTCGACGGCGCGCATCGTCACGCGCGTGGAAAACGGGACGGGGAGGATGGGCGAGTCTGTGCCATGTCGGTGCGCCGCCTATCGCCTGAGAGCGCTTGCCGGGCGTGAGGCTAACACATCGCGAGCGAAAAGTGGCAGCGGCGAGCGGCGAGTGGCGAGAAAGAGACAAGGGGCACCGCGTTTGGATATGCGGAAAGCAGCGTTGTGGAATCGCGGGATTCGTAGCGAGGGGACGCGTACCACGCGGGCTGCGGACATTGAGTCGCAGCCCGCGCAGAACGCGAAAGAATTCAGGGAAGACCTAACTGCGGTCAGCCCTGGACGACGAGCAGCAACTCGAATCCGGGGTGGTCGAGATCGACGAGGTAATAGGCGTCCTCATCGAAGTCGTAGACGATGTAGTAGTCATCGTCATCGCCCCAATACGAGGGCCACGGCTCGGAGTAGGTGAACCAGTAGCCGGAATAGTGGAAGCGGTCATCGCTGTGGCGCCAATGGGCGTGAAAGTCGTGGTCGCGGCCAAAGTGTTCGTCGTAATCGCGGTCGCGAACGACGCGCCCGCCGTGGCGTGGATGGATGTCATCGGCGTGATAGGTCTCGCGCGTCGCCTCCGCACGGCCCGACGGCCCGGCTCTGCGCTCTTGCTTCCGGGCAGAACGTTGCTCGATATTTGAATTGTTCCGCGCGCGTTCCTGCTGTTTGGCCTGGCCGCGCTCCTGTTGCTGCTGCATCTTGGATTGTTCTTTGGATCTCTGTTGCTCCTGTTTGGCCTGCTGCTCTTGCTGTCTGGCCATTTGCTTCTGCTGTTCCTGCTGTTGTTTCTGAGCCGCTCTTTGCTGCTGCCGTTCAGACTGTCTTCGCGCCTTTTCTTGCTGGCGAGATTGTTGCTCTTCCTGCCTGCTTTGCTGCTCCTGTTGCCTGGCCTGCTCCTGCTGCCTGGCTTTCTTGTCCTGTTGCTGTGCCTTTTCTTCCGGGGTCTGTTGCTGCGCAAAGGCCGGCGCCGCGATCAAAAAACTGAGAACGACTGCGCCTGCGAACGCTTTCATGTTCAACCTCCCGACGAAGAGAGTGGGCGGGCGAAGGGTGACTGCGTTCAGGCTACAGCCGGCAAGGGAGCGGGGAAATACGGGCAAGCCGGTATTCCGGCGCAGGCGAAGGCGCGTTCCGGAAGCGGAAATCCTGCAGGTCAGGCGTCAGAAATGAAGCACGAGGCCGGCCGAGGCGCGCGGCTGGCTTTGCGTGCTGGAACCAAAACGCGTGACGAGATAATCGAGTTGAATGGGACGGAAGGAGAGAAACGGCGCCACGCTGATGTCGATTCCCGCGCCGACGGCGGCGGCAAATCCATTGTCGGTCGCGCCGCCCACGTTTTCGTGCGCCACACCGACAAGGGCGTGTGCGAAAGGCGAAATGGGAGCATGCAGGCGGATCTGCGGCCCGAACAGGTAGGTGTTCACATGTGTGTTCAGGCCGTCCACGGATCCGTAGTGCCCGCTGAAGTCCGCGGCGATTCCCACCCAGTGATAGGCGTTGTACACGCCGGTGAGTTCCCAGCCGTTCAAATTGGGATGAGCTGTCGACCCGGGAAGATTGATCGCCGGGCGCAGGTAGGAATAACCGCCAAAAACTTCGACCTGGGCGCGAGCGGCGCCGGGCCAAACAGCCGCCAAGCCAAGGGCAGCGAGCAGCAGCAGGAATTTTTGCAGGGAGAATGTTCGCATGAGTTTGTCCTCGGCCCGTTCAGGTGCGCAAAGCAACTAGGAATCGCCCGTCACGCGCGGGGTTGTCCGCGTTCGCTGAGAACCGCCGTATTTATCTCTGTGGATTTCGGGTTTCAGGCCGCGACGCGCAGGCCCCGGTCCCCGCTCAGTTCGGCCTGGGCCTGAAGCCAATCCTCCAGCGCGTGGCCATCGGCGCGTCCACGCTGCTCGTAGAGTTCATACGCGCGTAGGCGGATGCGCTCTTCGAGCTCGCTGAAGGTGGCGTCCATTTGGCGGAAAAGCGCCTTCCACTGCTCGAGCGTGAGCACGGGAGAAAACGGGCCGCCGCGCTGGGCGCCGGCTTCGCCCTGCATCCAGAAAACGGGAAGGATCTGTTCCGCGCCGGTTTCGGTTTCGCGCAGCAAGAGCAGGAAGGGATCGTACTTCTCGTTCTTGGCCGGGCGCGCGCGCAAGCGGACGGCGCGCCTCACCCGGTAGGTGTGCTGCTTGCCGCTGGGGTCGTCGGAGTGGACGTGATCGATCTGGTATTGCAATGGCTTGCCGCATTTCTCGCAGGCGCCGATCGCGCGATTCTCGGCGATCGAGATCGCAGCGTCTCGCATGGAAATTTTTCTGGTAGCGTGCCCCTGGGGGCAGCAAATCCGGGAAGGCATAATTCAACTCCTCTTTCCGGCCGCAGCGCGGCCAATTTTGTGACTTCAGAATTTTACATCGGCGAAGGGAGGGCGGAGCGAGTTTTCGAAAATGCGAAAACGAATGCAGCGGATTCATTTTATGAATCGCGGCTCTCTCAGGGCTGTTGAGTGTCCGGAATCTTTTCCTTCTGCTTCATCACTTCTTGCGCGCGTTTTGCTTCCGCGGCGCGCGCGCTCTGTTCCAGCTTGGCAAAGGCGGCCATCTCCGCGTTGGCTTCGGCCGTTTTCCCCATCCCGCGATAGGCCTGGGCCAGCATGAAGTGCAGGCGAGAATCCTGGGGACTGGCTTTGATCGCAGCATTCAGGTCCGGGAGAGCGTCCGCATAGCGATTCAGCCGGATCAATGCGACGGCGCGGGCCTCTTTGGCTTGGGTCAGGTCCGGGCAGGCCTGCAGAGCCTGATTGATATCCACGAGCGCTTCCGCCGGCTTCATGTGCTGTTCGAGCAGGATGTCGCCCAGCTTCCAGCGCGCGTTGCAATTTCCCGGATCGTTGACGAGCTCGGCTTGGAATTCGCGGGTGGCATCGGCCCAATCGGCAAGCTGCCAATAGGCGTCGCCCAGCTTGTAATGCGTTCCGGGCTGATGTGGCCCGAGATCGACAGCTTTCTGGTATTGGACAAGAGCGCCGTCGAAATTTTTCATGCTGGCCATCACATCGCCGCGGATTTCGTGGGACAAAACGGAGTTTGGATTGATGGCGTCGATCTTCTTGAAGGCCAGCTCGGAAAGCTGGATGTAGACGTTGCCAAGCATGTACCAGACTTGCTGATTCTCAGGTTCCCGCTGCGCGAGCTGCTGCAGATGCTCGGCGGCAGGCTGGAAGTCCTGCAGTTTAATGAGGTCGCTGGCCAGATAAAATTCCGCGTTGTTATCCTTGGGATTGGCTCGCACCGCTTTTTCCAGGGGCTCCCGGGCTTCAGCGAAACGGCCGGCCTGGAAGCAACTGACGCCCAGCAGCACGGTGGCCGAATACATGGAGGGATCGACGTTCAAGCCCCGCTTCAGCGTGGCGATCGCCTTGGTGTAGTCATGCTGGCGGAGGTAAAGCGCGCCGAGATTGTTGTAGGCGGGCCCGAGGCGCGGCGCGATGGCCAGGATCGATTTGTATTTTGCGACGGCGCCGACGATATCGCCGCGCTGTTCGGCCGCCTTGGCTTCCGAATAGAGCTGCATCACGCGAGGACTCGGCTCGGTGGACTGCCCCTGGGCGCGCGCCTTCAGAGACGGCCAGAGAACGAATACGCAAGCAAGGAGGTACGCGGAAAGCGCCCGCGAGCGGCGCATCGAATTCGCGGCAGGAAAGGACCCATAGGGCATAGCGCGTACGATTCTACCGTGGGTGTTGCGGGTGTCAATCGCGCGCAGATTTGGCGCGAATTTCCGGCTGCGCACGAGCAGCGGCATGACCACCGGTTCAGCGGGAGAAGCGCGTGATGGTCCGGATGGCAGAGCGGCCCTCGACAACCTCGATACGTTGTCCGGCGGGCACGTCGTGAAAGACCTGGTGCGCGCCGCTGGGCCAGTCGATGCTCAGCAGGTCCACTTTGGAATTGCGGCCGGTGCCGATGTGCACGATGCGGGAACTCGAGCAGCCAAAGCCGTTGCCGCCATTGACCCACTTGAAAATCGTTCGTGATTGCATGGTCGCAGCGACGCGGGCGCCAATGGCGTCGCGGTTTGAGCGCGTGCCGACGAGGTGCACTTCGAGTGCGTGGTGGCCCGAGCCAAGATTGTGATACAGCTTGCTGGTTTCCCTCGTGCCCCAGTAGAACCCGCCGAAGGAGCCGAACAGGCTGAGATTCCCTGTGTCATCGTAATCGGAGAGCGCGATGCCGTGGAGCATGCCGAAGTGAATGAGACCAGCGGCGGTGGCGACATCGACGAAATGTCCGCTACCGTCGTTGTGGAAAAGCACCTTGGGCTCGGTCCAGTCGAGTTCGGGATTGCCTGTGCCAAGGAGGATCTCCGGGTAGCCATCGTTGTCCAAGTCGGCCGACTGCGAGGACATGGCCCCATACTCGCCGGTGATTCCGGATTTTTCGGTCACGTCGGTGAACGTGCCGTCGCCGTTGTTATGAAACAGGAATTGCTGGTTTTCCGGCGCAACCGTCGCGCCGCTGATCTTGTTTTCGATCATGTCCGTCAAGCCAAACTTAGCGGGATAGGTGGAGACGAACAAATCGAGGCGCCCGTCGTTGTCGTAATCGAGGAATTCAGCGGTGTAGGTGTGGCGCGAATCGCGCAAGCCCGCGCGTTCGCTTACATCCTGGAACTTGCCGTTGCCCAGATTGCGGAACAGGAAGCAGCCGGCGTCGAAACTCATCGCCAACAGGTCCTGGCGGCCGTCTCCGTCGTAGTCGCCCCAGCAGACGGTGATCCACCGGGCCTTCTGCGTCAGCCCGGCCTCCAGGCCCACCTCGCGGAATTTGCCATTCCCTTCGTTGTGGAAGAGCCGCAAACGATCGCCACCGGCCGGATCGATGATGCCAGTCGCGACAGCGAGGTCGACGCGGCCGTCATTGTCGTAATCGCTCCAGGAAGTACCGAACGCGTTGACCGTCCCGCCGAGTCCGGCTTGATCCGTAACGTCTGCGAACCGTTTCCCCTGTTCGTTGTGAAACAGGAAAAGGCGCCCGCCTCCGCCCCATCCATTGCTCGACAGGAAGATGTCCTGATAACCGTCGTTATCGTAATCGACGAACTGCGAGGCGTAGCAGCCGAGGCCGACGGGATCGACCAGCCCCAATTGGCTCGCCACGTCGGTGAATTTGCCGTTTCCAAGATTGCGCAGCAGCCGGAAGGGGGCGCGCTCGGCGCCGACCAGGATGTCTTCGCGGCCATCATTGTCGAAATCGCCCCAGGCAGCTCCGCGCCCCAACGCGAGGCGCCCCGTCCCTGACTCGGCCGTCACATCCTCGAAGCGAAATGAGGAGGGATTGGAGGCGGGCATTTTCACGCGGAGCGCGCTGGGGATGGTCGTCTCGGAACGGCCCGCCATCAGGGTGAGCGCGCGCAGCATCCAGGGATACCGGATGTCGCCAGGCACGTCGTGGCAGGCCTGCAGCGCGTAAGGAATGCCTTTGGCGTACTGCTCCATCCGAAAATAAATCGTGGCGACGACGTACGGAATGGTGCCGGGGCGCTGCTTCACGCGCGGGATCAGGACCTTCAGGGCCTCTTCGAAATGTCCTGCGAGAAGAGGGTATTGGGCTTCACGGGCTTCGGCGCCGTCAGGGTATTGACCCTGCGGATGAACGACGTATGGCTGAGTGGCCTCCTGCAGAGGGGGAAAGGCGGCCCAATCCGCAGCCATGACGCCCGCCGGCAAAAGGGGCGCAAGTGACAGCGCTCCTGCTCCGCCGATCAGCCGCGTGAGAAATTCTCGCCGGTGCATTCCGCCCACATCCTTCGCTGTCGCGAACAGCGATCCAGCCGTCGGATTCTCGCCCAATCCGCGGCGAAGCACCAAGAGGATTTCGTCTGCCGTCGGAAAAATTTTTCCCTTCCCGGTTTGCGCGTCTTTCGCGCGCGGTCCGGAGGCCACAGGGTGCAAGCCGGGGGCAAAAGAGCGCCTTGTTGCGGGGGCTCGGCTTGCGTTGCGCCCCGGCTTGCTCTTCGCAGACCGTTGTCCGCAAAGCGGCACGCAGCGGACCACCTGGTGCCCGTTTTCGGACGGTTCGAGCGTATCGGACGCTATAGCGGTTCGGATAATCGTCTCTCATTCAGGGAATTATGTATTACAAGAATCGTAGAATCCTACACTTACGCGGGAACATAGAAACGACATGCAGGGGCATTGACCCTTGCCGCGAAATGGCAGAAAAGTGGGGCCAGTTTGGGGAGTGGTCTGGCTTGTGCCGTTCGCTGTTGTGAGGGCGGACGAAAGGTCTGTTTTTCGTGGAGGGGTGCGATCTATGAGTATTTCGCGTGTGTGCCAGAAGTTCGGTCCTGCGATCCTCGTTGCCGCCGTGGTCCTTTGCTTATTTGTCCTTGCGCCGTCGCGGCTGGTCGCCCAGGCGCTGAGCGGCATCAACGGCACAGTAATCGATAGTAGCGGTGCGGCTGTTGCCGACGCCACTGTGACGATCACAAACGTCGACACGAATGTGGCGAAGACCACCGTGACGACCTCGGCCGGAACCTATTACGTAACCGACCTGATTGCCGGGACATACACCGTCAAGGTCGAGAAGACCGGGTTTAAGACCGTCGTCCAGCAAAAAGTGACCGTCGTGGGCGGCGCGACGTCCACCGCGAACGCCACTCTCGAGCCGGGTGCAATTGCGCAGCAAGTTGAGGTTGTTGCGCCCTCTGTGGCGCTGCAAACCGAGCAGCCTCAACTCGGCACAACTGTCAATCAGACCCTGACGGAGAGCTTGCCGCAGTTGATCGGGGGATCGAATCGCCAGATCGACCAGGTTATCTTCCTCGCCCCGGGCGTTACCGGAGGCGGATTCAGCCATCGGATCAACGGCGGCGTCGATCAGCAGACGGAAGTCATGTTCAACGGCGTCCCTGAAGCCTTCTCGGAGACCCAAGGCTATTTGTTCTGGAACCAGCCGCCCTACGACTCCATCAAGGACGTGGATGTTCTGACCGGAACATTCTCGGCGCAATACGGGCTCGGCCAAGGCGTCGAGCAGTACACGTCGAAATCGGGAACGAACCAAATCCATGGCGACGCTTTCTACTTCTACCGCGACGACAAACTCCTGGGTGCGCCGGGGGCTTACCTGGACCAAAACCCGAATAACGATGGCATCGTGGACGCGCCCAACCGCGACATCGAAACCGACTGGGGTGGCTCCGTCGGCGGCCCGGTGTACATCCCCAAGGTCTATGACGGCAGGAACAAGGCCTTCTGGTTCTTCAGCTACGACCGATACAGGCAGGCGTTTACTCCCAACGTGGTCACATTACCCACGCCGGCGGAACTCGGCGGCGATTTCAGCAAGGCAACTGATCCCGTTTCGGGTAACGTGATACCGATTTACGTTCCCATCTCATGGGCCTCCAACTCAGCGCTCATTCCCGCGGGCTGCACCCCCGGTGCGGCTCCCGGTCAACAGTGGCCCGGGAACAAGATCCCGACGAGCTGCTTCAGCCAGGAGTCAGCGGGCCTGTTGAAGCAATACCCGATCCCTGCACCAACCACTTCCGGCGTGATCCAAAACTACGTTCCGTCCACGGTCAGCTTGGATCTTCAGACGGACTATTCGATTAAGGGCGACTACAATCTGACGAACAGCCAAGCTCTCCACGCATGGTGGTGGCGGCAGCTTTATCCGCAGCCGAACACCGGCGATTGGGTCAACAACGTACTGAGTAACGAAAACATTACGACCATCCTGGGCCGCGGCCTGAACATCACTTATTCCAACGCGCTCAATGCCCATATGGCCTTGACCGGTGGCTTCCTGTATGTCTATCAGGGCAACGATTTCCTGCCTCCGCACTTACTCTCCAGTCCGTTGACGCCCGTTCCGCCTTCGGGATTGGCACAGCCGCTGACATTCCCGAGCCTGAGCTTTAGTGGCGGGCTGTGGGAGCCGGTAAGTTGGGGGCCTGGGAACGGCCTCTCGTCCACCATCAACCACAAGTGGGGCTATTCGTGGATGGCTAACCTGCTTTGGTCAAAGGGTCGGCACACCATGAACATCGGCATTGATATCCGCCGCACGCACCAGGACGACTTCGAGTGCGGTGGTTCCGGCGGCCAGCCGGGCTGCTCGGGACTGCTGAATTTCACGTCCGGCATTACGGCAGACCCGACTGAGCAAGCCGATTTTGGGACTTCGCCGGGCACAAGCACCGGGATCGGCTTCGCGAGCTTCCTTCTGGGAGACGCGACGACCGGTGGTCGCGGCGGTGCGGGGAACACGAACCTGTACAACTGGTACGTAGCCCCCTATTTCCAAGACGATATGCAGATTACCCCGAAGCTTAAGATCAACTACGGGGTCCGCTGGGATATCGCATTCCCGTTCACGAACGATTTCCACACCAACCAGCTTACGTACTTCGATCCAAACGCCGTGAACCCGACCGAGATCAATCCCCTCACGGGTGATCCGCTCCTCGGCGCTATGGCGGAGTGGGGCACGTGTTCCACGTGCAGTGGGTGGAATCAGATGCAGATGGATTGGCACCATTTCAGCCCTCGCTTCGGCTTTACGTATGAGCTGACTCCCAACACCGTGGTGCTGGGCGGTGTGTCGTTCTACTGGCTGGATACCGGGGCATACGAGTACGGTGTGAACAAGGTAGCCGTGAACTATGGGAACAACCTGAATGGGGTCGTCTCCATCGGTTCACCATCTCCCACGGTTCCCGGATTTGGGCAGTGGGACACGAACGTGCTTCCGCCGCTACCGGCTATCGGGTTCAGTCCCACGTTCTTCAACGGAACTTCCATTCTGGGGTACGCGCAGGTTCACACCTTGCCCAGACACGTCAATCAGGCCTACAACGAACAGTTCACGGTCGGGGTTCAGCGGCAACTGCCGTGGAACATGTTCCTGTCGGCCAGCTACATCCACACGCATGACGTGCACCTGCCGGCCACGCTGGAGTCGGCCGTGCAATCGCTAAACTACAACTTCGTGAAGTCGGTTTGCCCGCAGGGGCCCACGGTCACGCACATGAGCGACTGTGTGCTGGGCCAACCGTGGGATTCGGCGGCGGCCCAGACGTTCATGGCCAGTCAGGGTACGTTCGGCCAGACGACCTATCCGTCGGGTCCTTGCGCCGGAACGTGGTACGTGCCGTACACGAATTTCTGCACGGAACAACTGCCGGGCGCCGGCAACACGCTTGACAACATTTTTTTGTTCCAGGCCGAGACTCCATACCCCCAGATGCCGTTTGTCACCAATAACTTCGATACTTCCGGAGCCGATCTCTACAACGCCCTTCAGGTCACCTTCCAGAAGCGCACGGGCAGCGGGTTGACCTTCTTGCTGTCGTACACGCTTTCGAGATACATGACGAACACGGACAGCGGGTTTTCAACTTTTAACTTCAGGGGCATCAACCCGGGAAATCCAAACGCGGAGTGGTCGGTCGGGAACAACGACCAAACCCACGTACTCACCATCGCCGGTGTCTATGAATTGCCCATTGGCCCCGGGAAGCGATTCCTGAGCGGCGGCGGCACACTGATGAGGAACTTGGTAGGCGGCTGGAAGGTCTCCTGGGTCCAGTATTACGAGAGCGGCGTGCCGCTCCAGGTGTTTGCCTGTGGCGACCAGTTCGACTGCGACCCGTTGATTGGCAACTATTTCATTGCCAACCGCCCGAACTATCTATCGCACAACTTCGGTCTGAACTGGAATAACTACAACAAGGGGCTTCCGGTGTTAGATGTGACTCCCTCAGGCCCGGGTATTAAGGGCGCTTTTCAATTTCCGGGAGACTGGACCATCGGAACGGGGCCCGTCCTTGACCCGGCAATTCGCGCACCGATGTACCTGGACGAGGATGCGTCGATCACTAAGAGAGTATTCTTCACCGAAAGGTTCAACCTCGATTTGACGCTCCAGTTCTACAACTTGTTCAACCGCAATCTGCTGAACAACGGTCCGGGCAACGGAGCCGGAATTAACAACTGGGACAATAATTTACAGTCGTCCAACTTCGGGTTCGTCCCAGGGATAAATCAGGGCAACACGCCCAGAAGGGGCCAGCTCCAGTTGCAGTTCAACTTCTAGTTTCCACCCACCCCAAAACGGGGCGACAGCCCCGAAATGGCAAGTGCGACGCCGGAGCCAAAAGCTCCGGCGTTGTGCTTTTGGGAGTAAAATACGCGGCGGAGGTGGAGAATGAACAAGAGCATATCAGCGAAACAGGCTCTCACCGTTATCGCTGTTCTGGTATGCGCGACTTTGCTTTGGGCCAGCGACAAGCCCTGGAACGGGAAACCCTATCAAAGCTGGGATGCGAAGGACATCCAGCAGATCATGACCGACTCGCCCTGGGTGGCGA
>JBJKQB010000367.1:0-9420 GCA_046705825.1 Candidatus Acidiferrales bacterium
AGGGCGGGGCGTCCGATTTTCTCAATCTGGGAACCGGAGACGGCTACTCGGTTCTCGAAGTGATCGAGGCCGCGCGAAAAATCACCGGTCGTCCGATTCGCACCCGCAGCGAGCCGCGCCGCCCGGGCGATCCGGCGCGATTGGTCGCGGACGCCGCGCGCGCGAAAGGAATCCTGGGATGGACTCCCGCAGGGAATCTGGAAGCGATTATTCGCTCCGCTTGGGAATGGAAGCAACGGCATCCGCGCGGATGGGAGAGCGGCGGATAGGCACAGCGCAGCCGTCCCTCTTTATCAGCGCGCAGTTGAACGTCCGAAGCCGCGGCCGCGCGGGCTCAGCTTGGCTTGAGCCCGTTGGGCACCAGCGGCATCGCGCGCAGCCGCACTCCGGTCGCATCGAAAATCGCGTTGCCGATGGCGGGCGCGACGCCCATCAACGGCGCTTCGCCCGCTCCCGCCGACGGAATGTCCTTGCGGTCGATCAGCACCGCCTCCATTTGCGGGATGTCGCTGAAACGCGGCACGCGATATTGCGCGAAGCGCGGATTTAGGATTTTCCCGTTGGCGAACTGAATGGCCTCGAACAGCGCGCCGCCCAGCCCCATGATGTTTCCGCCGATAATCTGATTGCGCAGCCCGTCCGGATTGACGATGGCGCCGCATTCGAAGGCGACCACCACGCGCACCACGCGCACCTCGCCGCTCGCGCGGTCGACGGCCACTTCCGCGCACGTCGCCACGTTGCCGCCCTTCTCGAATCCGCCGCCCATCCCGAAACCGTGCCCCGGCTTTTTCGCTCCGCCCCAGCCAAATTTCTTCGAGGCCGCGGCGAACACGGCGCGCAGCCGCTCGTCCTTCAGATTCTTCATGCGGAATTCCAGCGGATCCATCTTCACTTCGTGCGCCAGCTCGTCCATGAACGACTCGCGCGCGAAATGGTTCGCCGTGGCTGCCAGCGCGCGGTACGACCCCTGTCGCAGCGGATATTCCGTGGGATGGAAGGCGATGTGCTGGTTCGGAATGTCGTAGAACGTCCGGATGGCCGACTCGCCGGAATTGTAGTTGTGGAATTCCCACGCCGTGATGGTCCCGTCGTTGCGTACGCCTGCCGAAACTTCCATCACGCCCACAGGACGGAAATACGCCCAGGTGAATTCCTCTTCGCGCGTCCAGATCAGTTTCACGGGACGCTTCGCCGCGCGCGCCAGCCGCGCCGCCTCGATCGCGCATTCGCCCGTGTGCTTTCCGCCGTAGCCCGAGCCCATATCCGGCATCAGCACGCGCACTTTGTCTTCCGGAAGATGAAATGTCTGCATCAGCTGCTCGCGCACGCCAAACGGCCGCTGCGTCCCGGTCCACACCGTCAAATGGTCGCCCGACCACTGCGCCAGCGCGGCCCGCGGCTCGAGCGGCGTGTGCGCGATGTAGGCCACCGTGTACGCCTGGCTCAGACGGTGATCGGCCGCGCTCATTCCGCTTTCCATCGAGCCCAGTTCGTAGTTTGACCGCCGCTCCCCAAGATCGCCGCCAACCTGCGCGGGATGTGTCTTGATGTACTCGTAGACAGTCTTGCTCGAAGGCTGGCCGGTCTGCTCCTTCCACTGCGCCCGGATCGATTTCAACGCGCGCGTCGCCTCGAATTCCGATGGAGCTGCCACGCCCACGAAATCCCCGTCATGCACGAATACCACGCCCTGCATCGCTGCCGCGTCCGGCGTGCTCACCGAAACCAGCGTCGCTCCAAACGACGGCGGCCGCAGCACTTTACCCATGAGCGTCCCCGGAAGTTTCTGGTCGGCGGGATATTTGTGTTTCCCCGTCACGAAATCGCGCCCGTCGATTTTCGCCACTGGCGTGCCTTCCACCGTCCACTCCGCCGCCGGCTCCAGCGGGTCTTCTTCCGGAATCAACGCGGTCAGCTGCTGCCCCTTCACCAGTTCCGCATACTCGACGGTGCGTTTGGTCGACGGATCCGTGATTTTGCCCTCCGCCGCCACCAGCGCCTGCGCGTTCGCATTCCACTGCTTCGCCGCCATGGCCACCAGCGCGTCGCGCGCCGCCGCCGCCACACGCCGCAGCCGCAGATTCATCGTCGGTGTGGTGCGGCTGCCGAACGTGCCCATGTCGAAGGGCGTCAGTTTCGTGTCGCCCATCACCAGTTCGATCCGCCCGATCGGGAAGCGCAACTCCTCCGCGATGGCCTGGCTCAGCGCCGTGCGAGCGTTCTGCCCGATTTCTACTTTTCCGGTATAGCCGGTTACGCTGCCGTTCTCGCCGATGTACAGCCACGCGCTGATCTGGCGCGGCAGTTGTTCCTCGCCCATGAACCGCCGGCGCCCGCCGCCCGATTCTTGAAATGCGAACGCATCCTTCAACACGCACGCCACCAGCAGCCCCGCGCCCAATGTCTTGAAGAAATCGCGCCGCTGCAATTCGAAGCGGTACTGCGGGGGCGCATTCAGCTCGTAGCGTTCGATCTCGATTTCGGGCGCCGCCTGCAATTCCGGTTTCTCGTTCATGAGCGCACCCCCTCTTCCGCCTGACCCTGCATCGCAGCCGCGGCCCTCAGCACCGCCGCGACGATGCGTGGCTGCGTTCCGCAGCGGCAGATGTTTCCCTGCATGTATTCGGCGACCTGTTCCGCCGTCGGGTGCGGCATGGCCTTGAGCAGCGCCGTCGCGGTCACGATCATCCCCGACGTGCAGTACGCGCACTGCATCGCTCCCTCTTCCAGGAACGCTTCCTGCACGGGATGCAGCTGCCCCTCGCGCTCGAGCCCTTCGATCGTGGTGATTTTCTTCGCGCCCACCGAGCCCACACGCGTGATGCACGAATGCCGCGGGTTGCCGTCGATCAGCACCGTGCAAGCGCCGCACTGGCCCTCGCCGCAGCCGTATTTGCTTCCCGTCAGGTCGAGCTGATCGCGCAGCACGAACAACAGGCTCGCTTGCGGATCGGCCTCCACGCTGTAAACCTTTCCATTGATGTGCAGCTTCATTACATTGGCCATCGTATCGCCTCGGAGAGATGAACTTCCAAAAACAGGCAGGATTCGCTCGGAAACATTCCCGTTCCCCCGGACTCAATTAGCCTACATCCACACAGGGGCCCCCGAACAGTTTTTTGACGCCAGCCCAGCCAGCCAGGTTTCCGCGATCTCTGCGGTTTTCTTTTTCTTGCAGGTGAATCAGCAAGGCGCCCGAGCCTCGCCAATTCGCCGGCCGAAATTCGAAGCGCCGCGGGAGGCGGCAAAACAAAAAAGCAGTTTGCTCCATCATCCAGCCGGAAAATCAAACTGCTCTCTCCGGCGCCCGCTGAATCACATTTCCTGATGCCCGCCATCGCGAAAATGAATTACCATTTCGCGGACTTTGCGGGTACAGTATCCCGTTTTTCAGTCGATCCGCACCCGACCGGGACGAAAGGCCGCATGACCAAAACAATGATTCCGCGGCCCGCTCGCCGCCTGCCATCGTGCCAGGCAGGCCGCGCTCGGCTGGCCCTTCTGCTCGTCCTTCTTTGTTTCAGTTTCCCGCTGGCCCTCTTCGCGCAGTCGCCGGACTCGTCCGCCGCGGCGCAGTCGCAAGCAGCTCCTCCGACCGCGCGCGCCACGCAAGACGCGCGCCTCACCGCGCTCGAACTGCAGGTGGCGGACGCGAAGAGCTCGGCCGACAACGCCTGGATGCTGATCAGCGCCGCTCTCGTCTTGCTGATGACCGGGCCGGGGCTCGCGCTCTTCTACGGCGGGCTGGTGCGCAAGAAAAACGTTCTCGGCACCATGATGCAGAGCTTCGCCATGATGGGCATCATCACCGTCGTCTGGGCCATCTTCGGCTACAGCCTCGCCTTCGGGCCCGCCACCAGCTTCATTGGCGGCTTTCACCACCTCTTCCTGAGGGGCGTCGGCCTCGCGCCCGATCCAGCCTACTCCGCCACCATTCCGGTCGAGACCTTCATGGTCTACCAGCTGATGTTCGCCATCATCACGCCCGCGCTAATTACCGGCGCTTTTGCCGAGCGCATGAAGTTCAGCGCCATGCTGGTTTTTCTGGTGCTGTGGTCGATTTGCATCTACGACCCCATGGCCCACATGGTTTGGGGCAAGGGCGGCTTTCTCAACGCCTCACTCGGCGGCGCGTTTCCCACGCTGGACTTCGCGGGCGGCACCGTCGTGCATGTCACCTCGGGCGTGTCGGCTCTGGTTTGCGCGCTGTACCTCGGCAAACGCCTCGGCTATCCCAAAGAGCCGATGCCGCCGCACAGCGTAGTCTTGAGCTTCATCGGCGCTTGCCTCTTGTGGGTCGGCTGGTTTGGTTTCAACGCGGGCAGTGCGCTGGGATCGGGCGCGCTGGCCACCAGCGCTTTCGTGGCCACGCATTTCGGCGCGGCGGCCGCGGCGGTTGGCTGGAGCGTCGCGGAATGGCTCGCCAAGGGCAAGCCCAGCGCACTCGGCGCGATTTCCGGCTGCGTCGCGGGTCTCGTGGCCATCACGCCGGCGGCGGGATTCGTTTCGCCGATGTCCGCGCTGATCATCGGTTTCATCGCCGGGGCGTTCTGCTTCTGGATGGTCACCGCGGTGAAGTCGCGCTTCGGCTACGATGATTCGCTCGACGCCTTCGGCGTGCACGGCGCTGGCGGAACGATTGGCGCGCTGCTCACCGGCGTCTTCGCTTCCGCCGCCATCAATCCCATTTTCAAGGGCGCGGATGGAAATGTTCTCCCGCTGGGCGTCATCGATGGCAACGCGCACCAGATGCTGAATCAGGCCGTCGGCGTCGCCATCGCCTGGGGGCTGGCCATCGTCGGCACGCTCATCCTGCTCTTCATCGTCGACAAAGTGATCGGCCTGCGCGTGGAGCCCGAGCACGAGGTCCAGGGTCTCGATCTCTCGCAGCACGGCGAAGAAGGCTATTTCTGGGAGACTTCCGCGTGAAGATTTGCGGGCGCCCGCTCTGCCGCGCTATACATCTTGGCGCGGCTGTACAGCCGGAAGTCATCGAGTACAATGACGAACGACGCCCCGGGGTATAAGGGCAGCGCCGGGTTTTGAAGCAGGGCTCGCGTTGTACGGGCCCGGCTATCTACGTGATCGATCGAGGCGATGGAGATGATCAAAGTCGAAGCGATAATCCAGACATCCAAGCTGGACGCCGTAAAGGACGCGCTGCACGAAGTCGGCGTCGAGGGCATGACCGTCCTCGAGGCCCGCGGCCATGGCCGCCAGAAGGGACACACGGAAGTCTATCGAGGCCGCGAATACACCGTCGACCTCATCCCCAAGATCAAGCTCGAAATGGTGCTCACCGACGACATGGCCGAAAAAGCCATCGAGGCCATCAAGAACGCCGCGCGCACCGGCAAAATCGGCGATGGCAAGATCTTCCTCACCAAGGTTGCCGACGCCATCCGCATTCGCAACGACGATCGCGGTGAAAGCGCGCTCTGACCGCGGAATCAGCGGCTCTGCCTGCAGAACGGTTGTCCCGCACAAACCAGGCGTGTCGTTCCGAGGAGGCGCGGCGCGCTTTCCGCGAAGATCTTCTCCCGCTGCGTGGAAACCGCGCGCGATGATGACGCCGGAAATTCTCGGCGCAGGAACGGCGAGGGTGCCAGCCGAATGAACGTCTCATTAGGCCACGAATTGCGCGATTTGTACGCCGAGGAATCCGCGCGTATCCGCGACTCGTTTTCCTCCGGCGGCAGCGGCCGGGAAGCCTTGCTCGCGCGAACCGCCCTGGTCGAGTCCATCGCCTTGCGCCTGTGGCGCGAGTTGATTTCTCCCAGCCCGGATGCTCCCGCCGATTTCGCTCTCGCGGCCCTCGGCGGTTTCGGCCGCCGCTGGCTCTTCCCCTGCTCGGACGTCGATCTCCTCTTCCTCTATTCCGGCAGCCCGGCGGAGAAGAAATACAAGGAACGCGTAGCGCAATTCTCGCAGGAATTTTGGGACCTGCGGTTGCGCCTGAGCCCGGCCATGCGCACGCTTTCCGAATGCGACCGCTTCGATCCCGCCAACGCCGAGTTCGTCATTTCGCTGCTCGATTGCCGCTACCTTGCCGGCGATGCCAAGCTCTTCGCGCAGCTCCACGAGAACGTCATCCCCAAGCTGGTCGCCCGCGAAGCCGGGCCGCTGGTGCAAAGGCTCGCCGAACTGACCCGCGAGCGCTACTCCAAATTCGGCGAGACCGTTTTCCACCTCGAAAACAACAATGTGAAGGACGGTCCCGGCGGCCTGCGCGACTACAATCTGGCCTCCTGGCTCGAATTGATCGCCCATCTCGAGCACCAGCGCTCCTGGCCCGACGAAAAATCCGCGCTGCCCGCCTCCATCCGCCGCCAATTCGAGCCCGCCCTGGAATTCTTGATGTCGGTGCGCTGCTTCCTGCATTTCCGCCACTCGCGCGACGACAACACGCTCACTTGGGAGGCTCAGGACGAAGCCGCCGCGCGCCGGATTGGCGTGCCGCCTGCCGAATCGCTCGACGCCTCCGCCTGGATGCGCATTTATTTCGGGCACGCGCGCGCCATTCATCGCGTCTGCCGCCGCCTGCTCGACGAAATCCCCGCGAACCGCCCTTCGCTCTACCGCCAGTTCCAGCACTTGCGCTCGCGCCTCTCCAGCCCCGAATTTTCCGTCCTCGACGGCATGATTTTTCTCCAGGACTCCGCCAGCCCCGGCGATCCCGAAATGATTCTGCGCGCCTTCCGCTTCATGGCTCGCCACGGGCTTCGCCTCAGCACCCCCTTCGAGCGCCACATCGAGGAAGCGCTTCCGGCCATTGCCGCCGATCCACCGGACGGCATCGAGCTTTGGCACGCCCTGCAGGAAATTCTTCTCGCTCCTCACGCCGGAAACGCTCTGCGGGAAATGCACGCGCTGCGCTTCCTCACGCTGGTTCTTCCCGAGCTGGCCGGCATCGACGCGCTGGTCGTGCGCGATTACCTGCATCGCTTCACCGTCGACGAGCACACCTTCCTGGCCATTCAGAATCTTCACGACCTGCGCCAGTCGCGCGCCAAATGGGACCAGCGCTATGCCGAACTCCTCGATGAACTCGAACAGCCCGACTTGCTCTACCTCGCCATCCTCCTGCACGACGCGGGCAAGGGCGTGCAGGGCGACAACCACGTGCTCGCCAGCATCGCCATCGCCGAAAAATGCGTCGAGCGCCTCGAACTCGATCCCCCCGACCGCGAAACCGTTCTCTTCCTGATCGAGCGCCACCTGGAAATGAGCGCTTTCTTGCGCCGCGATATTTTCGATCCGGAAACCGCGCGCCAGTTCGCCGAGCGCGTGCAGACTCCCGAGCGCCTGAAAATGCTGTGCCTGCTGACCTATGCCGACATCAAAGCGGTCAGCCCCGAAGCTCTCACGCCCTGGAAGGCCGAGAATGTCTGGCAGTTGTACATCGCCACCGCGAACCATTTTCTGCGCAGCCTGGATGAACGCTTCCACGCCAGCGTCGACGACGAAGTCATGGCCCACCTGCGCACCCTCGCCCCCGCCGCCGGAAAAAATATGGACCGTTTTCTCGAAGGCTTGCCGCGCCGCTATCTGCGCACCCACGCGGCCGGAGAAGTCATCGGCCATTTCGCCATGGCCGGGCGTCTCAGCGACGATCCCGTCCAGTTGGCTCTTTCACGCGGCCGCCATTGGTACGAGCTGACTCTGGTCACGCCCGACCGCCCCTTCCTGTTCGCTACGCTGGCGGGAGTGCTGGCGGCCTGGGGCATGAACATCGTCAAAGCCGCCGCCTTTTCCAATCAGGCGGGCGTCGTCGTCGACACTTTTTACTTCACCGACCGCTTTCGCACCCTCGAATTGAATTTGCCCGAGTGGGACCGCTTCAAATCCAGCATCCACGACGTGCTCACCGGCAAAGCCGATCTCGAGAAGATGTTGCGCGACCGCATGCGCTCCGGCAAGAACGCGCCGCCCAAGGTGAAAGTCGATCCGCAGGTGCAGATCGACGATGCGTGTTCCGCGCAGAGCACCCTGGTCGAGGTGATCGCGCAGGACCAGCCCGGCTTGCTCCACCGCATCAGCTCGATTTTCTCCCGCGAGAATTGCAACATCGAAATCGCCATCGTCGATACGGAAGGCCAGACCGCCATCGACGTCTTCTACCTCACCGCGCGCAAGGCCAAGCTCGCCCCGGAGCATCAGTCTCGCGTCCGCGAAGCCCTCCTCCGCGAACTCGCCCACACCTAGCGCCGCGTGTCCGATTCAGATTGTGCACTCTGTCCGCGCGCCTCTCCGTGTTCTCATGCCTTTCCTCAGTGAGCTACGTGGTCAGCTTTCTCGCGCATCTCCTCCCGCCGGCCCTTCAGGCCGTCCGCTCGCCAAAGGCACGGGCGCGCGACAGGACGGTGCCGCGGGACTCCAAGCTGCGAACCAGCGATTATGCGGTTCGCATCCATGCCCTTCACGGCACAAGCCTGGCGAGCCCACGCTTGAATTCGAGCTCCGCGCCGGCGACGCCGCGTACATTCCTCGCGGCTGGGCCCACGAGGCTCGTTCGGCCGGGACGGTTTCGCTGCACATTACGGTGGGAATCCTCGCCTATACGTGGACGGAGTTCTTGCTGGAATGCGTGGCGGACGCCTGCTTGAAGGATGCCGCGTTTCGCAAATCGCTGCCCCCGGGATTTGCCCGCAACGCCTTGACCCGCCAGCAAGCGCGCGAGACATTGGATCGTCTCTTGCGGCGCCTTTCCGAACGCGCGGCGCCGGACGAAATCCTCGATCGTTTCGCGGATGAATTCCTTTCCTCCTGTCCGCCCCTTCTGCGAGGCCAGCTGGCGCAATTGGCCGCGTTGGATCAGGTCAAAATCGATACGGTCGTGGGTACAAGACCCCACACGATTGCGCGCGTCGAAGCCGATGCGAACTCGGTCTCCGTCCACCATTTCGGACGCAAGATCACTTTTCCGGTCCACGCCGCTCCCGCCGTAGAATTCGCCGTGACTCATGACCGCTTTGCCCTCCGCGATCTTCCCGGAAATCTCGACGACGCAGGCAAGCTCATACTTGCCCGGCGTCTCATCCGGGAAGGAATACTCATGGCCCTCTCGGACTAGCTTGGCCCGGAGTTGCTGCGGCCAAGGAACAGACAATCCGCACGCTGAAGCACCGGGTGGCCGAGCTGACGCTGGATAACCGTTTACCACGCCAAGGGCAGGTCACGCCTGCCTATGCTTCTTAACGCCTCAACGCTGCAAGGGCGTTTCTCCGCGTCCTCTTGGTCTTCCTCGGTGAACTCTGTGGTTAGCCTTGCGTTGCAATTCTTGAATCTTTCCCCGATTTGGCTTATCCAACCATTTGGTTCTGCACAGTATCATTAGTGAAGAGTGAAGTGGCTGTCGTCCGTGCCGGGAGGACACCGTGCCCATCAAGCGCTCGCCCGATTTGACCTACAAGGACG
>JBJKQB010000368.1:0-3164 GCA_046705825.1 Candidatus Acidiferrales bacterium
CACATCGACCACGCCGTGAAGGTCGGCGGGATCGATCACGTGGGCCTCGGGTCGGATTTCGACGGCTCGATCATGCCCTTCGGCATGGACGACGCTTCCGATCTGCCGAAGATCACCGATGCGCTGCTCCAGCGCGGTTATTCGGAGACGGACATTCAGAAGATTCTGGGTGGCAACACGCTGCGCGTGATGGCAGCGGCGGAAGCCACCGCCAAAAAACTGCAAGGAGAAAAGCTGTGAACCGTTTTTCAGCGTTGTTGAGTTTTTGTGTGGTGATGGCGGTTGCGCCCCTGGCTGCGGGCGCGAATCGCGCGCAAACGCATAAGGCCGCTCCGGCTCATCGCGCCGCGGCTCATGAGACGATCGACCGTGCCCTCTACCACCCGGCATGGCTGCACGCCCGGGCGCCCGAAGTTTACGAAGTAACCTTCGTGACCACGAAAGGCCCGTTCGTGGTGAAGGTGACGCGCGCGTGGGCCCCGCTGGGCGCGGACCGCTTCTACAATCTCGTGCGGCACCATTTCTACAACGACATGGCCATCTTCCGCGTGGTGCCGGGATTCGTCGTGCAATTCGGGCTTGGCCCTAGCGGCGCGGTGAACCGCATCTGGGAGAAAGCCACGATCAAGGACGATCCAGTGACGGAGAGCAATACAGCGGGGACGATCGTGTTCGCAATGGCCGGGCCGAACACGCGCACCACGCAGGTGTTCATCAATCTGGCGAACAACGCGTCATCGCTCGACAGCCAGGGATTCGCGCCCTTCGGCCAGGTCGTGTCCGGCATGCAGGCGATCGAAAATCTTTACAGCGGCTACGGCGAGACCACCACGAACGATCAAGAGAACATCACCAATGGTGGGAAAGCGTATCTGGAGCGCAAGTATCCGAAGCTCGACATCATCAAGACGGCGACCATCACGTCGCCCGCAGCTCCGGAGCATCGGGCCCCTGCACGGAAAACTGCAACCCGATCCAAACGATAAGGCTTCGTTCGTGTGTTGGCCGCATCCAATCGGAAGTGTGGATGCGCACGCCGCGCTGCGGGGAGAGCGCTCCCCGCGCGGAAAATCCACCATTAAACATCAAAGAATCGAGGACGAATGAGTGAAGACCTGCTGAAACCCGGCTCGTTGAACGAAAAGGCGCCGGAAGCGTTTGATGTGGAATTCGCGACCACCAAGGGTAATTTCACCGTGCATGTGACGCGGGCGTGGGCGCCGCTGGGCGCGGACCGCTTCTACAATCTCGTCAAGCACGATTTTTTCAGCGACGCAGCGTTTTTTCGCATCGTGCCGAACTTCATCGTGCAGTTCGGGCTCGGCGCGAATCCGGCGGTGAACGGCGCATGGCGGAGCGCCAACATCAAAGACGATCCCGTCACGCAGAGCAACAAGCCGGGATACATCACCTTTGCGACCGCCGGCCCGCACACCCGCACCACCCAGCTCTTCATCAATTTGGGCAACAACGGGTTTCTTGACCGGCAGGGCTTTTCTCCCTTCGGGCAGGTGACGCAAGGGATGGACGTCGTGCAGGGCCTTTATGCCGGGTATGGCGAAAGCCCGGATCAGAGCGCCATCACCCGGCAGGGAAAAGCCTATCTCGACAAAAATTTCCCCAAACTGGATTCGATAAAGACGGCGACGATCAAGGCCGGCGCATAAATTCGCTAACGTCAGGCTCCGCTGCCGCGCGCAGCCGTGTAGCGTGGCCTTGAACGCGCCGCCGGCCGAAATTCGCTGCAGGACTTGCGGTTGTAGCTGTTGCTCTACCGGTTCTCTTGGCTCATGACCATTTCGATCGACCGCGCGGAAGCTCCATCGGAAGTTGCCGTTGCCGTACAGCCCGCAGCGCCCGCGCTGGCCGTGCGGGGATTGCTGGCCCTCGCCATCGCGAAGATCCTGGTCCAGTGTGCGGGCATCACCCGCTATGGATTCTTCCGCGACGAACTCTATTACATGGCCTGCGGGCGCCATCTGGCCTGGGGATACATCGACCAGCCGCCGCTGATCGCCGCGCTGGCATGGTTTTCGCGCCACGTTTTCGGCAATTCCATCGTTTCCATTCGCGTGCTGCCCGTGCTGGCGGGCGCCGCGCTCGTTTTTCTGGCCGGAGTGCTGGCGCGCGAGCTGGGCGGCGGGAAGACCGCGCAGCTGTTGGCCGCGCTGACGGTCCTGTGCGTGCCCGCTTATCTTGCCTTCGACAGCTTCTTTTCCATGAATGCGTTCGAGCCGCTGTTCTGGATGCTCTGCGCGTGGCTGGCCATCCGTATCCTCAAGGGCCAATCGCCCAAATTGTGGCTCGCGTTTGGCGCTATCTCGGGAATTGGAATCGAAAACAAGCACACCATGATCGTGTTCGGGTTTGCGCTGGTCCTGGGGCTGCTGCTGGCGGGCAACTGGCGGATTTTCCAGTCGAAATGGATCTGGATCGGCGGCTTGATCGCGCTGGCCTTGTTTGCGCCAAACCTGATCTGGGAGGCGCGCCACGGCTGGCCTCAAATCGAAGTGGTGCGCAACGCACAGCTGCTCAAAAACGAGCAGATCGGCCCGCTGGTCTTCCTGGGGCAGCAGCTATTGTTTCTGAATCCGCTTTCTTTCCCGATTTGGCTGGCGGGCTTGCTGTGGTGCTTCATGGCGCCCGATGAGAAGCGCTTCCGCTTTCTCGGTTGGAGCTATTTGATCGTGCTGGCGATTTTCGTCGCCGGCGACGGCAAGAGCTACTATCCGCTTCCCGTTTATCCCGTTCTGATCGCGGCGGGCGCTGTTTCCTGGGAGCGCGTCCGTTCCATTTCGCGACTGCGCCAGCGCGCGGCGCTGGTTCCGTTGCTGGCGGTCTCGGGCCTGATCATGCTGCCGTGGGCGGTGCCCGTCCTGCCGGTCGGGACGTTCCTGCGCTACGAGAATTTCTTTCCGAGCTTCTTTCGCGCGCAAACGGAACGCGACGCCACCGCTCGCCTGCCGCAACTCTACGCGGACATGCTTGGCTGGCCCAATCTGGCCCAGTCGGTCGCGCGCGTCTATCACGCGCTGCCCGCGCAGGAGCCCGAATAATTCCGCGGACCCCAATCGAAATAGCTGTTGTGACCGCTGATCGCGCGCGGCAAGCCCAACGCCGGCCCGTAATAATCGATTGCCCCCGCCTCGCCATAGTTGCCGGCA
>JBJKQB010000369.1:0-19589 GCA_046705825.1 Candidatus Acidiferrales bacterium
ACGGAAATCAAGTTGCCGAATCTGGTGACTGCGCTGCCCGGTCCCAAAGCGCAGGAGATCGTCAAGGAAGACAGCGAATTTCTCTCCCCGTCTTACACCCGCGACTATCCGATGGTCGCGCGAAGCGGGCACGGGGCCTTGGTCGAGGACGTCGACGGAAACACCTTTCTGGATTTTGCCGCGGGCATCGCCGTGGTCGCTACGGGGCATTGCCATCCGGCGGTGGTCGCCGCGATCCAGAAGCAGGCCGCGGAATTGATTCACATGTCGGGAACGGATTTTTATTATCCGAATCTGGTCGAGCTGGCGGAGAAGCTGGCCTCGCTCGTTCCGGGCCCGGAGCCGAAGCGCGTCTATTTCGGCAATTCCGGCGCGGAAGCGATCGAAGCCGCCATCAAGCTGGTGAAGTACCACACGAAGCGGGACAAGCTCGTGGCCTTTCATGGCGCGTTTCACGGGCGCACCATGGGCGCGCTATCGCTCACGGCGAGCCGCTCGGTTCAGCGCAAGGGATTCGGCACGCTGCTGGCGGGCGTTTTCCATATGCCATATCCGGACACCTACCGCGGCACCTACGGCGTGCGCCCGGAGCACGCCTCGGAAGACTGCTTGAGCTATCTCGAAAACGAGCTGTTCCGCCGGCGCGTCGACCCCGAGGAAGTCGCCGGAATTTTCATCGAGCCCATCCAGGGCGAGGGCGGCTACCTGCCCGCGCCTCCGGAATTCCTGCAGGGCTTGCAGCGCATCTGCCGCAAATACGGCATTCTGCTCGTGGTTGATGAGGTACAGTCCGGCATGGGACGCACGGGCAAATGGTGGGCCTGCCAGCACGCCGGCACCGAGCCGGACATCCTGTGCACCGCCAAGGGAATCGCCTCGGGCATGCCGCTCAGCGCCATGATCGCGCGGCGCAGCGTGATGAACTGGACCCCCGGCGCGCACGCCTCCACTTTTGGCGGCAATCCCGTATGCATCGCGGCTTCGCTGGCCACGGTCAAGCTGCTGGAAGAAAAATACATCGCCAACGCCGCGCGCATGGGCGATATCATCATGAAGAAAACGGCCGACTGGCGCGAGAAGCACAAGATCGTCGGCGACATTCGCGGCCGCGGATTGATGATCGGCATCGAGTTCGTGCGCGACCAAAAAACCAAAGAAAAGGCCCCGGACCTGCGTAATCGCATCGTGCAGCAGGCTTTTCACAAAGGCCTGCTCGTGCTCGGTTCAGGGGACACCACGCTGCGGCTCTGCCCGCCGCTGCTGATCGACGAAGAGCAGGCGGACTTTGCCATCCGCACGCTGGACGGCGTGATCGGCGAAGTCGAGCGATCGATGTAGTTTGAGGGCGCGGGAGCCTCCTCCCACCGGATGCTCCCGTCCTCCTCCAAACGGTTCGTCACACCTGCAACTCACGCGCGTCTTCTTGCGCGCACGGGCCGGTATCGGGTACAACAAAACTGCGCGGCTGAACGGACCGTGCGGCTCGAGCCGCGCCGTGCTACGCACGCGCTGCGGTCAAATTCCATGAACGCGGAAATCATAGCGGTGGGCTCGGAACTGCTCACACCCTTTCGCCTGGACACGAATTCCCTGTTCCTCACAGCGGAGCTGAATCTGCTGGGCGTGCGCGTCATCCACAAGTCCGTGGTGGGCGACTCGCCGGAAGAGATGCGCTCGTCGTTCGCGCACGCCATGAGCCGCGCTGAGCTGGTCGTCTCCTCGGGCGGACTTGGTCCCACCGACGACGATCGCACGCGCGATACAGTGGCCGAGCTGTTGGGCCGCAAGCTGCGCGTCGACGAGGGCGTCCTGCGGCACATTCAGGAACGCTTTCGCCGCTTCGGACGCGCCATGCCTGAAATCAACGTGCGCCAGGCCATGGTTCCGGAAGGCGCCACCATCCTTCCGAATCCGCGCGGAACAGCGCCGGGCCTCTGGCTCGAATCGGACGGCCACATTATCGTGCTGCTGCCCGGCGTGCCGCTCGAGTTGCGCGCGCTGTTCGAGACGGAGGTAGGCCCGCGCCTGGCCAAGTTGAATCATCGCGAGCGCCTCTACACCCGCGAGCTGCGCGTCGTGGGCTTGACTGAATCGGAAGTGGAGGAGCGCGTTTCGCCGCTCTATGCGCTTTATCCCGACAGTGAGACGACCATTCTGGCCACGCCGGCGGGAATCGAGCTGCATCCGCGCACCTGGTCCAGCGATCCGGCGAAAGCGGAACACCTGCTCGATGAGATTGCCGGGCGCATGGCGCTCGCCCTGGGCGAGCATCTCTACTCCAGCGCCGGCGAGTCGCTGGAAGAAGTGGTCGCGCGCATTCTCACCGAGAACCGCGCCACCATCGCCGTGGCCGAAAGCTGCACCGGAGGCATGCTCGCTGAACGATTGACCAATGTGCCGGGCAGCTCCTCCTATTTTCTCGGCGGCGTGGTCTGCTACAGCAACGAGCTGAAGACTTCGCTGGTCGGCGTGCCCAAAGAGATGATCGAGGCCAAAGGCGCGGTCAGCTCGGAAGTGGCTCTCGCGCTCGCCGAGGGAATCCGCAAGCGCTCCGGCGCGACCATCGGCGTCGGCACAACCGGGATCGCCGGCCCCACGGGCGGCACCGCGGAAAAGCCCGTCGGGCTGGTTCACATCGGGCTTGCCGACGAGCGTGGCGCCGCCGAAAAAGCCCTACGCTTTCCCGGCGACCGCGACCGCATTCGCCGCTTCGCCACACAAACCGCGCTGGACATGGTCCGCCGCCATTTCCCGCATTCTGCGCGCAAGCAACGCGCATGAGCCTGCGCCTGTTCGTCGCGCTCGAGCTTCGCGAGGACGTTCGCCAGGCCATTCGCGAACTTATCGCGGACCTGAAGCCGCTTGCCCGCAGCGCCCGCTGGGTGCGGCCCGAGGGAATGCACGTTACACTGAAATTCGTCGGCTACGTGGCGGAAGACCAGCTCGATCCGATCCGAGCCGCCCTCGCGGAGATCCGCTCGCCCCAACCGGTCGATTTGCGTTTTCGGGGCGTGGGATTTTTCCCCAATGACAAGCGCCCGCGCGTGATCTGGTGCGGGATCGAAGCGTCCGCGAACCTCGTTCCTCTGGCGAAAGATATCGAAAACGCGCTTGAGCCGCTCGGCATCGCCCCGGAATCGCGCGATTTCGTTCCGCATCTGACGCTGGCCCGTTTCCCGCAGCCTGCCAAACTGCCGGAACTGGCTCGCGCCGCGGGCGAAATGGAGTCCCGCGAACTGGGCCGCGCGCGCGAAACGGAATTTCATCTCTTCGAGAGCATTCTTCATCCTTCGGGTGCAGAATACAGGCGGCTCGCCAGCTATCCATTCACAAGAGGAGCGGAGTGAATTCAACCTGGCTTGTACCGGTGGTCGGCTATCTGCTGGGCTCCATCCCGTTCGGGTTCCTGATCGTGAAAGTGCGCGGGTCGGACATTCGGGGAACGGGCAGCGGGAACATTGGCGCGGCGAACGTCGCGCGCAATGCCGGTGCGGTTGCCGGAATTCTGACGCTGATCCTCGATGCTGGAAAGGGCTATCTGGCCGTGTGGATCGCGTCGCGCTGGACGCATGCGAACGACCGCTGGATGATGGCCGCCGCTTTGGCCGCGGTGATCGGGCACATGTTTCCCGTCTGGCTGCGTTTCAAGGGCGGCAAGGGAGTGGCCACCAGCCTCGGCGTGTTCCTGCCCATTGCCACGACCGCAATGCTGGCGGCTGTCGTTTTGTGGATCGTCATCGTGGCGTTCTGGCGCTATTCTTCGCTGGGCTCGATCCTCGCCGCGGTCGGGCTGCCCTTTTTCGTGCACTTCCTGTACGCCCCGCATCTCGCCCCGCCTCCTGCGGTCACGGTTGGCACGATCCTGATTTCCATCCTCGTTCTGGTGAAGCATCGCGGAAATATGGAACGGCTGATGAATGGAACGGAGCCGCGCCTGCGCTTGCGGCACTGACGCACAGTCTATAGCCCGGCCAATCCAAGTGAACCTCGTTCCCACGGATGTACCGTGGCTTTTGTAACGCTCGAAATCGTGGCCGAAATTCGAGAACGTCCCGCATAATAGCCCCGTGAGCGACACGGCTGCCGCCCATCCTCCCCCGAAACGCTGGCTCAAACGAGGCGTCCTCGGTATTGGCTTGGCCAGTCTCTTTTCCGATTGGGGCCACGAAGCGGCTACCGCCATTCTGCCTGCTTTTCTGGCCAGCTTGGGCGCGCCGGCGGTTGCGCTGGGCGTGATCGAGGGCGTTGCCGACGGCCTGTCGAGCTTCGCGAAACTGGCGGGCGGCTGGATCGCCGACCGGCCGGCTTGGCGGAAGCCTACCGGCATCATCGGCTATTGCGCGACGGGCCTCTCGACCTTCGGATACGCCTTTGCGCAGAGCTGGCCGTTCGTCCTGCTGCTGCGCGCGCTGGGATGGACGGGGCGCGGCTCGCGCGGGCCGTCGCGCGACGCGCTGCTGGCGGATTCCGTTGCGCCGGAACAGCAAGGCCGCGCCTTCGGCTTCGAGCGCGCCATGGACACGCTGGGCGCCGTGCTGGGCCCGCTTTGCGCCACCGCGCTGATCGGCATCATCGGCATGCGCGGCGTGCTGCGTTGGACGATTGTCCCGGGGCTCGCGGCAGCCGTCGCCTTCGCCGCGCTCGCGCCCAAGGGCAAAGCGCACGAAGGCCATCATGCCCCCAGCTTCATTTCCAGTGTCAAGCAGCTTCCGAAAGACTATTGGCGCTACCTCTCCGGCGTGTTCGTCCACGGCATCGGCGATTTCGCGCCCACGCTGCTGATTCTGCGCGCCGCGCACATCCTGACCCCGCGCTATGGAATGGCGCATGCCGCGGAGCTGTCGGTGGCGCTGTACACCTTTCACAACGCCGTGAACGCGGCGGCGACGTATCCCGCGGGAGCCCTGGCGGATCGCGTGGACAAACGAAAACTCCTCGCCGCCGGGTATGTCGTTGCCGCCATCGCGTACGTCGGTTTCATCTTTGAGCGGCCGCAGCTTCCCATTCTTGCGCTTCTGTTCGGTCTCGCCGGAATCCACATCGGGATTACGCAGTCGCTGGAGAAATCGGCTGCTTCGGAGATTTTGCCTCGCGCGAATCGCGGGTTGGGATTCGGTGTTCTGGCCACGGCAAACGGGATAGGCGATCTGGTATCGAGCGTCGTAGTGGGCGCGCTGTGGTCCGCGGTGGACGCCACGGCGGGATTCATTTACGCGGCTGTGTTTTCGTTCGCCGGGGCAATTCTCATCTACGCCTGCCGGCCCGGGAATCGAAACTCGAAAACCGAAACTCGAAATTCAGCATAGCTGCGTTTCGACAGTCTTTGCCTTCGGCCCCAGACGCCCGTCTCCATCGGAAAATAGAAAAGTGAAGTGGAAAATGCGAAGTCGGGATTTGTACGCGCTTGTTTGGACGCGAGAGTTTCGACGCAAGAACAAAGGAGAGCCCATCCACAGGCCGGAGAAAAGGAGAGAGGCGCTCGGTAAGTTCACAAGCGCCTCCTCTACTGCGTCAAGATAAAGCTACCCTCACTGGATCACCTCCTTCTCGGCAAGGCTGCCGATGTCGACGAGATGTCGCATGAGCCGAGTATACCGCGATGAGCGCCAACGGATAAAATCACGTACGCGGCGCGTGCTCACGCGGCGCGGCGCTGGGCGACCGCGCGCGGAAACAGAATCGCGTTGAGTTCGGCGCCCACCAGCACGATCAGCGAGACCACATACATCCACACCAGCAGGGCCATCCCCATGCCCAGCACGCCGTAAATGATGCTGTACTCGCTCGACTGGCGCAAATACCAGCCAAACAGCAGGGTAACCGCAAACCATATCGCGCTCGCCGCAATCGCCCCGGGAAGAACCGTGTGCCAGGGCTGTGTGCGCGGAACCGCGTTGTGGTAGATGAGCGCGATCACGGCCACGCACGTCACGCTGGCGATGGTCCAGCGGATTCCGGTCCAAAGCAGGAGAACCCACGGATCCCAGCCGTGGCCCACGTAGGGAACGAGGCGATTTTCAATCTCGCCGCCGAACGCCAGCAATACGGTGGCAAACAGCAGCGGGATTCCGGCGAGAATCACCAGGGAGAAAGCGATCAGGCGCTCTTTGACCAGCCCCCAGGTGCGCGGCAGCCGATAGGCATTGCGAAAACCTTCCATCCACGAAACGATGGCGCTGGAGGCGGTCCACAGGGTCAACAATGAAGTTGCGATCAGGAATCCGGCCGGATGAAACGCGTTACTCCGGATGTACGCGGCGGCCGTTGCGCTGCCGGTCGGCAGAATCCAGCCCAGGGCGTCGACGATCTCTCCGACGTAAGCTTCGAACCGGTGTGAGCTGGCTAGCACCGCGCCCAGCACCAGCAAGGCCGGGAAGAGAGTGAGAATCAAGGAATAGGCCGCCGCCTTGGCCACGGCAAACGCGTCGTGATCGAATGCGCGCTGGAAGGAAGTTTTTAGCAGCGAGAAGAAATCCCACATCTCGCGGACGGGCAAACTCGCAGCCAGCCTCTTCGCTCGCCGCTCGGAGCGCTTTGTCGAAGTCTCCGAAAGATGCCGCAGAGTCAGATGCATCGCCGTCAATGAATTGGCTGGGCGGTTAGACTGCGGGTAAGCGAGACTTGCAGCAAATGGCAGGCCCATTTGCCCGGAACATCTTCAGAATACCACCGGGCCAAGAGAGAATCCAAGGCCTTCGCGAAGAGCGGCGGAACTGGGAATTCGGAAAACGGAAAAGAGAAAAGGGAAAAAGGAAAAAGGAAACCCGGGTGCAGCTGGCATCGCCCCTACTTCCTGCGAGAAATCGAGCCGTGTTTCGAATTTCGTCTCTTGTTTTTGCCGGGTCGAGCTGCTGCTATTTCCGCGAACGTACTGTTTTCGACTTCCGAATTTCGTGTTTCGAATTTCGTGTTTTGCTTTTCCGCGGGGCCCGCTGGCACTGTGGGCAGAAGTAGCTGCTGCGCCCGGCGACGATGATGCGGCGAATCGGCGTGCGGCAACGGAAACATTTCTCCCCTTCGCGATCGTAGGCGCGATGCTTCAGCTGAAATTCCCCCTGCTCGCCCGCTGAATCGACGTAATCGGAAATCGATGAGCCGCGTGAGCGAATCGCTTCGTTCAGCACGTCCTGCACCGCGCGGTAGAGCGCGCGCAATTCCTTGGGAGTGAGGTTCGCGCCCAGGCGGCGCGGATGGATTTTCGCGCGCCACAGGCTTTCGTCCGTGTAGATGTTGCCCATGCCGCGCAACACGCTTTGATCGAGCAGCAGCGCCTTGATGTGCGCTTTGCGCGCGTGCAGCGCGGCGGAAAATTCCTGCTGCGTGGCTTCCAGGGGATCGAGGCCGAGGTCGCCGAGCACGCTCGCCTGTTCCGCGCGGGGCACCAGGCACATGCGTCCAAAGCGACGAATGTCGGTGTAGCGCAGCTCGCGGCCATCGTCGAGCGCAAAAAATACGTGCGTGTGCGGCCGCGCAGGGGCTTCTGCGGGATAGATGACCAGCTGCCCCGTCATTCCAAGATGAACGAAGAGAGAAAGCTTTCCCGCGCCGTCGCGTGCCGGCTCCAGCTCCAGCACGATGAATTTTCCGTGCCGGCGCACTTGCTGGATCACGGCTCCGGGCAGATCGCGTTCCAGAATGGCGGGATCATCGATGAAATCGGTCTTTGCGAGGCGAACGCCGAGAATGCGCCGCCCCGGGAGAGCGGTTTTCAGGCCGCGGACCACCGTCTCGACTTCGGGAAGCTCAGGCACGCAAAGACACTACATCCGAAACTCGAAATACGAAATTCGAAAATCGGAAAAGGGAAAAGAGAAAACGTAAAATGGGAAGACCGTTCTAGTGGCGGGGGAAGCACCGCGCTCCTTGCATCCGCGCGGGGAATTGACCGGCAAACCGGGTTGCAGGTATAACCAAGCGAATATGAACAAATCCTCGTTGGCGCTATCCGAGAAGAAGGTATATCGGTTCAATTCGCTCTATTGTTGGTATCACTTTGTTTTTGGAGCCGTCTTCCTTATTGTCGCCGCCGTCCTGATGCGTGACCTTTGGATTTTGTCGATACCGCTTGCCCTGCTCTCCATCTTCATGGTTGCTCGCCCGCTCACCACGGCAGTTCGCGTCGACCAGTATTCGGTTACGTTTAAGCAAATGTTTTCAGTGAACTCGCTGCCGCGCTCCTCGATCACAGCGATTGAGAGAGTGCATACTGGCAAAGGGACTTTATTGACGTTGTGGGGCAATATGGAAGAGAAACAAGAGCTGTCAATTCCAGTAAGTCTTTTTGCTTTTGACGAGGACTGGTACAACTGGTTGAGTACGTATAGAGACCTAAGCAGCGATAAGCCACTCACCCTCTTTTGAGAATATAGTCGGGCGCCCGGTTAACGGGAAGTTCGTGCGTGCTGCATGGGAGCGAATTTCGAATTTCCATTTTCGAGTTTCGACGGTCTTACGGCAGTGGAATGCCGGGGGAGGCTACGATGCCGGCCATGCGCAGGATCTCGGCGTACTCCTCGTCTGTGACCGGGCAGATGGTCAGCCGGGTATTCTTCAGGAACTTGATTTTGCGCAGCGCCGGATTTGCGCGCATCTCCACAAGCGTGACCTGCCGCGGGAGCCGCTCGATGGCCCGCAGGTCCACCACGAGCTTCTTTTCCTCGGGATGGTGAGGGTCCGGGTACGGATCGCGGCTGATCTCCGCCAGAGCGTAGACGGAATGCTCGCCTTTGCCGTGATAGCAGAGCGCCCGGTCGCCCTTGCGGGCCTGCTTCAGCTGGCGCAAGGCGTCCGGCTTGCTCCCCGCATGCCGCCACATCTCTTTGCCTTTCACGAACAGCGTATCCCAATGGTAGATGCGAGGGTCGACCGCCAGCAGCCAGCGGCGTGGCTTTGTAATAGGAGGTTGCGTCATCCGTCAGTAGAAGGTGCCCGGCCCAGGCGGGCACGTTTGCACGCCACGACAATCAGTGGCCGCGCGCACTATACACGGAGTGGCGGGCACTTGAACAGAGAAAGTAGAAGGAATCTGCAGAGAATGTGCCTTGCCGAGGATAAGCGGACCCAGGCGTTGATCCCCGCCGACTGCAAGCGTAAGCCAAGCAGAATGTTGCAGATGCGCGGAAGTCACCCGCCCGGCCCAGCAGCGCCCCTAGCCGATATCGACGTAGATATCGTCCCCGCGCACTTCCACCGCGTAGGTTTGCACTCCCACCGCCGGATTCATCACCGTTTTGCCTGTGGTCACGTCGTATTGCCATCCGTGCCAGGGGCACGTGACCGAGTGGCCGCTCAGTTCGCCTTCCGCCAGCGGACCCCCGCGATGCAGGCAGACATTATCGATGGCGTAGAATTTGCCGTCCACATTGGCCAGGGCGAGCACTTTGCCGTCGATCTGCAGCTCGCGGATCATGCCCGCGGGGACCTCGTCTTTCTTGAGCACCCTGAGAAAGGCCATCGCGCCGTCTCCAATTTGAGCTGGGTCGGATACCGCCATAGCGGGCAGGTTGTAGAAACCCGCCTCTACAGTTGCGCCGGTCGCGCCCTCGCGGAAAAACGCACTCACCGCGCGCCGGCGTTCCGCGCATTTCGAATCTCGCGTTTCGAGTTGCGGATTTTATCGCGGCTGGGGCGTTTGCGCCACCATCACGCCGCGCTTGAACTCATCGACCATGCTTTCGTTCAGCCGGACTTCCGTCGGGCGCTTGGCCAGGGTCATCTGGTCGATCTTGTCCTGCAGCTTCAGCAGCGCATAGAACAGGCCCTCGGGCCGCGGCGGACACCCAATTACGTAAACGTCCACCGGAACAATGCGGTCCACCCCTTGCAGCACAGAATAGACGTTGAACGGGCCGCCCACGCTCGAGCAGGCGCCCATCGAGATGCACCACTTGGGGTCCGGCATCTGGTCCCAAACGCGCCGCAGCACCGGCGCCATCTTCAGCGTGACGGTGCCCGCCACGATCATCAGGTCGGCCTGGCGTGGCGACGGCCGAAACACTTCCGCGCCAAAGCGCGCAATATCGAAGCGTGACGTGGTGGACGCGATCATCTCGATCGCGCAGCAGGCCAGCCCGAAAGTCAGCGGCCAGATGGCGCTTTTGCGCGCCCAGTTGAACACATAATCGACGGTGGAGAGGACGTAGCTGCGTTCAAAGCGGTTTTCAATGACGCCCATGCAAGACCCTTTCCTGGGGGAAACAGAAGTATAGGCGCGCGGCCGGGCTCAGTCAAACACCTCGCGGGTGGCCGAAGCTGCAAGAGTCACCTGCGTACCCGCAGGCAGTTGTCCCGGATCTGCGGCGCCGGCGGGGCACGTGACGCGCAAGGCAGGTCTCGATCTGTCGGCGCACTCATACCCTGCGCTGGTTTCTGATTTCGTTTTTGGCTCCCCTCGCGCGTGTGATACGTTTTCGAATGGGCAGTCTCCAGGGGGACAGCGAATGGCGCATCACCATTCCGAGGGTTTTCTCAAGCTGGTGAACGAGGCCAAGCGGCGCGTCAAGGAAGAGCATTTCCGCGAGACCAAGAAGCGCATGGATGCGGGCGAGCCGTTCATTCTGGTGGACACACGCGAAGACGCCGAATGGGCGCGCGGCCATTTGCCCGGCGCCATCCACCTGGGCAAAGGCGTGATCGAGCGCGATGTCGAGAAAACCATCCCGGACAAGAACGCCACCATCGTGCTCTATTGCGGCGGCGGCTTTCGGTCCGCGCTCGCTGCCGACAACCTCCAGAAGATGGGCTACCGCAACGTCATCTCCATGGACGGCGGCTGGCGCGGCTGGACCGAAGCGAATTTCCCCGTGGTCAAAGACTGATGAAGTGGCTGGGGCGGTTGGACTCGAACCAACACCATCCTCATTAACAGTGAGGTGTCCTACCGATTGGACCACGCCCCAACCGTGCGCCGGAGGTTGCCGGCAGCTTGCCGGAGAACCCGGATAAACGCGGTCCCGCAATTTTATCCAATTTCGAAACGAAAATCGCTTCGACTCTGCTTTTGCCGCCTATCATTTTTGCGAATCGAACCCATCCAAAATTCGTGACCTGCGGCGGGATTCTGGAGAGGAGCCGTGTACGACCGTATGGAGATCGCCCATGCAGCGCAAGACTCTCAGCGAGCATCTATGACTGCTTCTTGAGCTGCTTAAGTTCACCACGGAAAGGAACAAACGCACTTCCGCCGCGATACCTTGGAGGGGTTCGGAAAGAGTGTCGGCGGAAGGGTCCGGGGAAGGAAGCCGGCCCAGCCCTCAATCCCCTAAGGGATCCTCGGCTTTCCTCCCCCTGACCCGGCCTGTTATCGCACGCCAGAAGCCAAACTTAAGTCGTTCAAAACGAGCCTCCGGAGTTGGCCCGCCTCTGTAAAAAATCCAAAGCCCCAGTAGAAATTTCGATACACAAAAGGCTGTATGCCCCCTGATTTTCTTACGCTTAACGAAGGAAGCAAAATGAAAGGGCGAGTCCGTGGCGCCAGGTGCCGGCTCGAAAGATCGGCCGCGTCTTTTGGTCCGGCGCATCCAAACGATGTGGTATCATCGCGCTTTTTCGGGACACATTGCCGCCGGGATGAACGCTTCAGGACCCGCCATTCCTGGGCGCGGGGCGCTGGCCTGTCATCCCGAACCCGGTCGCGCTGTTTGCGAACGCTGGTGAGGGATCTGCTGTTGCCTTGGCCTGCGAATGAGGCGCTTCGGCGTCTAAGTCCAGAGCTTTCATATGGGGAGCGTTGATGCGAGAAGTTCGGCCCATGCCGGTCCTTGCGGTCGCCTTGCTTCTGACGTGCGGCTTGCTGCGAGCCCTTCCAGCCTCCAATCGCCAGGCGGACACGCTGGAATCGGTCGAGCGGCAAATAGACCAGGCGGCCAGGGACTTCCGCAGCCTTTCCGCCGACGTGGAGCGCACCAAGGTTACCGTGGTGGTCAACGACCGCTCGACCGAATCCGGCAGCATTCGCGTGCGCGGCGACAAAATGCTCCTGCAACTGAAGACTCCCGAGCCCCGCACCATCCTGCGCAATGGCGACAACCTGTACGTCTATAACCCGGGCCTGCAGCGCGTCGAAGAATACGATCTTGGGAAGCATCGCGGCCTGGTGGACCAGTTTCTGCTGCTCGGCTTTGGCACTTCCGGCAAGGAATTGCGCAAGGCTTACCGCGTGACGCTCCTGGGCGAGCCGGTCATTGGCGACCGCCGGACCGCCGAGCTGGAGCTCACGCCGAAGTCCGCCGCCGTGCGCAGGCAAATCTCGAAAGTGGAATTGTGGCTCGACCTGTCGTCCATGCTTCCCGTGCGCCAGGAGTTCTGGGAAACGGGTTCCGGCGACTATTCGATCGTCACCTATACCCGCGTGGTGCGGAATCCCAACATCCCCGATTCCGTCTTCAAGCCGCACTGGCCCAAGGGCACGCAGAAGATCAAGCCTCAGGAGTAGCCGCTCGAGCGTTGTGCCCCTCTTGCGCTTGGCGTTTTGCCCCACACTCAGTGAGAAAACACTCCAGGAGTCTGGCCCACTGGAGAAACCGCCGCAAACTAGATTTGGGGCATACTCATACAGAGCTTGAATAGTTTCGGGTGCTCAAAGATGGTGGCGCTGACCAGTGCCGAAAGAGCGGCCTTGGCGTCAAGAGCCTCATCGAGCCTGCCTTCCGGTCCTCCACTCCAAACATGCTTCAAGTCGGACAGGGCTTGCTTTTCGATGTCCTTGGCGTGCTCGCTCATCAACTCTTTTTTCAAATAGTCGGTGATGGCCTGAAATTCGCCACGACCGAGCCACATCCCGTGACACTGTGGGCACCAGTCGATGAGAACCGACGATTTCCCGAAGTTGACGGCCACGAGTTGAGCCGTTTTACATCTGACGCACGGCCGGTTTGTGGAGATCACGCTCGTTTTTTCGATGTTCTCGATCTCGGTATTCAACCAGCGCAGAGACCCGCTGTCGACTTTGTTCTTCAATTCTCTCAGCTCGTCCGGGACGAGCCACATGCCTTTGCACTTTGGGCAACCTTCGAACTTCATCGAGAATACCGTGTATTCGCTCAGGGTGTGCTGGCAATCGGGACAAATGTCTGTCGTAGCCTTCCCCACGGTGGCCCCTCGAATTGGTGGAACGTCCAGGTGAAAATCAGTCTCGCTACTCTTGCTCTTGATGCGCTTGTACCAATAGGGAACATGAACGTTGTTCACGAAATCGGAGAATCCCTTCCCCTGAACCGGCATAATCCGCGTAAGTTCCTTATCGATCAGGTTGAGTTCTCCGCCATCGAGCCAAAACCCTCCGCAATTGCGACAGTAATGCAGGAAGATGTCGTCCGATTCCAGGAATTTCACTTTGTCCAGCACAGAATCTTCGCATCGCGGGCACTTCATCACCTTTCGTTCTGGCTGGTTTTCCTCCTCTTGCTCGCAGTACTCAATGCTTCCGGCAACCTTGAAGGCCATCTTGTCCAACTGACCGGCGTCGAGCCAGAGACTTCCGCACCTTTCACACATGTCGTAGGAAATCTGGTCCTTTCTTGTGATCACCCGGTTGTTTGTCATTTCCGAACCGCAATTAAGACATTTCATGGATGAGATCCTCGACTCTTGAGTCCTGAAGAATTCGGGGTTTATGCTGTGCGGAAAAACCATACGCGTGCCTCGGTTTAGGGTCAAGTGAAGCAAGGAAGATCTTAGTAAGGAAGTCAGATAAAGGAACCGGCTAGGCGCAGACTTGGTTTGCACCGCCGCCGTGGTCGCGCAATTTCGCGCGCGCGTCATTCAATGCGGAAACCAGAATCCGCAGATCGTCCTCGTTCGTGCGATAGCTGGTAATGCACGCGCGCAGCACAGGAATCCGATTGCGCAGACGCGTGGTCGAGATCCAAGCTTTCCCCGAAGCGATCACTTCGCGCACGATGCCTTCGAGATACTCCGC
Organism: Candidatus Acidiferrales bacterium; assembly: GCA_046705825.1. GTDB lineage: Bacteria > Acidobacteriota > Terriglobia > Acidiferrales > UBA7541 > Palsa-295. Next base: position 13,919 of record JBJKQB010000369.1, read on the forward strand.
CGAGCCTTCGGGCAACTGCGCGTCGCGGAAGCAGCAAATCGGCAGCGGCGTCGAGTTCACTACTTCCCATTCGGCCGCTGTAAGGTCGCGCCGAAGCTGCGCGCCGATTTCCGTCATGTGCCGGATCGTTGCGGCGTAGCCGTCCCATCCCGCCACCGCCAGCGAGAGAAAAAGCTTCAGGCCGATGAAGCGCCGCGACCAGTGCAGCGAGCTTTCGTACGCGTCGGCGGCCTGGATTCCCGCGGCTTGTGGCGGTACGTACGCGGCGGAAATGTGGAATGTGCGCCTCAAAGCTTCCCGATGCCTCGTCAGGAAAATCCCGGCGCCCATGGGCACGCACAACCATTTGTGCGCGTCGATGGTGATGGAATCGGCGCGCTCGATTCCCGCCAGCAGCGCACGCAATTCTGGAACGAGCGCAGCGCCGCCGCCCCATGCGGCGTCAGCGTGGAACCACAGCTTCTCGCGCGCGGCGATGGCCGCGATCTCCTGCAGCGGATCGATCGCTCCCGCGTTGGTCGTCCCGGCAGTGCCCACCACCAGAAATGGGGCAAAGCCCTGCTGCCGATCGTCGCGAATGGCCGATTCCAGCGCGCCCGGTTCCATGCGCAGACCGGCGTCCACTTCAATTTCCCGCACCGCGCCGCTGCCCAGCCCGCAAAGCCGCGAAGCTTTGTGGAAGGAATGGTGGCTCTCGGCGGAGACATAGAACACCGGCTGGGACTCAAGCCCCCGCACGCCGTCCCGATCCAGCGCGGGAAAGGTGTTCGCCAGCGCGGCGAGCAGCGCCGTATGGTTCGCCTCCGAGCCGCCCGAGCACATGATGCCGTCCGTCTCGCCCGCAGCGTAACCGAAACGCGCGCCCAGTTCGCGCATCAGGCGCCGCTCGACTTCCGTGCCGAACGGGTTGTGCTTCCACACCGCAAGCTGCGGATTGAACGCGGCCACCAGAGCATCGGCGGCGATTCCCATCGTCGTTGGAGTCGGATTGAACAGCCCGAAATAGCGCGGATGCGGCGTGTGCACCTGGGTCCCTACGAGCGCTTCCGCCGTGAGCCGCACGGCCTCATCAGGCGCCAGCGGGCGCGAAAAATCGAAGCGATCCACCAGCGCGCGCGCTGCCTCCGGCGTCGGGTCCGCCGACGCCGGCAATTCGCGAATCTGCGTGAGATAGTTCTCGATCGTTACGGCGAGCGTGCGCCACAGCGTGCTGCGCTCCGCGGCGTCCAGGAGGAATGGCTTCGCCTGCTGTTCGTCTCTCATCGCACGAATCCGCTCGTCGGTGTTTTCCCGTGCGCCTCACGGGTCGGAGCGCATAGTTTGACACAGGAAAGCGGCATTTGCCGCGTCAGGCGGTTTGCGCGCGGGTAGAGGAAGGGACCGGAAGGGCCACGTTGACCTGCGTGCGGCCTTTGCCCGAAACGATTTCGAGAGTGCCGCTCAATTCGCGGACGCGTTCGCGCATGCTGGCGATTCCCACGCCCGGCCCGCTCTTGCCGTTCCCCTCGGCCAGCCGGGCCACATCCAATCCCTTGCCGTGGTCTTCGATCGTCAAGCGCAGTTCGTTGCCGTCGTTGAGCAGAGAAATTTCCGCGGTTTCGCTGCCGGAGTGCCGGTGGATATTGCTCAGGCCCTCCTGCACCAGCCGGAACAACGAGGTTTCCACCTCTGGCGGAAGGCGATTCAAGGTGGCCGGGAGATTCAAGTTCACCGCAATCCCGCTGCGTTCCGAGAAGCCTTCCACGTACCACTGCAGCGCGGAAATCAGCCCGAATTCATCCAGCAGCGGCGGATGCAGCAGGTAAGAAAGCGTGCGCACACCGCGCAGGCATTCGTTTGCCGTTTCGATGCACTCCGCCAGCACGGCGTGCGAGTCCGCGTCCAGGCCCGCGATCTTGCGCTTCAGCTTGGCCAGCGACATCAGCAGCAGGCTGAGGTTCTGGCCCTCGCTGTCGTGCAGCTCGCGCGCGATGCGCCGCCGCTCCTCATCCTGCGAATTCATCAGCCGAATCGAGAGCTTGCGCTGATTCTCCTCCGCGCGCTTGCGCTCCGTGACGTCGCGGGTGATGCAGATGAACCCGCGCAGCGTCCCCTTCTCATCGCGCAGGGAGTTGAGAATCACGTTGGCCCAGAAGCGCGAGCCATCCTGGCGCAGGCGCCAGCCCTCTGACTCCGCGCGATCCTCCGAGCGTGCAACCTCCAGATCCATTTCCGGCTGGCGCCGTTCGACCTCCTCTTGCGTGTAGAAGCGCGAAAAGCGCAGGCCCACGATCTGCCTGCCGCGAAAACCGTGGACGCGTTCCGCGCCCAATCCCCAGCCGGTGACGTTGCCTCCGGGATCCAGCACAAAAATCGCGTAGTCCTTGATATTCGACAGGATCAGCCGGTTGCGGTGTTCCTGCTCCGTCAGCGCGCGCTCGGCCAGGCTGCGTTCCAGTTCCGCGCGCTTCTGCTCGGACAAATCGGTAGCGATCAGACACAGGGCATCCGTGCCCGAATCATTGAATGGATTCAGCGACAGCTGCGCAGGCAGCACCGAGCCGCCCATCTGCGGCAAGTCCACTTCCCCGCGCACTCCGCCCGCCCGCGCCTGTCCCAGCATCTCCTCGATCGGCGCCTGCTCTGCGAGCGGGAACAGCTCGAGGAAATTGCGGCCGATCAGTTTTTCCAGCGGTATTTTCAGCATGCCGGCAAACTGTCGATTGCCGTACAGAATGGTCCCGTCGAACAGCAGCGTGGCCGCGCCTTCGTTGATCGCTTCGACCATCACCCGATAGGGATGCTCCGCCCCCTGCAGCGTGAAAATCTGGTCCCCGCCCGGGCCGGCCACCACCAGGGCGTCCACTTCGCCCCGCTGGATCGCGCCCAGCGATTCTTCCACTTCGGCCAGGCGTGAGCGCAGCCGGTTGATCTCCAGCAGCCATTTCTTCTTGCTCTTGGATGATTCCGGCATCTCCGTCGTCCTGCTCATAGCGGCAAGCTCAGCCCCACCATGACCCGCTCGGGGCTGGAGAAGTCGCCCACCAGCCGGCGCAGCGGCCGCGGCAGCTTCTTGACCAGCGTGGGAGCGGCAATGATCTGTTCTTCCCGGGCGTAATCGGGCTGCTGGTAAATATCGATCACATCCAGCCGGTAACGGCCCTTCAGATGTTCTTCGCAGAAGCTTTTCACTTTCATCACCGCGCTCTTCGCTCGCGGCGTCGACCCGGTGACGTACAGCCGCAAAACGAACGTGGCTTGTTCGCTCGCGCCGCGGCGGCCGCCTTTTCCCGCTCGCACTCTCCTGCCTGGTGCCCGCTTTTTCATGGTCGAACCTAAACTGCCTCTTCCAGCGCCAGTCCCACCAGGACGCGCTGCTGATCGGACAAATCGCCGATGATTTTTCGGATGGGCAAAGGGACCTGGCGCACCAGCGTGGGAATCGCAAAGATCTGGTTTTCGCGCGCTAGTTCCGGCCGCCGGGCCAGATCGATGATCTCGATCTTGTACCGGCCCTTGAACCGCCGTTCACAAATGGCGGTCAGATTTTGCAGCGCCGCAATGGACTTCGGGGTTTGGCCGGCAATGTACAGCCGCAACAGGCACGGGTCCGCCCCCCCGTTCCCATGGGCCCTTTTGTTGTTCCGCTGTTTCTTCATCAGCTCTCCCGGGCCGACGCCGCTTTCGCGTGCGACGCTCCGTTCGAGAACCTGCTTTTGGCAAACGACGCGCGATCGGCGGCGCGCTGCTGGCCTGCGGTCTTCCCTTCCTCCAGAACGGAAGCCAGTTCCTTTTCGGCGATCTCGTACTCGGCGCGCAATGCCGCGATCTGCGCTTCCATCGCCTTGCGCTTCGCTTCCAGCTTCAACTGCTTGCGCTCCAGATCGTGCTGCACGCGCACCTGTTCCGCCGCTTCCTGCGATTCCTGAATCACACGCGACGTGCCGGTCAGAACGCCGTGCGTGCCCAGATAGGCGGGAACCAGCGCGACCCCTCGGCTGGTGATCAGGAATTCACGCACCTGATTCGAATGCGCCATGCCGCGCGACTTGATGACGTACAGCGCCCGGTTGCGCTCCCCGTTGATTTCCAGATCGCGCACCAGCAGCCAGGTATCGATCAGCGAGGAGACGCCCACGTCGCTGACTTCGGCAGCCACTCCTCCCGCCGTCAGGCTGGTGAACAGCGCCGTGATTTGCCTCGCCTTCAGGAAATCTATCAGCCGTGTCAGGATCGACGTGACCTCGGACTTCTCGCCCGCCACGGAGGTCAGATTCGTGATTGGGTCCATGATCACCGCGGCGGGTTTGAACTCCTCGATGAACTTGTGCATGCGCACCAGATGCATCTCCAGGCTGTAGTTCGAGGGCCGCCACGCCTGGAAGCTCAGCAGGCCGGCATCCACGTGCTTCTTGATATCGATCCCGACGCTTTTCATGTTGCGGTTGACTTGGCTGAGCGATTCCTCCAGCGCAAAATACAGGCACTTCTGGCGCGCAGCGCAGGTGGCCTCCACAAAATGCGCCGCCAGGCTGGTCTTCCCGCTGCCCGCATTCCCCGAAACCAGCACCGTCGAGCCGCGATAAAACCCCTTGCCCCCCAGCATTTCGTCCAGCCCCGGAACTCCGGTGGTGACGCGCTGCGTCGAGGCCTGATGTTCCAGGCCCAGCGAAGTGAGCGGCAGCACGGAGAAGCCGGAATCGTCGATCAGGAAGGGGTATTCATTTCCGCCGTGCGCCGTGCCGCGGTATTTCACGATGCGCATCCGCCGCGTGGCCACCTGGTCCCTTACCCGGTTGTCCAGCAGGATCACGCAGTCCGATACGTATTCTTCCAGGCCGTAGCGCGTCAGGTGCCCGTCCCCGCGCTCGCCCGTGATCACCGCCGTCAACCCGTGCTCTTTCAGCCAGCGAAACAGCCGGCGGATTTCCGCGCGCAGGATGGCTTGGTTCTTCAGCCCGGAGAAAAGGGCCTCGATGGTGTCGAGCACCACTCGCTTCGCGCCTACCGTATCGACCGCCAGCTTCAGCCGAACGAACAGCCCTTCCAGATCGTATTCGCCCGTTTCCTGGATTTCGCTCGGGTCGATGTGCACGTAATCGATATAAAGTTTCTTCCGCGCCACCAGGTCGTCCAGGTCGAAGCCCAGCGAGGCCACATTCTGCGTGAGGTCCTGGGCTGTTTCCTCGAAGGCCATGAACACGCCCGGCTCGCCGTAGTGCAGCACGCCCCGAATCAGAAATTCCATGGCCAGCATGGTCTTGCCCGACCCGGCGCTCCCGCAAACCAGCGTGGGGCGTCCCTGGGGCAGCCCGCCCTGCGTGATTTCGTCCAGGCCCGTGATCCCCGTCTTGGCCTTCTTGATGCCGGCCATCTCACGGCGCTTTCCGTTCAGGTTGTTCACTGCCAATTCATCCTTCGCGCAGAATGGGTGACGGGGAAATCTTGCCCGATTGCCCCTCCTCGTCCGTTTTGGGTTTGTAGCAGGCGAGCCGCGTCGCTGGGCAGACGCGAAAGACGCAGTGTCTGACCGATGCACGAGTTTCGCCATACAGGATTGGCCGTATTTCGCCTGTCCGTATACCACTAAGGGCGGCGAATTTTTGATTCGCACGCCCGACCAGGCCGGAACAACTTCAGAGACAGGGCATTTCGAGCCGGAGCTGACGCAGCCAGAGCTGACCCAGTAGGT